>CAXTWM010000566.1:0-2022 GCA_964247915.1 uncultured Armatimonadales bacterium | reverse complement strand
GTGGGGCTGTCCGCCCCGGCACGGGCCGCCGCCAGACAGAGCCAGCCCAGCGCCAGGCCGAGCCGCAGCGGCTTCCCTGTCGTGCCGTTTTTGGGATTGTCCGCGTTCAGAAAAGCCATGATTCTTCGGGCCGCTCACAAGTACCTTGGAACCGCTTCCCTTTTATCGGCAGCGGAGCAGTGCAAATATACCCATTTCATATGGAATCAAGCGTATGCGCCACTTCAAAGACAAGTATTTTCCGAAAAGGTTTCGGGCGTCTAGGCGGCATCTCACGGGAGAGTTTCTCCCGCGAAGACCGTGACGCCCATTAAACCGGCATATCTGCGAGGCGTCCCCCGTGCGAATCGCCTCTCTTCGTAAGGTATTATGCGAAGGAAAGCGTTTAGTCGGTTGGAATCAGGGAACACGTCGAACATTTTTATCGTCTGTTGCTCGGAGACGGGAACCAACCTGTCCCGATAATCGCTCTTTTCCAAAGTTTTGGCCGTTTTTAGGAACAACTTTATGAGCAACTTGATGGAGACACACGACACTTTAGTGATGGAGGCGCCTGTCCTCGATCTGCCTCCCCTGCCCCCCCCTGTCCCGCGACGGGCCAAGCGGCCCGGCCTGGTGACGACCGAAACGGGCGTCCATGTCCTGCTCCGGCACTACGCCCGGACGCGGTGCGGGCGCAGCCGGGAGGCCATCATCGCCCACTACCAGGGGCTGGTGCGGTCGCTGGCGGCGCGATTCCTGTCCCGCTCCGAGTCGCTCGACGATCTGGTCCAGGTCGGCTCCATCGGCCTGATTCGGGCGGTAGACCGATACGACCCCAGCCGCGCCCTGCCGTTCCCCGTCTACGCCGCGCCGTCCATCCTGGGCGAGATCAAGCACCACTTCCGGGACCGGACCTGGTCGGTGAAGGTGCCGCGCTCACTCCAGGAACGGCTGCTCCAGGCGCGCAAGGTGGACGCGCGCCTGTCCGCCCGGATGGGGCGCAAGCCGACGATCGCCGAGATCGCCGAGGAGCTGGAGCTGACCGAGGAGGACGTGCTGGAGGCGATGGAGACGGGCCGCAAGACGCGGGCGGACTCGCTGGACCGGCCGCTGGAGGGGGAAGCGGGCGAGGACGGCCTGACGCTGATGGACCGGGTCGGCACCTGGGACTCGGACATGCACGCCTGGGAGGCGTACACGGACCTGGCCCGCGCGCTGTCGTGCCTGAACCCGCGCGAGCAGGAGATTCTGCGCCTGCGCTTCTGGGAGGATCAGTCGCAGACCCAGGTGGCCGAGAAGCTGGGCCTGTCCCAGATGCACGTCTCGCGCCTCCAGGCGCGCGCCCTGGCCCGGCTGAAGGGGATACTGGCGGACGACGTGGCGCGGCGGTAGGGAAGACTGGCCCTGTAGGGCCAGTCTTCTCCCCGCGTCGCCGGGGGCCCCCCCCGGGGGGCGGCCGCAGGGGCCGCCCGGGGGGGGGGGTGTCCGTGGGGGAGGGGGGGGGGGGGCGGTGGGCACGAGGGCCCCGGCCGGGCCCGTCTACTCCCGGCTTCGCCGGGGGCCGCCCCTTCGGGGCTACAGATGAGGCCTCCGGGTGCTTCTCCTAAGCCCCGAAGGGGCGGCCCATCCGTGTAGACCCAGCCTTTAGGCTGGGTCTTCGAACAGCGCAGCAGCCTACCGCGTCAGCGTCACCCTGGACATCCCGCGCGGGCTGTCCGGGTCCAGGCCCTTTCGGAGCGACAGCCAGTAGGTAAAGAGCTGGCCGGCGATGATGTAGACGAGCGGGCTGACCCACTCGGCCACGGCGGGGATGCGGACGGCCGTCTCGCTGCCGGCGAGGAAGGCGGCGTCGTGGGCGAAGCAGATCAAGGCCGGGTGCTGGGCGCGGAGCTTTTCGGCAAGCTGCGCCATCGGGGCGAACGCTTTGCCGTCGGGCGCAAGCAGCAGGCAGGGGTAGCCGGCCACGACCGGGGCAATCGCGCCGTGCTGGAAATTGGCGGCGGAATGGGCCTGGGCGGACCCGCCGCAGGTTTGGGTCAG
>CAXTWM010000565.1:0-2044 GCA_964247915.1 uncultured Armatimonadales bacterium | reverse complement strand
CGTCCATCCCCCACCCGCCCCGGATGTTGTAGGTCATCACCCTCATGTCACTGCTCTCATGGCGACACCTGCCCCGGCTGGGCCGGCTCACCGCCCAGGCGAAGCGCCGGGCCGGGGGCAGACGACCGACGAACCCGCGCCCCCACCGCGCCGGGCCGCTTCGCCTGATAAACTTCCCAGGCCAGCAGCAGGTAGAACGGCACATACTCGGCGACCGGCGTCCACCAGTAGGGCATGATCGAGATGTAAAAGGTGTAAAGCAGCACGGACAGCCCGGACAGCAGCACGAACGAGTACAAAGGCCGACGCCCCAGCAGCGGCACGAAGGCCAAAGTCCAGAGCAGATACCACGGGAACAGGGTCGGGATCACCAGCAGCGTCACGGCCAGCACGGCGAACGACCGCCGCAGCAGGTCCGCATGGGAGGCCACGGGCCGCCACACGGAGCAGGCCACGACGCCAAGAATGGCGACGTCCGACAGCTTCTCGGTGATGGCGTAGTGCCAGTGCCGGGTGAGGGGCGTCAGCGCCAGGTTCAGCCAGTTGAACAGGCCCGCATTCACATGAACGGTCTCTAAATACTGGTGCATCCCGTGCAGGAACTGCGGCAGGTACACCCACAGCGGCATCCCCAGGTAGACCAGCCCGAGGACGGCCCACAGAGCAAAGCGCCGCCCGTAGACGCGGGCGAACAGGGGCAGCAGCAGCAGCGCGAACCCTTTCGTCAGCGCGGCGGCGACCAGGGCCAGCGCCGCCCAGCCGACCGACCGCTCCGAGCGCATGACCAGGGTGAAGGCGAGCAGCAGAAAGAAGATGCCGACGATGTCCTGGTGCCCGGCCATCGCCACTTCCGTGATCGGCAGAGGGCACCAGGCATACCAGATCACCTGAGTCAAGGGCCGCCGCTGCCGCTTCAGGATCTGGAGCAGCAGGCCGATGACGGCGAAGTCGAACAGCGTGTAGAGGGCCTTGTAGCCGAGCGGGTTGGAGCCGAACAGGGCGTAGGCGGCGGCAAAGATGCCCTGCGAGACCGGCATGTAGATGGACTGGTAGCTCTTGTACTCCATCGCGTTCCAGACCCCGTCCCGCAGGAAGCGCAGCGGCTGGGCGTTGGGCGCCCAGTGGTAAGGGTTGATGCCGTGGACGATGAGCCGCCCATCCCAGATGTACAGCAGGATGTCGGTCGAAAGCTGCGGGGGGGCGAAGACGACGGCCAGGCGGAACAGGACCGCGCCGCCCAGGATAATCGGCAGGACAGGGCGAGACAACGCGCGAGGAATGGCGGGCAGGAGGCAGCCCGCCCCGAAGACGTACAGCCCGAAGCAAACGGCGTAGACCGACAGGTACACCCAGGCGGGGTTGAGGGGATACAGCAGGCGGCCCAGGAAGAAGTAGAGGCTCCCCAGGTCGGCGGCCACCAGGACCAGCCAGAACAGCGGCAGCGCGGCCCAGCCGCGAAACAGGGACCTGCGGGCAGTGTCAGCGGTCGTCGGAAGGGTGGCGTCCATCATTCTGGCTTGCGGGTCGTCAACGTGTGCGGGCGGACCGCTTCAGGTAGGGCGCGACCGCCGCCGCCAGGCTCTGCGCCGTCTGCTCGCCGGTCAGCGTCTTCACCCGGCGCCCCTGCCGGTCGTAGATAAAGGTTCGCGGCAGGTCCCCCTGCCAGGTCGGGTCGAGCGCGTTGATAAAATCTTCCGGGTCGGCGCTCTTTTCCAGAAAAGCAGGGAACGTCGCCCCCTGCTTTGCCAGGAACGGCTCGACTTTCGTGTGCAGGTCTTTGGCCGAGTCGGCGGACACGGCGATGACAGAAAGCCCCTGCGCCCGGTACTGCCTCCCGGTCTTGACGATGGCCGGGAACTCGGCGACGCACGGCCCGCACCAGGTCGCCCAGAAGTTGACCAAGACGACGCGGCCTTTCTGCGCCGCGATGGCCCTCTTGAGCGCGGGCGCGTCGGCGGGCGTGACGGCGGCATGAGCGGCGCTGGCGAGGAGCAGGAGGCCCAGGATCGCCCCCCCACCCCCAATTCTGGGGGAGTAAGAAGGG
>CAXTWM010000564.1:0-2058 GCA_964247915.1 uncultured Armatimonadales bacterium | reverse complement strand
CTGGGACACGTCACCCTGCAAGGCGACCGCCCGCCCGCCCCCGGCGACGATCTCCGTCACGACCTCCGCCGCCGCCGCCTCGGACGTCCGGTAAACGACGGCCACGGCCGCGCCCTGGGCCGCCAGGGCCAGCGCGATGGCCCGCCCGATCCCGGTCCCGCCGCCCGTCACGAGCGCGATTTTTCCTGTCAAGGGCATCAGTTTACACCCACGCTCGGTAGATTTGCAGTGTCCACACATGGCGGGAGCGCCGGGCGGCGAAATCAATCAGGCCCTCCGAGCGCAGCCGCGTCATCACGTCCATGTTCTCCTTGAACTCGGCGCAGAAGGGGACCTCGACCTGCTCCATCAGCTCGACCTGGTCGCCGAATGCCCGCCGCGCCGCGTCCAGAGTCCGGGGGACGTTGGAGATCGTGCCGGTGGGGAAGTAAAGTACGCCCCTGGGTTTCAGGTACTGCCGCACCGAGTCGAGCATCCGCACGATCTGGTCCGCCCCGTCGTGCCCGCCGGTCGGGATCGAGTCGGGATACCAGGGCGACAGCCGCGAGACCTCGTCCACGACGCCCGAGACGTCGCTGACGATCACGTCATAGCGCTGCGCCCCCACGGGCTGGAACAAGTCGCCGCTGGACGCCACGACGCGGTCGGCGACGCCGTTGCGCCGGGCGTTCGCCTCGACGAGCGGCCGGGCCTGCGGCATCACGTCCACGGCGAGCACATGGGACGCCCCTTTCAGGGCCATGATGATCGCCAGCACCCCCGCCCCGCAGCCCAGGTCCAGCACGCGGGCGCCTTCGGGGATCTTGACCACCTGGGCCAGCAGCCGGCTGGTCAGCGTCGGCTGGAAGACGGTGTCGTTGATCTCCATCTCCACGTCGTAGCCGCCGAAGTGGTACGACCGAACGGTGGTGCTTGTTGGTTTTTCTGCACTATGAGATTTTTCTGCGCTTTGAGCAGTGGTGTTCATGGTTTTCCTTGCCGATCCGCGCGAGACTGAACGCGCCCGTATGCTAAGACAGAAGCTAGGGAGCGGGATTTTGTTCCCGTGACTTGTCAAAGCCCATAAGCGCAGGAGGATGCATTTTGAATGAAACCACAGACAAGTGAAAGACAAGTGAAGCGGATCAGGCAGCGCCGACGGGGGCCATCGAGGACGGTTTCGAGTTGGTCTCCCCTCCATTCTACCACAAATCCGCCCCAAGCTGCGAGCCAGCGGCCAAAATAAAAATCCTCCCCCGTCCGGCCCTGGCGGGCGCTGACGGGAGAGGATCACACACGAGATGAACGGGGGAACGGTCTAGCCGGCCCAGCGGTGCGCGACGGCGCGCGCGATCAGCGCCCGGCGCGAAGCGACGCCCGCCCGCTGCTCCAGCCGCGACAGCATTTGCCGCGCCTCGTCGGGCGGCATTTCCAGCCGCTGCGCCGCCTGAAGCAGCGGCTCGCCCCAGACCAGCGCCAGCAGCAGCTCGCGCTCCGTGGCCGAGAGCGGGAGGGACCGCAATGACTGTGGGCGAGAGTCCTGTGTCTCAATCGTGCTGAACATAGTCGTCTCCAAGGGGGCCATCAAGCAGTTTCCGACCCGCGACACAGTGACTCTACCACACGAACGTAAACACAGCGTTAAATTTTGGCCTCTTTTGTATGCTGTGCTACCACGGGCAAAATATATTTTTTGTCCCCGCCTCACTCCATTGGCCTAAAGGCTCTGCGCCCCCAAGAAGGAAAGCGCCCCCTGTTCCCCGAACATAAGCGCAGTCTATCTCCTACTTTATCCTGAACATAATCTCCCAGGAGGAACCCGTGCAGATCACGCGCATCAAGCCCGGCGGCTGGCTCATCATTCTCCTGCTCCTCGCGGGCATCGTCTTCGGCGTCCGCTCCTGTAGTCACCTCCTCGCGAGCCGCCCCGCCGCGACCGCCAGTGGGGGCGCGGGCGACTTCGGGGGCGGCACGGCGGGGACGGGCGGCACGGCCCCGCCCGGCGTCCTGCCGCCGCAGCCGGCCGGGATCACCTACAGCCGCATGTCGCCGGTCGGCTCCTCCGGCTCCGGCGGCGGC
>CAXTWM010000563.1:0-2059 GCA_964247915.1 uncultured Armatimonadales bacterium | reverse complement strand
ATACCCGGCCCGGCCAGGACGTCTGGGGCACGGCCGAGTGGGAGCTACGCACCGCCAGCATCGTCGGCAGCGACGGCACCGTCGTTTTCGAGCAGAAGGGCGTCGAAATTCCCAAAGCCTGGTCGCAGCTCGCCACCAACGTCGTCGTCTCCAAATACTTCCGGGGCCAGATCGGGACGCTGGAGCGCGAGTACAGCGTCAAGCAGCTCATCGGGCGCGTCGCCGACCGCATCCTGGAATGGGGCAAAGACGGCGGCTACTTCGCCACGGACGCCGACGCCGACGCCTTCCATGACGAGCTGCGCTTCATCCTCCTGCACCAGTACGCCGCCTTCAACAGCCCCGTCTGGTTCAATCTCGGCTGGGCCGGACGCCGACAGGCAGTGTCGGCGTGTCTGCCGTATGATGTCCGGGTCAACACCGACCGTGGCCTGCTCCCCATCGGCGAGATCGTGCGCCTGTTCCAGTCCACGCCAGACCCGCAGATCTGCACCTACGCGCCGGACGGCACCCCCGCGCGCATCGTGAACGGCATCTGCAACGGCCGCAAGCGCGTCATCAACTTTCACCTGGCCGACGGCTCGACCCTGCGCTGCACATCCAACCACCGCGTCTTTGTCCGCACCGGCAAGGGAGAAATCGCCGAGAAAGAGGCCGGCGATCTGCTGATCGGCACGGACCGGCTGGTCCTCAACCGCCATGTGCTCCTGCCGGAAGCGACGAGCCTCAGCCTGAATTCGATCACGCCCGACGCCGACCTGGCCTGGCTGACGGGGCTGATGGTCGGGGACGGCTACTGCGGCCGGTCGGAGACGCTGACGAGCGACACCTGGGACCTGAAGCTGAACACGCTCCCCGAAAAGGAGCGCGCGGAAAGCATCCTGACCCGGTACGGCATCCCCTTCCGCGCCCACGCCAAGTCCTGGGGCTTCTGCCTGCGCGGGCACGGGGCGGTCAGCCGCGCCTTCTGGTCCGCCCTCGGTTTATGGGGCCGCGTCGGCGACAAGCAGGTCCCGGAATGGGTGTACCGGACAAGTGCGGAAAACGTCGGCGCGTTTCTCGGCGGGCTGTTCGACGCGGACGGCCATGTCTCGGAGAACGGCAACCGCCGCCTGCCCGTCTTTTCCAACACCAGCCTGCCGCTGATGCAGGCGACTCAGCGCCTGCTGCGCTCACTCGGCATCTATGCGGCCTTGACGGCTTACACGGACGCGCGTGACGACTTCGCCCGCAAGACCTCGTACTCGCTGGGCATCCACGACAATGTCTCCGTGGAACAGTTCGAGGCCCTCGTCGGCTTCACCCACGCCCACAAACAGGCGCGGATGACGGAGCGGCAAGTCGAGGCCGCCGCCTCATGGCGCTCGGCGGACGTCCTGGTCGTGAGCAAGACGCTGGGCGGCCCCGAATACGTCTATGACATCCAGACTGAGAGCGAGACGTTCTGGGCCGAAGGCATCCTGCTTCACAACTGTTATATCAATGAAGTCAGTGACACGATGGAGAGCATTTTGGACCTCTACAAGACCGAGGGGATGCTCTTCAAAGACGGCAGCGGCAGTGGTCTGAACCTGTCCACCCTGCGCTCCTCCAAAGAGCCGCTGGAGGCGGGCGGCAAGTCCAGCGGGCCGATCTCCTTTATGAAGGGACTGGACGCCTCGGCGGGCAGCATCAAGAGCGGCGGCTCCACCCGCCGCGCGGCCTGCATGCGCGTCCTGGACATCGACCACCCGGACGTCAAGGAGTTCATTGACTGCAAGAAGGACGCCGAAGAAAAGGCCCACGCCCTGATTGACGCCGGCTACTCGGGCGCGTTCAACGTCGCCAATGGTGCCTATGACACCGTCCCCTTCCAGAACGCCAACCACAGCGTCCGCGTCACCGACGACTTCATGCGGGCGGTCGAGGCCGACGCCGCCTGGGATACCAAGTTCCGCCTGTCCGGCCGCACCGCCGAGACCTACCGCGCCCGCGACCTGATGCGCGGCATCGCCGAGGGGACGTGGGTCTGCGGCGACCCCGGAATGCAGTACGACACCACCATCAACGACTGGCACAC
>CAXTWM010000562.1:0-2064 GCA_964247915.1 uncultured Armatimonadales bacterium | reverse complement strand
ATCTCGGCCCGCGCGGCCGCCTCGTTGAAGTCGCCGGTCAGCGCGAGGACGGCGTTGCCGGGCGCGTAAAAGCGTTCGTAGAAGTCGCGCAGGGCGGGCACGGTGGCCGCGTCCAGGTCCGCCTTCTCGCCGATGGTCGTGTGCTTGTAGCCGAAGCCGTCATAGGCCAGGTCCAGCAGGGCGATCTCGGCCGCGTCGTAGCTCTGGTGGGAGTGGCGCTGCGCCTTCTCCCGCAGCACGACTGCGCGCTGGTTGTCCAGGTTGTCGGGCGTCAGATCGAGCGAACCCATCCGGTCCGCTTCCAGAAACAGGGCGAGCGCCCGCTGGCCGGCGGGCACCTCCTCGTAATACTCGGTGTGGTCCTGGCCGGTGTCCACCTGAAACTTACCCCCGGTCTCCTCCACGAGCTGGCGGTGCTCGCCGCGCCCCACATGGGCCGACCCCTGAAACATCATGTGCTCCATGAGGTGCGCCCACCCCGCCTGCCCCGGCGTCTCGTCGCGGGAGCCGACGCCGTAGGTGACGCAGAGCGAGACCGTGGACGCGGCGGGGTCGGGCGCGAGCACGACGCGCAGGCCGTTCGCCAGCCGGTATTGACTGAACCGGATCAACGGGGGCGGCGTGCGCGGGCGCTGGCCCTGCACGTCTCGGCGGGCGCCGCCCAGCAGCAGACAGGTGAAAGGGAATGTCGTCAGCGCCCATTTCCAGGCGATCGCGGGCTTATGGCTCATCCCGTGCAAGTTCGCGCCTTGGCCCGGCAAATCCTCCCCCGCCGTGGTATCATGGGTGTCGGCTTATGGGGAGGTAGTCCTATGCGAAACCTGGCAGTTCTCTTAGTCACCACCTTGCTGGTAGGCATGACGGCGGCAATCCAGGCAGAGGCGGCAACGCCCACGATTCGCATTGACCGGGACGGCATCGTCATCACCCGGTCGGTGCGTATCCAGCCGGGGCGGTACGTCGTCGCCGACTCAGGCGGGAACGGCGTGCTCCAGATCGGGGCCGACAACGTGGTCGTGGACTTCGGCGGGGCGCGGCTGCTGTCCTGCCCCGACCCGGCGGATGCCGCCCGCGAGAACTTCTCCGGCATCGGCGTCAACGTCGCCGGGCACAAAGGCGTCGTCATCAAGAACGCGGTCGTACAAGGCTTCGGGTGCAACATCAGGGTCCAGGACGCGAGCCGGGTCACGGTCAAGGGGTGCGACGTGAGTTTCAGCCATGCCCAGCGCTTGCTCCAGAACGGGATGCCGGTGGACAGCTTCCTGAACATCCGCGATGCGACCGCCTGGCGCGGGTATGGGGCCGGTCTTTGGCTGGAGAACGCGCGGGGCTGCGCCGTGATCGGCTGCCGGGGGTCGGGGGCGCTGGACGGGCTGGTCCTGGTCAGCTCGGATCACTGCACCGTGCGCGGCAACGATTTCTCGTTCAACTCCGCCTTCGGCATCGGGCTGTACGGGTCCTCGGACAACGCCGTCTGCTGGAACCGGGCCGACTTCGTGAACCGGCCCTGGGGCGGCGGCTGGGGCGGCGACTCGGCGGGACTGGCCGTGGTGAACGGCAGCAGCAACAACTTCATCGTGGGCAACTCGCTGACGCACGGCGGGGACGGCTTCTTCCTGACGGACCGGACCAACGGCGGGTTTGACGATCGGGACAAGGCGTTCCACATCGCCGGGGCGTGTAACGACAACGTCGTGGCGGACAACGACGGATCGTGGTCCCCCAACAACGCCTTTGAAGGCACGTTCTCCCGGCGCAACGTCTACCTCGGCAACCGGGCCGAGGGCAGCGGCTACGGCTTCTGGCTGGGCTTCGCCGACGGGTCGGGCGTCTTCGACAACGACATCAGCCACAACCGCGCCTTGGGCGTCGCCGTCCCGCAGGGCGCGGGGACGCGGATCGAGGGCAACCGGTTCGTCGGCAACGGACAGGCCGCCGTCGCGCTCTGGGCGGACGCGGGGCCTGGCCTGGCGGCGCACCCCTCGGCAGACACGCAGATCGTGGACAACATCGTCACGGACTCGCCCCAAGCCTTCGACCTGGCCCGGTCCGCCAGTTACGTCC
>CAXTWM010000561.1:0-2073 GCA_964247915.1 uncultured Armatimonadales bacterium | reverse complement strand
GTGCTGACGTACAGCCTGCGGCAGTGATGTGCTGACGTACAGCCTGCGGCAGTGATGTGCTGACGTACAGCCTGCGGCAGTGAGGGCCATCCCGTTGCAAAGCGGGCAGCGGAGGCCGCCTCACGGGGGCATCCCGTTCCGAAGGCCGCCGGGGGACACCAACTGTCCCCCGGCGGCCTTTTTCTGTCTCCATTCTTTGTTTCCATTCTCTGTGTCCGAGGGACCCACTAGTCCATGCTCACACGACGCCACTTTTTGTATGCCCTGGCCGGAGGCGCCCTGACGCTGACCGGATGCCGGAGCAAGACCGGTTCCTCCTCTGAGACATCCGCCGCCGTCCCCATCAGCACGGTCGTTAACCCGAAGGCAGCGGCAGCCGCCCCGCTCCTGACCCAGCACCCCCTCCGCTTCACCGACGTCACCGGCCCCGCCGGGATACGCTGGACCTACCAGAACGGCGCGATGGGCAAGCACCACATGATCGAGACGACCGGGGGCGGAGTCGCGTTCTTCGACTACAACAACGACGGCCTGCTGGACATTTTTGCGGTGCAGAGCGGTCCCCAGCCCGGCGCGACCGGGACGGGAAAGAGCTTCCCGACCCGGAGCGTCCTGTACCGGAACAACGGGGACGGCACGTTCACCGACGTCACCGCCGGGTCGGGGCTGGACGGGAACCTCGGCTATGGCCAGGGAGTCACCGTCGCCGACTACGACAACGACGGCTGGGCCGACCTGTACGTCACGGCCTACGGCGGCAACCGCCTGTTCCACAACAACCGCAACGGCACGTTCACGGATGTCACGGCCCGCGCCGGCGTGGCTGACCTGGCTCCCGAGCTGTCCTGGCCCCTCAGCGCCGCCTGGGGGGACTACGACAACGACGGCCGGCTGGACCTCTTCGTCTGCCACTACGCCCGCTGGTCTCTCGCCCTGGATAAGCCCTACGAGGGCGCCGACGGGAAAATGGCCTACGACCGGCCGCAGGTCTATGAGCCGAGCCACGACCGCCTGTACCACAACAACGGGGACGGCACGTTCACCGACGTGACGCGGCAGGCGGGCCTGGACAAGCTCCTGGGCAAGAGTATGTCGGCGGTCTGGCTCGACTATGACGAGGACGGCTGGATGGACCTGTTCGTCACCAACGACACCATGCCCAACTTCCTCCTCCACAACAACCGGGACGGCACCTTCACCGACCGGGCTATCCTCGCCGGAGTCGGGCTGGACGACCAGGGCCGGCCCGCTTCGGGCATGGGGGTGGGCGCGGGCGACTACGACAACGACGGGCGCGAGGACCTGTTCGTGGTCAACTTCGCCGGCCAGTCCAAGTCCATCTTCCGCAGCCTGGGCGGCGGCCTGTTCGAGAGCGCGTCCTACCACTCCGGCATCGCCAGCACCAACCTTCAGTACCTCGGCTTCGGCCTGGAGTGCCTCGATTACGACCTGGACGGCTGGCAGGACCTGATCGTCGGCAACGGGCACGTCCTGGACCACATGGACGCGAGCACGGCCGGCTCCTCCTACGCCCAGAGCCAGCAGTTGTTCCACAACAACCATGCGGGGGCGTTCGCCGAGGACCTGCGCTCGCTGGGGGACCTGGCCCTGCCGCGCGTCACGCGCGGGCTGGCCGTCGGCGACTTCGATAATGACGGCGATCCCGACGTCGTCATGGTTTCGCAGACCGGGCCTTTGCAGCTGTTCCGCAATGACGGCGGCAACCAGAACGGCTGGGTCACGCTGCGCCTGGAAGGGGTCTCCTGCAACCGGGATGCGCTGGGGGCGAAGGTGACGCTGCAAACGGAGCAGGGGAAGCGGACGCAGTGGGTCCACGGCAGTTCCAGCTACTGCTCGCACAGCGACACGCGGCTGACGTTCGGCCTGGGATCGTCGGCGCGCGTGCTGTCCGGCGAGGTGCGCTGGCCGGGCGGCGGGCGGGCGCCGAAGACGCAGAAGCTCGGGCCTCTGGCGGCAGGCGGGTTCTACTGGCTCCGGGAGGGGCAGCCCCCCGTCCCCGACCCGCGCGTGCGGGCGAAGAAAGCCTAACCCGAGAAAGCCCCAGCCCAAGAA
>CAXTWM010000560.1:0-2080 GCA_964247915.1 uncultured Armatimonadales bacterium | reverse complement strand
CCCCCGTTACGGCTGCGCGCCATCCCCCCGGATGTGGTCCCCCAGGACGTCGCCTTCCAGGGCGTAGGCCACGGCCTGATCGGCGGTCAGCGCCTCCCCCCGGCCCCATGCAGCGGCGTACTCGGCGGCGCCCAGGCCGTCACGGGCGGGGGCCAGCGCGGCGTGGAAGAGGGCGGCCTCGTTGGCGTGCATCCCCGCGCCGGCTTGGCGGCGCAGCGCCTCGGCAGCCCCGGCCAGTGTCGCGGCCCGAATCCACGCGCCCCGCTCGCCCCGGCGCGCGGCCAGCGCGGCGAAGCCGTCCAGCAGGCCGCACAGCGCGTGCCGGTCGCCGAGCGCCCGGCACAGGCCCAGCGCCTCCCGGTACAGGCGAGCTGCCGCTGCGTCGTCGCCCCCCTCGGTAGCGATGGACCCCAGGTTGCACAGCGACCACATCCGCCCGTTGTCGTTCCCCACTTCCCGCCACAGTGCCAGGCTCTCCTCGTGAAGCTGCCGCGCGCCAGCGTGGTCCTTCCGGTGCTGGGCGACGAGGCCCAGGCATTGCAGCGTGTAGGCGATGCCGCCCGCGTGGCCGTCTGCGCGGCGCAGGGCCAGCGCCTCCTCTTGCAGCGCCTGTGCCCGCGCGTAGTCCTCCCGGTGCATGGCGACCCGGCCCAGGTTGCACAGGCACGCGGCCACGGCCGCCCGGTGGTCCAGCCCGCGCATAATCCCCAGCGCTTCCGTGTACCACGACTCGGCGGCGGGGTAGTCGGCCTGCTCGCTTGCCAGGTTGCCCGCACCATTGGCGGCTAGGCCCCGCGCCTCCGCCGACCCGCCCCGCCGGGCCAGGGCGCGCTCCAGCCACGCGCGCCCGCTCGCGTAGTGCCCGCGCACGGCCCAGAAGCGCCACAGGGCGCTACCCATCCGCAGCGCCTCGTCCACGCCGTCGTCTCCCGCGACCCCGTCTCCTGCGGCCCCGTCCCCTGTGGCCTCGTCCGCCAGCCACCAGGCTAGGGCGCGGCGCAAATTCTCGTGGTCGGCTTCGAGCCGGTCCAGCCACCGGGCCTGCGCCGGGCCGGTCAGGTGCGGAGAAGCGTCTTCGGCAAAGCCCAGGAACCAGAGGGCGTGGCGATGGGCGAGGGGTTGCCGGTCCTCGCGCGGCAGAAGCTCCGAGCCGAACTCGCGCAGGGTTTCGAGCAGGCGGAACCGCCTCTCGTCCCCGTCGTCCTCCATGACCAGCAGGGAGCGCTCGCGGAGCTGAGTCAGGAACTCCAGCGCCTGGGGCTGCCCGCAGACCGACGCGGCGGCCTCCGCCGTGCCGCTCCGGAACACGGAAAGGTGGGCGAAGAAGCGCCCCAGGTCCGGCGGCAGCAGGTCGTGGCTCCATTCCAGGGCCGCCCAGAGCGAGCGGTGCCGCGTCCCCTTGTCCCCGCGCCGGCTGTGGAGCAGCGCGAACCGCTGCGCCAGGCGCTCGTTCATCTGGGCGGGCGTTAGGGTCATCGCCCGCGCCGCCACCAGCTCGATGGCGAGGGGGATGCCGTCCAGGCTGCGGCACAGCGCGGCCACGGCGGCGGCGTTGCTCGGCGTGAGCTGGAAGTCGGGCCGGGCCGCCTGCGCCCGGTCCACGAAGAGCTGCGCGCTGGCCGTCCGGGCGACCGCCGCCGCCGTCCCGTCCGCGTCCGGCAGGGGCAGGGGAGGGACCGGGCATTCGCGCTCGCCCGGCAGGGCCAGGCGGCGGCGCGACGTGACCAGGCAGGTGAGCGCGGGCACGCGCGTCAGCAGCGCGGAGACGAGCGGGGCGCCGCGCTCGACCAGGTGCTCGAAGTTGTCCAGCACCAGCAGCGCGGGCGGCATCCCCGCCAGGGCAGCCGCCGCCTGCTCCAGCGGCTCCCCCGTCGCCGCGCGCGGCAGGCCCAGCGCGCCCAGGACGGCGTCGGGGATCAGCCGCGCCTCGGTCAAGTCCGCCAGCGGGACGAAACACACCGGCCCCGCAAAGCCGTCCGCCGCCGCCCGCGCCGCGTGGAGGGCCAGCCGCGTCTTGCCCGCCCCGCCCGGCCCGGTCAGCGTCCCCAGCCGTGCCAGGGGCGCCCGCCGCCAGGCGGCC
>CAXTWM010000559.1:0-2103 GCA_964247915.1 uncultured Armatimonadales bacterium | reverse complement strand
GTGGGGGTGGTGTCCAGCCTGTCGGCGGACCGGGCCTTCCCCGGCGCGGGTGCGGGCTACTCGGCCAGCAAGGCGGCCGTGTCGCAGCTCTGCGACGGCCTGCGCGCGCCGTGGGCCGCCCAGGGGATACGACTGGTGACGGTCGCGCCGGGGTTCGTCCGCACGCCGATGACGCAGGGCATCGCGGACATGCCCCTGCTGATGGAACCCGAGGACGCCGCCCGCGTCATCCTGGACGGCCTGCGGGCTGGGCAGTCGGTCGTCCGGTTCCCGCGCCTGGCGTCCCTAACGATGGCCGCCGTGCGCCTGCTGCCGCCGCGCCTCCTGGACAGGATGTACCGCGCGCCGGCGGGGGCGGAAGGTTCGGGCGCGGGAACCGGCGAGGGAGAAGCCGCGTAAACCTATCGGATAGAAACACAGGAGCAAAAACGTAGTGACAAAGACCCCATTGACAATCGCGGCCCTGGCCGCACTCGCCGCCGTGGCCGTTCCCGCCGCCCGCGCCGACCTCAAGGTGGTGCAGACGCTCAAGATAGACAGCCCGCAGCTCAAAGCCTACCTGGACTCGATGACGCCGCAGCAGCGGGCGCAGATGAGCCGTTCCGGCAATCCGATGTTCAGCGGCGCCCCGCAGGTGACGACCGTGTACCTGCGCGGCGGCAAGTCGCGGGCGGACATCGGCCCCATGACCTACGTTTCGGACGCGGCGACGAACCAGACGACGGTGATTGATCGGCGTCGGCACACCTACTCGACGATGCAGACGCCGTCCGCGACCGGGGGGGCGGGCCAGATCGCGGCCACGGTCAAGGACACGGGCCAGACCAAGGTGATCCAGGGCCACCCCTCCCGCCGCTACCTGATGTCGGCGACGCTGCCCTCGCAGCCCGGCACGGTCATCCAGGGCGACATCTGGGCCGCCCAGGACCTCGCCCGGCTCACCCTGCCGGCGAGCGGCCAGGGGCCGCTGGCCGTCATGCAGGGCCTGATGCGTAAGATCAAGGGCTTCCCGCTGAAGACCACGATGGCGGTCACCGGCAGCCCGCTCGGCAACACGACCGTTACGACCTCGGTGGTCTCGGTGTCCAAAGCCCCCCTGCCCGCCTCGGCGTTCGCCGTCCCGGCGGGCTACGCGAAGTCCAGCATGGGCGCAGGGCAGTAAGAAGGCTTTCACGATTAGGCGGGGGCGAACACAAGGTTCGCCCCTTTTTCTTGCCCCTACCGCGTCGCTTATAGCCGGGCGGCGAAGAACTTTTGCAGGGCGGGGTAGACGACCTCGGGCGGCGGGACGTGGCCGTACTGGGCGAACCACTGAATCTCCTTCGGGTCACGGGCGGCGTCATAAAGCGCCTGCTGGGCGGGGACGACGATGGTGGTGTCTTTGCGCCCGCCGAGCATCAGCAGCGCGCGGGGCGCGACATGGGGGGCAAAGGTCAGCGGGTCTTCCGGCGCGAGCAGGGCGCTGAGGCGGTCCCAGTCGGCGTTCCTGAAGCCCGCCGTGCTGTGCCCGCCGACTTCGGTCCGGTTGGCCGACAGCGTCCTCAGAATCAGCCCCCAGTCGCCGCCGCCGGAAATCAGCGCGGTGGCTTTGAGGCGCGGGTCCACGCCCGACGCCACCGTGCCGATGATGGCCCCCAGCGAGATGCCGACCAGGCCGACACGCCCCTTGTTGATGTCGGGCCGCGTCCCCAGATAGTCCAGCCCCCGGCGGACGTCCACGGCGGACTGATGCACCGTCGTCGCCAGCTCCTCCGCCTGCGGCCGCGTGGAAGGCTTGGCGGGGGTGCGCTCGCCCTGGCCGTATTCGTCGATCACCAGCGAAGCGTACCCGGCGCGGGCGGCGAACAGGGCCAGGCCCGCCATCTGCTCCTTGCTGCCGCCCAGCCCGTGCAGGAGGACCAGGCACGGGGCGGGGTGCGCCGCCGACGCCCGCAGGGGCGTGAACAGGAGCGCAGGGACACGCTGGCTGTTCGCGCTCCCATAGGAGAAGCGCAGCAGCCGGGCGCCGCTGACGGCCTGCGTGCCGCCGGTCTTGACCGCCAATGGGCGGGCCGCGTCGTCCGCGTAGGTCGGCAGCGCCTTCTGGTAGACGGCCTCGCGGTC
>CAXTWM010000558.1:0-2104 GCA_964247915.1 uncultured Armatimonadales bacterium | reverse complement strand
TTCTTGTCCAGCGCCCGGCGCAGGGCTTTCCCGACGGCGGGCGGCAGGCCGGGGACGGGCGGCGGCGCCTCGTGCGTGACCTGGTACAGCACGGCGGGGATGGTGGCGCTCTGGAACGGGGGCCGGCCGGCCAGCATCTCGTACCCCAGCACGCCCAGCGCCCACACGTCCGAGGCCGCCGTGCCCGCCTCGCCGCGCACCTGCTCCGGGGCCATGTAGGACGGCGAGCCGACGATCATGCCCGTGCTGGTGATCGTCGTGTCGTCGCTCTGCCGGGCGATGCCGAAGTCGAGCAGCTTGGCCGTCCCATCGGGCAGGAGGACGACGTTGGAGGGCTTGACGTCCCGGTGGACGATGCCCGCCGCGTGGACGGCGTCCAGGGCGCCGGCGATCTGGGCGAGGATCGGCTGCGCCTGGGCGGGCGTCAGCGGGCCGTCGGCTATCCGCTCGCGCAGGGTCTGGCCGGCCAGGCACTCCATCGCCAGGAAGTGCGCCCCGTTTCGCTCGCCGACCTCGTGGATGACCACGATGTTCGGGTGCGAGAGCTGGGCGACGGCGCGGGCCTCGCGCCGGAACCGGGCGATCAAGTCGCGCCCCTGCTCCGGCGTGTGCGAGGGAGGCAGGGCCAGCATTTTCAGGGCGACGCTCCCCCCGGTGCGCCTGTCTCGCGCCTCGTATACGGTGGACATGCCGCCGCGCCCGATCTCCCGCAGGATCTCGTACTCGGGGACGGTCTCCGGGGCGGCCGATTTGGCCCCCATGATCAGCGTGTCGGCGAGTGGGACGGTTTCCATGGCTTCTTCATCTTACCCGGATTCGTCGCCGAAGTGCGCTCGCAGGCGCGCTAGTTCCTGCTCGGTAACAGAAAAAACGCTGCCGTGCCGGGCGTTTGGGGGGAACGAGACGTCGGGCACGACGCGCCAGGAGAGCAGGTCGCCCGAAACGGACGCGCCGTAATCGTTCGCCATGCACCAGTCGTACAGGAGGTAGAACGGCCCGTCGGGCGTCAGCGGCAGCACGGAGGGGCCTTCCGTGATGGAGTCGGTGATCGGGCCGGTCGCGACCTGGAAGGGGCCGTCCAGGGCGTCCGACGTCGCCACTTGCAGATACCGGTGTTCGCCCAGGACGGCCCCGAAACGCTCGTCTTTGAAGACCATGTGCCAGACGCCCCGGTAGGGGTGCAGCGTGGCGTCGATGACGGAAAAGCCGGGGTCGAACAGGACCGAGGGCGCGGTGAAGGTCCGAAAGTCCGGCGTCCGGGCGCACCAGATGCGGCTGTCGTCCCAGCCGTGCGCGCCGTGGGACGTGGACCAATAGACGAAGTAGCTGCCCTGCTCCTCATCCCACAGCCACTCCGGCGCCCAGGCGTTGCGCGCCCCCGAGACGCCGCCGGCTAGGGGGACCGAGCGCAGGTCTTCCCACTCAATGAGGTCGGCGGAGCGCCCGTACAGGACGTCGGTCGGCGCGCGCCCGCCGGTGGCGAGCAGGTGGAACAGCCCGTCCGGCCCGCGCCGGACGAACGGGTCGCGGGCGTGCCGCGCCCAGGCGGGCGTCGGCAGGGTGGGGCGGTTGCCGTTCAGGGCCGTCCAGCGCCGCCCGTCGCGGCTCCAAGCCAGGTGCAAATCTTCGACGCAGAGCGCCTCGTCGGTGAGCGCGACGACGTAGGCCTCGCCGCCTGTGGTCGTCTCGACGCGGCCCGAATAGATCTGCCGGAAGTACGCCAGCATCCAGACTGTCTCGGAGGTCTCTGTGGAGGGGTTCATGGCGGCGCTGTTCGACGGGCGCGGCGCGGAGTCCTGCCGGAAAAGAAGGGGGGCGGGCCTTGACAGGCCCGCCCTGATATTGACTGATGTGACGCAGGCGGGAAGCGCCGTGGGATTGAAATCCTCGGCTGTGGGGCCTGCGGCCAAGTCTCCACCTGCGTGGAGACCGGATAGATCACGGGTTTTTCTTTATGTCCGCGCGGGCGGACACTGGGCGTCCGCGCCCCACAGCCGAGGATTTCAATCCCACGGCTCTCTCAGCGTTGACAGGAGCAGACTAGAACTTGACCTGGACTTCGCCGGTGAACAGGCCGTAGCGGGGCGGCGTCGCCGTCCCCGGC
>CAXTWM010000557.1:0-2120 GCA_964247915.1 uncultured Armatimonadales bacterium | reverse complement strand
TGGCGGGGGTGACGTTCCTGCTGGCCTGCGCCCTGGGCGGCCTGTCCCCGTTCGCGCCGCCGGTCTATGCGGTCGCGGGGCGGATCGCCCTGGCGGGCGCGGCCTCGGCCCTGTGGGCCGTCGGCGTCCGCCGCGTCCTGCCCGCCAAGAGTCTGGTCTCGGCGGGCATCCTGCTGTACCTGTTCCCCGTCGCCGCCCTGTCGGCGCCCGTCCCCGGCCTGTCCTGGCTGGCCGCCCTGTCCCCCGCGACGGCCTGGCTGCGCTTGTTCCCCGACGCGGCGGGGATGCTGGGGCGCTTCCCACTCTGGCACATCGCCACGCCGCCGAGCTTCGAGGTCTGCCTGGCGGGGTTGGCCCTGGTGGGGGCACTGGGGATGATTGGAGTGGTGAAGAAAGCGGCGGTTCCCGGCCCTGAAAGGGCCGGTCTAGTCGGAGAAAGTCGCTCCGCGACTGAACGCCCTTTGCCGTCGGCTGTGTCCCCGACCCCGGAGGGGTTTTCTCCGACTAGACCGGCCCTTCAGGGCCGGGGACCCCTCCCCCCACGCCACGCCGCCCGGACAGCCGCCCTGCTGGCCTGGATCACCGCCCGCACCGACAACCCGCTCTTCACCCACGAGATGCGGACGCGGACGCGGTCGGGCCAGTGGGTGACGTGGCTGACAGTCGCCCCGCTCGCCCTGGTCGGCGTCACCGTTTTCGGCCTGGCCTACCCCGAAATCGTCGCCGCCCTGGCCGCCATGTCGCCCTTTCATTTCTTCGACACGGGCCGGCTCAGCTCGATGCAGCCCCGCCCCCTGAGCGGCTGGGTCACGGTCTGGCCTGACCTGGCCGCCCTGCTGCTGGCCGCACAGTGCTACGCCCTCGGCCTCCGGGGACAGGTGATCGGGGAGGGGCTGATCGCGCGGGACCGGCAGCGGGGCATCTGGGGGTTCCTGCTGCTGACGCCGCTGACGGCGCGCGAGATCTTCTGGGGCAAGGTGTGGGGCCAGAGCATCACGATGGGCGCGGTCTGGGCCGTCGGCGGCCTCGCGGGCCTGCTCCTCTACGCCCTGGCCGCGCCCGCCGTCGGCGCAGGTCCCGCACTGGCCGCCTGGCTGATCGGGCAGACCTTCGTCCTCGCCCTGTTCACCCTGGGCCTGTCGGTCGGGGCCGCGCTGTCCACCTACCCCGTCTTCTCCAAGAACCTGCGCGGCCTGGCCGGGCTGCTCTTCGTCGCCGTCGCCGGCCTGGGCGTCTGGGCGCAGTTCCAGTGGCTGCCCTTCGATCTGCCCGCGCCGACCCCGCTGGGCGGGTGGGTCCTGCTGGCGGGGCGCCTGCTGCTCGGCATCGGCTACGCCCTGGTTCTGTCCGTCCCCCTGCTGATTTTCGCGCAGTGGCGTGTGGCGGACGTTCGCCGGCGGGACGTGGCGGCGGGGGACGGGGCGGAGTAGGAACCCATCCGCAGGGACCTACTCCGAGCGGGAGGTCTTGTGTGCTTTCCGCTAATGCCCCAGCAGCGACGGCGCCCCGCCTTCGGGCGAGATGACGAACGGCTTGGGCACGCCGTAGCGCCCGCAGAGGTTCCCCAGCTCCGTGTCGGCCAGCCCGCCGTCCGTGTTGACCTGGGCCTGCACCCCGGCGACGGCGCTCAGGTCCGGCAGGCCGCTCGAATCATGGTTGAGCAGGGCCACCTGCATCTTGGAGATGACCGTGGTGTAGTCCCCCAGGAACGTCTGGTAGCGCCCGGCCAGGGGCGCGCAGGCGGGGGGCGGGGGCGTCCCCCGGAACTCGCGGACCAGGCCCTGCCACTTCAGGGCGTACTGGGTGTAGCCCTGGCTGATGCGCTGCATGTTCTGCTTCGCCTCGTCCTGCTTCGCCGCCTGCTGCTTGGCCTCGTCCGCGCCCTCCGGGTCGTTCGAGAGGTCGGGCATCCCGCCGCCCATCCCCCCCAGTCCCTGGGCCAGCCCCAGCATCGCCGTCGCCCCGGACACGTCGTTGTTCATCGCCACCCGTTTCTGCTCGATCCCCTGCAAGAACGCCAGGTAGGCGGCGACGTCCGGCGGCAGGGCCGGCGCGGGGGCCGTGGGCGCGTTGGTGACGGCGGGGGCCGAGATCGACGGGGCCGTGGGCGCGTTGGTCAG
>CAXTWM010000556.1:0-2137 GCA_964247915.1 uncultured Armatimonadales bacterium | reverse complement strand
CCCCACCCGCGCGGGATGCCGCCGCGCCAGAGCGAGGGCGACCTGACACCCCATCGAATTGCCCGCCAGATGCGCCCGCTCCACGCCCAGCGCGTCCATCAGCCGTGCCGTCCAGTCCGCCAAGTCCGCCATCCCCAGCGCCTCCTCCGGCCCCGGAGAGCAGCCGAAGCCGGGCATATCCGGGGCGAAGACGGGGACCGGCAGGCGCCGATCGGCCAGGGCGTCCACCGTCGGGAGCCAGGCTTCCGAAGAGCAGCCCAGGCCGTGCAGCAGAATCACGGGCAGCCGCACGGGTGGAGAGTGGACCGAGGGAGGGGCGGGGTCGAGAACGCGGCAGAGCACAGGGCGCGCGTCCACTGTGAGCGTTTGGAGGCGCGTGGATTGGGAAGGCATGTCCGGCTATTGTACCTCACCCATCAGGAGGCGCGGGATGCGGGCGGTGAGGCAGGTAGTGATCTCGTGCGGCGTCGTCCCAAGCGCGGCGGCAAGGTCGCCTGCGGTCAGCGTCTCGCCGCCGTCCGTCCCAATCAGGGTGGTGGTGTCGCCGATCTGGACGCCGGGGAGGCGGCTGACGTCCACGACCGTCTGGTCCATGCAGACGCGGCCGACGATAGGGGCGCGGCGTCCGTGAATCAAAACGTGGCCCGAGTTCGAGAAGCGGCGCGGGTAGCCGTCGCCGTAGCCGACGCCCAGGGTGGCGTAGACGCCGCCGCCGGGCGGGACGGTGTAGGTGCGGCCATAGGAAATCGTCGCGCCGCCGGGCAGGGGACGGCAGAGCGTCACGCGGGTTCGGAGGGAAAGGACGGGGCGCAAGTCCAGATCGCCTTCCATGTTGCCTTCCCTGAAGGCGCCCGGCGTCGGCTCGATGCCGTAGAGCAGCAGGCCGGGGCGAACCAGTCCCCGGTGCGTGTCGGGCGGTAGGTGCAGGGCAGCGGGCGAGTTTGCTTCATGGATGAGAAGATCGTCGGCGCGTGGTCCCAGCGAGCGCACGAACATGGCGAACAGGGTGTGCTGCGCCTGGGCGTCGGCAGGGTCCTCGTCGGCGCTGGCAAAGTGGGTGGTAATCCCGGTAACACTCAAGCCGGGCAGGCGGTCCAAAAGGTCGAGGAAGGCAGGGGCGTCGGCGACCTGGACGCCCGCGCGTCCGATGCCCGTATCCAAGTCCAGATGCACGTCGGCAGTGACTCCGAGCGCACCGGCGGCTTCGGAGAGCGCCCGCGCCGTTCCCGCGCTGCTCAGGAGCGGCGTCAGGCGGTGATGCACGATAGCGGGAGATTCTTCGGGGAACGCGGGGCCGAGCAGGTAAATGGCCGCGTCAGGGGGCACAAGGCCGCGCAAGGCCGCTCCCTCGGCGGGGGTGGCGATGCCGAAGTCGCGCAGCCCAAGGTCGGCGCACAGCGGGGCGATCAGGCCGGTGTCGTGCCCGTAGGCGTTCGCCTTGACCACGGCCATCAGCCGCGCGGGGCCGAACCGGCGACGGAGCAGGGCGACGTTGTGGGCCAGCGCCCGCGCGTCAACCTCGGCCCAGAGCCTGGGGGGCGGATCGGCGAGGGTCACGGGCGGACCAGCGAGGCCGGACGGGGCGCGTCGGCTTCGGAAACCTGGCGGCGGGGGCGGGACGCCGACCGGTGGTAGGCGGCGGGGACGAGCTGGTCCAGCGCGCGCTCGTAGCGGTCGCGCCGGCCATAAACGACGATCATGTTGGTCAGCTTGCGGCCCGGCTTGGCGAGTGTCGCGCCGTTGTAGTAAAAGCCCGTGCTGGTGCCGGCGTCCAGGTTCATCGCGTCGGTCGCGCCCAGCGAACGCATGACGCGGGCCAGGCGGCCGAGGTAGATCGGCTCGTGGGTCATGGCGAAGAAAAGGGTGTTGCCGCGCGTAATGCCCACGGCGATGCGCGAGTTGGGCGCGAGCATGTGCTTGTCGCGGAACCGCTCGGCATGAGGGTCAAGGACGACGCGGCCGTCCTGCAGGAGGCGCGGCCCGCAGGCGACGACGAAGTCGTAGGAACTCCAGTCGTGGTGGCGGCCCCATTCGCAGGTGACCATCTCGGCGCGGTTGGCCGGGGTGATGCACAGGGCGGTGCCCATGCCGCCGAAGTGGACCAAGCTGCCGTCAATGACGATGTCGCCGACGGGCT
>CAXTWM010000555.1:0-2142 GCA_964247915.1 uncultured Armatimonadales bacterium | reverse complement strand
CCTCAGAATTGGGGGCCGGGAGGGGTTCCAAGCCCCTCGCCGAGCGGACGGTGGACCTGGCCGACGTGCCCCCGCCGCCCGCCGCACTCCCCTACCTGTGGGGGCCGTACTTCAACGAGGGGGCGTCCCACTGGCTGACGGGCCGGACCGGGCTGGGCAAGAGCACCTTCGCCTTCAACCTCGCCTGCGCCCTGGCCGAAGGGCGGACATTGTGGGGCGTCCCCTGCACGGCCCGACGCCTGCTCTATGTGGACCTCGAATCCGGCGACATCGGGCGCGCGCTCAAGGTCCAGCGGTTGTACGGCGACCGGCCCCGCCAGGCCGGGCGGCTGCGGTTCGTCCGCGAGCCGCTGCGCCTGCCCGACGAGAGCGCCGAATTGGTCGCCTACGCCGAAAGCGAGAAGTTCGACCTGGTCATCTTCGATACGGCCCGCCGCGTCTTCGCCGTCAAGGACGAGAACGACAACGCCGAGGTCTACAACCGGATCATCCCCACCCTGGACGCGCTGAAGGCGCGCGGCGTGGCGACCCTGACGATGGGCCACCCCCCGAAGAACGGCGGGCCGGGGGCGCGCGGCGCGGGGGCGCAGGAGGACGCCGGGGACGTCAACCTGCTGCTGACCATGCACCGGGGCGAGGTGACGGACCCCGACGGCGTCCTGGCCCTGTCCATCACCAAGAACCGGCTGCTGGGCCTGGGGACGCCGCCCCTGTACCTCAAGCGGGTCGGCGGCGACCAGTTCGAGCGCGTGGACGCCCGCGACCTGCCCCCCGCCGAGGCCGACGGCGAGGGCGACGCCCCCGCCAGACAGTCCCCCCGCGACCGCTGCCGGCTGGCCGTCCTGTCCCTGCTGGGGACCAACGGCGGCAAGCCCGTGTCCTTCAAGGACCTGGTCCACGCGCTGGAAGCACAGGGCGAGTCACGCATGACGATCCACCGCGCGCTGAAAGAACTGTTGGATGAGGGGGAGGCGGAACAGCCAACGTCCGGGCAGTACGTCCTGTCCGACCCGTTTGCCTGAGCCGTACCAGTACCAGTACCAACACCCTTATAGGGAAATGTGGTACTGGTACTGGTACTGAGCGCGCGGAACGGGGCCAGGGAGAGATCGAGGGGGTTATGCAGCCAGGGAGGGGACGTTTGCGGTCACGCCGTTGCGGGCCGGGGCGGCGACGGCTTCTGCGGCCCGTTCCACCTCCACCGGCGCGAACTTCACTTCCAGGCGCTGGCCCAAAGCCTGGGCGATGCGCCGCAGCATGGAGAGGGAGTGTGCGCCGTAGTCGGCGTCCTCCAGGCGCGAGATCACGGACTGGCGCGAACCGATCTTGTCCGCGAGCTGCTTCTGGCTCAGGCCGGCGGCGACGCGGGCCTCGTAGATCACGCGGGCGATGTCCAGCCGCTCGACTTCCTCCGCGACCGCCTCCCGGTAGCCGGGGGTGTCGCCAAAAAGATCGTCAAGAACTTCAATCGCATCAAAGGTCTGTGTCATTGATCCGCTTTCTTTTGCCGCACATAGGTGTGCGCGTCAGGGTCCTGCTCAAAGGCGTTCATGCAGGCGATGGCGTGGTTGATGTCCTTATCGGGGACCGCCCCCTCTTTCGTTAGCACATGGGCCACGACGGCGACGTTGCGCTCGGCGCTGTGAAAGAAATACAGCAGGCGGTAGTGAACATTCCCAACCCGGAAGCGCAGCTCGTGGATGCCGTCGCGCAGGCTGTCCGCCGTGGGCCGACGCAGTTCATGCCCCTCCGCGCGCAGCGCCCTCAGACACGCATCGCATTTGGAACGGATCGCCCTCGAAGGGTCCGGCAGTTCCCTCAGCCACTCCACAACGGGGGAGACAGCGCTGTCATTCCTGTAGAATCGGACCTCCGTTTGTGGCATGGCACCTGTTTACCCATCAACGAAGCTATAATATCACAATTTAGTGATTACTTCAAGTAGACAGAGCGCCCGTTGAAGGATATTTATTCCTGATGTTGCGTATCCCCGTCGTCGGCTGGGGGAAAGGTCAAAGACGCCTGCTTTTAAGAGTCTTCGCCTAAAGCCCACACTCTCTCAACAACATCCACAGGCCGTCGTTCCCCGGCCCCACGCGCCTCCACCCCCCCGCCCCTTCATGCCCACACGATTCACTCCCA
>CAXTWM010000554.1:0-2145 GCA_964247915.1 uncultured Armatimonadales bacterium | reverse complement strand
CGGCTCCCCCTCCCTTTTCCATAACGGCGTCGCCCTGAAGCAGCCCGCCCCCCTGCGCGTCGGCGACGACCTGCGGTTCTCAGTCCCGGCCACCGCGTCGGAGGGGGAGCGCGAGCACCGCATTCGCGTGGAAGACCCGCACGGGCCGGTGTTCTGACCCCGGCACCTGCCCCCGCCGTCTCCCCGAACCGTTGCAACCTTTTTTTCCGTTATGTGTCACAATAATTGGGAAGCACCCGTAGAGACAGTGGACGGAACTTAAACGTCCTCGTGTCGTCTTTATCCTGTCCCGCCGAGGAGGCCGCGCGCCCTTGAAACCCGTCTTCACCCGAATCATCCTGGCCCTCAGCTTGTTCCTCCTGTTCGCGTCCGTCGCTGCCGCCGCGCCGCCGAAGCTGGACACAATCCCTAGCCAGCCTTTGCCTACCGAGGTAAAGCTTAATGAGGCACTGGAACTCTCCCTAAAGTATACAGGCGACCCGCCGACGAAGCTGCAACTGGTCGTACTGACCCCAGGCGGCGGAACAGCGATCGTTCCGGGTCATGCTTCCGTGGGCGACCCCTCCACCGGTGTTTCAGTCTCCTGGCCGTACACGCCGACCGAGAGCGGGGAGTACCGCTACCACTTTGAAGCGCAGGCCGGCGATCTGGGCGCCGTCCGCTATCCCGATTCGTCGGCCAACGACTATCAGTTCGTCGTCGGCAGCCCGCTCACCCGGTACATCGTGCTGGGCCTGGGCCTGCTCATCTGCCTGCTGCTGCTGCCGTTCGTCTCGTACACGGCGACGCGCGGCCTGAACCAGCGCGGCGACCCGGCGGCGGCGGCGCGGGTCGCGCTCCTGATCGGCGTCGTGGCCTACATCGGCCTGATCTTCTGCGTCCTGCTCTTGAACAGCGCGGATTATGTGAAATATCTGAGCCTGGCGCTCGGCGGGGTCCTGGTCCTGGCCGTCCTGGTCGGCCTGTTCAGCCGCCGCCGCGCCGTGTGATGCTTGCGATCCAAAAGAGTGCGCTATGGAGATATACCCGGAGGACTTGGGACCGAGGCAGTGCACGCAGGTGCTGGAACACCGCCGCTGGTGCGCCTGCTTGGACGGGGGTGGCCCCCCGCCGTCCCCGTCCCCTTCCGGCCGGGTCCAGGCTTCGCCCAAGCGGGAACGCCTCCCTTTTTGGCTGTGGGTCTTCTGGAGCCTCATCGCCCTATGCATAGCGGGGGAGGCGCTCCATTTTTCTTTCGCGGGCTATTTTCTCCCGGTGGTGACGTTAATCATATTTTGGCGGCGGAGGCAGGGCGGAAAGGCACCCGTGTTCGCGTCGGCCCCGGAAGGCAGTGCCGGTACGCATACGGGCACTTATGCGCGTCTGACCGGGACGGAGATCGCCCTGCTCCAGAACAAGCTGCTGCAAAAAGGCAGTAACGACTCGGTACTGGAACTGTACCTCGATCTGGTGTGGGCCGCGATGAACACCGCGCCGCTCAGGCCGGGCCAGGCCGAGACCGAGCGGGACGCGCGCGAGGCGATCCGCGCGCTGGGCGCGGCCATCGATGCCCTGCCGCCTCGGTCACTGGCCGATGTTCCGAACGGCCATGCCGCGCTGGAAGCGACGGCGGCGCGTCTGGCGGCGGAGGCAACCGGGGAAAGCGACCCCGTGGTCGCCGCCAGCCTGGGTCGCCGCGCCGAGGCCCTGCGGGGGCAGGCCGAAACCGTCGCCCGCGTCCGTGTCCTCCTGCGGCGCAACAGCACCTTGCGCGAGGAGTTGGCCGACCAGATCGGCGCGCTGCGGACGAGTCTCACCGCTGCGGCTCTGGGCGGGGACGACAGCGGGCCGGAGATGGCGGGCCTCGCCGCCCGCATCCGCCGCGTCGCCTCGGAAGCCAACGCCGTCACGGCGGCCCGCGTCGAGGTAGACGCCCTGCTCAGTCAGACTCGCGCGGGCGTTCCGGCGGCGCAAGAGGAACTGCGGCAGCAGCGGGTGGGATTGAATGGGGAAGTGCTGTGACATGGACCTTTACCCGCACAATCTGGGGGAGTGGATCAGCCGCGAAGTGCGTCAGGAACGCTCCCAGGCGTCTCTTGAACCTGCGGAGGGCATCAAGCCGAACCTGCTGGGCGGGTGGGCCTTGGGCTGCCTCATCGTCGCGGG
>CAXTWM010000553.1:0-2165 GCA_964247915.1 uncultured Armatimonadales bacterium | reverse complement strand
GGACAGGCCGGCGGCGTCGGCGGGGCTGAAGCAGGGGCGGGCCGCCCGCGCCAGCACGGCCGGGTCAACGTCGGTCCCCAGGATTCGGTGCGGCAGGCTGGGGCTGATCTCGTGCAGCAGCATCGCCAGCGTGTAGGCCTCGGCCCCATAGGAGCAGCCGGCGCTCCAGGCGGACAGGGGGGCGCCCTGCCGCCGGGCCAGGAGGTCCGGCAGGACCGAACCCGCCAGCTCGGCGAAGCGGTCCGGGTTTCGCAGGAGTTCGGTGACGTTGATCGTCATGCGGTCACGGAACTCGGCCAGCCGGGCCGGGTCGCCCTCGATGAGGGCCGCGTAGGCGGCGAACGAGGCGCAGCCGCTCCCCTGCGCCAGCGCGCCGATCCGGCGGCACATCTGGTCGGCCTTGTACTCGCCCAGCCGCAGGCCGGTCCGCGCCTCCACCCGGCGTCCGAACGCGGCGAATTCAGCCTCCCCGAAGCCGTCCGAGGGGGGGCGCGGGAGGGTGGCGTCAGACATGGGCAAGGGGCCGCTCCGTTTCCGTCCGGCCCGTTTCCGTCCGCTCCGCGTTCGCCTGGGCCACGGCTTTGGCGACGTCCACGATGAGGGCGACGCGCCCGTCGCCGAGGATCGTCGCCCCGGACAGGCCGGGGATGTCCCCCAGCAACGTTCCCAGGGACTTGATCACGACCTCCTGCTCGCCGACCAGGGCGTCCACGCACAGGCCGACCTGGCGGCTGCCCGCGCCGGCCACGACGACGTAAGCCTCGCCGGCGATTCGCTCGGGCCGCGTCGCGTCCGAGCTGCCGCAGAGCAGGTCGGACAGGTTGGCGAGGGGGATGGTGCGGCCGCGCAGGCTAATGACCGCCCGCCCGGCCAGCGTGCGTGGCCTCGTCCCGCCGTCATCGGTCCCCAGGCGCAGCATCTCGACCACGCTGCCCAGCGGCAGCACATAAGTCCCGCCGCTGGACCGGACCAGCACGGCGCGGACGATGGCGAGGGTCAGCGGCAGGTGGATGGTGAACCGGCTGCCGCGACCGACGGCGCTGTCAATGAGGATGCGCCCGCCGACCTTCTCCAGATTGGACCGGACGATGTCCATGCCGACGCCCCGGCCCGAGATGTCGGACAGCGTGGCGGCGGTGGAAAACCCCGACGCGAAGATCAGGCCCAGCGCGTCCCGCTCGCCCATCGCCGCCGCCTCCCCCTCGGAAAGAAGGCCCTTACGCACGGCGGACTCTTTGAGGCGGGTTGGGTCCATGCCGCGCCCGTCGTCCTCGATCTCGATGACGATGTGGTTCTCCTCGTGCCTCGCGGCCAGCGTCACCCGCCCCGACGGGGGCTTGCCCGCCGCCATCCGCTCGTCCGGCGGCTCGATGCCGTGGTCCACCGAGTTGCGGAGCAGGTGGATCAGCGGGTCGCTCAGGACCTCCAGCACGGTCCGGTCCAGCTCGGTCTCGCCGCCGCTCATCTCGAACCGGACCTCCTTGCCGGTCTTCTGGGCCAGGTCCCGCACCATGCGCGGCAGACGCTGGAAGACGCCGTCCACGGGCAGCATCCGCGCCTTCATGAACTGGTCCTGAAGCTCCCCCGTGACGCGCGCGAGCCGGTGGGCCGCTTTCCCGAGTTGGGCGGCCTCTTCGTCGCGCGGATAGCGCCGGTGCAGGTCCGCCCCCATCCTCTGGATCTGCGCGCGCTCGATGACCAGCTCGCCGACCAGGTTGAGCAGGCTGTCCAGCCGCGACACCTCGACCCGGATCGTCTGCGCGTGCGCCGGTCTGTCCGAGGCGGCGGGCGGCGTCGGCTCAGGCGTCGGCGGGACGGCGGCGGGGGGGGCGGCCATCGCCGATGACGGCGTCCCCCATGGCTGCACCGTCACGGCCTCCACTTCCGAGATCGCGCGCAGGGCGGCCTCGATCTGGGGGACGGGAGTCTCGGCGGCCAGCAGCAGCCGGAACGACGAGTCGAACTGCTCCGCTTCCAGCGCGTCCTCGCTGGGGTCGGCCGCCAGGGTCGTGCCGAGCGGTTCCAGCGCGCCCAGGACCATCCAGGCGCGGACGGACTTCATCAGGCAGTCGGGGGTCAGGGTGACGGTGATCTGGTACACGCCCAGCCCGGCGTCACGGGCGGCATCCGCGCCCGCCCGCTCGTGCTCGGCCAGGGGGAACGGC
>CAXTWM010000552.1:0-2175 GCA_964247915.1 uncultured Armatimonadales bacterium | reverse complement strand
CGCGCGAGATCATGCGGCTCGGGTCGGTCCCGTTGACGCGCAGGGCGCTCGTCCCCGCACACCCCAGGGCCGACTCGACGAACCGCGCGAAATCCGCCAGCGGGCGCGGAGGCGACAGATTTCCGAGGCGGGGCAGGGCGGCCTCGCCTTCGGTCCCCAGCGGCCTGACGTCCGACAGCCCCAGGCACTCCGCCAGCGTGTCGTTGATGCCGCCCGTCGCCCGGTCCCAGTTGGTGTGCATGGCGTACAGCGCGATATCGGCTTTGACCAGGGCGGCGACGGCGCGCGAGACCGGGTCCCCGCCGATGCGTTTCAGGGGGCGGTAGATCAGGGGGTGGTGGGCGACGACCAGGCCGACCCCGGCCTCAGCCGCCCGATGGGCCGCTTCCGGCGTGCAGTCGAGGCAGACGCCGATCCGGGTCACGTCCCCGCCCTCGCGCCCGATGAGCAGGCCCACCGGGTCCCCGTCCAGCGCGGTTTCTTCCGGGGCCAACCGCCGCAGCGTCGTCAGGATGTCGTCGAGTGTCATGGGAGGGTTCTCCTTCGGGTATGATACGGGGGAACGCGGCTCGTCGGCTCCCCGCAACGCCGCCGCTGCAAAACTCGTATGGATAACCGGAGACTCTTATGATCCGCAAACTGTTCGTCACGAAATACGTCCTCCTGCCGTGCCTGCTGATGCTGGCTGGACTGCTCCTCGGCGGTCACATGGCCCATGCCCAGCAGGGCGGGCTTGACCCGGCGTTTCAGAGCCTGTCGGCGGGCAACGTCTATGTGGACCCGCGCATCAGCGGCGTGAATGTCCAGAAGCTCGAACAGGCGTCCATGCAGGCGCAGGGCAACCCTCACACCCGCGTCAAGATCGCCCTGCTGGCCTCCCTGCCTCCCGGTCAGGGCAGCCGGAACGACTACGCCCATCAACTGCATCAGAGCCTGGGGCTGAACAAGGACGGCCTGGTCGTCGTGGTCTGGCAGGGGCAGGGGGCAGGGGACACCGTAGTCACGACGGGCCTGGACCCGCAGGAAAGCGCGAACCTGGCAAAGCAGTACGCTCCCGCCATCGTCACCAACCTCACGGACGGCACGGCGGCGCTGGCGGAAGCGGTCGCCGCCGATGTCAACGGCCGCGAGTACCGGAGTTCGGCGGGCCTGTGGGTCGTTTTCCTCGTCGTGGTCCTGGTCATCGCCGGTCTGCTCATCGCCGCCTCGCGCCGCAAGCGGCAGACGCTGACGGCGGCGCGCGAGCCGATCCAGGCACTCCGCCAGAACGTCCTGAGCGGCATCGAGTACCTGGACGGATACGCGGACGTGCTGCCCAAGAACAACCCCGATTCGGATCAAGTTCGCCTCTCCCGCCAGTCCGCCTCGGCCAAATACGAGCAGGCCGTCAAGATCATGGACCGGGCGACCGAGATGACCGACCTGAACCGGGCGCAGGCGCTCTTCGCCCAGGCCCAGGCGGACGTGGAGCAGGCGCGGCGGTATCAAGACCGGGCGACCGGCGGCACGGGCAGCATCCCCGGTGACGAGGCGGTCCGCCCCCGGCCCCTGCCCGACAGCCAGCCCGAGGTCGCCGCGATCCCGGCGAACCAGCGCGGCGTTTCCTTCTTTTCGGGCCGCCCCGCGCCCATCGGGTCGCTCGTCCCCGTCACGCTGACGGTCGGCGGCCAGAGCCGTCAGGTGCTGGTGACGCCCGACGAGGCGGATGAGCTGCGCCGGGGCCGGATGCCGCAGGTGCTGGCCTTCGGGCAGGGCGGCCAGTACGTCCCCTGGTATCAGTACAACGGCTACGACCCGTACAACGACTACTGGCGCTACCAGAACGCCGGCTGGGGGGGCTTCGGAGACGGCTTGGTCGCCGGATTCGTCGGCGCAGAACTGCTGGACGGCCTGCTCATGCCCGCCTACGCCATGCCGGGTTACGCGCCCTACGCCTTCGCCACGGACATGCCCATGTACCAGGGCTACGCCGGCTCGCCTGTGCAGGAGGGCGGTTATCAGGACGGGGGCTATCCGGGCGGCGGATACAATGACACCGGTGGTTCGGACTTCCTGACGACCGGGGGCGCGAACGGTGACAACTCCGGCGGCTACAGCGACACGGGCGGCTCCGATTTCCTGACGACCGGGGGTGACGCGGGCGGCGGATTCGACAGCGGCGGGGCGGACTTTGGG
>CAXTWM010000551.1:0-2181 GCA_964247915.1 uncultured Armatimonadales bacterium | reverse complement strand
TGCCGAAGGGGGGACTCGAACCCCCACGAGGTTGCCCCCAAAGGTTTTTGAGACCTCCGCGTCTGCCATTCCGCCACTTCGGCCACTGCCGTCAATTGTCTGGATGGGGCAGGGTTATTATGACGCGCCCCAAGCGGTTTGTCAACGGGCACGGAGTCAATGGAGGACAAAAAACCGAAGGCGAAGCGGACGATCCGCCCGCACCGGCCCGAGTCTGTACGGGTCAAGGGCGCCGGGCGGCAGTGCGGCGGGCTGGTCTGCGCCCGCCGGGGCCGCTTCGCGGGAAGGGGCCGCCGCCGATTCTCGACGCTGAGGATCGGCGGCGGCTCACACTTATTAAACGACGGCGGCCCCCGTTTTGTTCCCGAACGTCCGTTTCCGGCGCGCGTTTTTATGCCAGGGCCGGCTCAGGCGCCGCCGCGCGGGCCGCGTCGCGGTTAGCCGTGATAGGGTTGGCGGTGATGATGATGCCCCGGTTGATCTCCAGGCCGCCGAGGACGATGCCGGGGATGTGCTTCTGCCCATGCTCCATCGGGTACAGCAGCCCGATGTTGGTGACGAATTCCCCCTCCGGGTTCAGCGGCACGACACGGGCAAATTTTAGCCATTCCTCGTCCGTGAAACGCCACTGTAAGTTTTCTACCATCCACTTGATGGCCGCGTAGTCCGTCCCCAGCCAGGGAGCCGACAGGGCTACGTCCCATTTGCCGATCATGTTGCTGCGCTCGAACAGGGCGAAGAGGGAGAATGCGCCCCACTCACGCGAAAGCTCCCCTTCTGCCCGTTGAAACTTGTCGAAGAGAGTCATAGCAGTGCCCTCAAAATCTTTCTCGTCGCGGCGATCATGTCGCCGGAACTTGCCATTGTTTGTGTCCCCACAGGATCGTAACGCTGTTCCGGGGTCCACTTTATGACCTGTGACCATTCGGTGGAAAGCGTAAGAGTAACCCGACCGCGCACTCCTGAGAACGTTAGCAGCGTCTCCAGGTTGTGCGTCTGGAGGCTCTTGAAGTTCTGAAACTCCTTCCCCGTAGAGGGAAAGCCGGTCCACCGCAAGGTCCGGCAGATGCGCGCCTTCAGCGCGATCTCGACGGCATAGCCGCAGTGGTAGACCGCGCCGTCATACGCGCGGTTCTTGTGCAGTATCCCCGCTAGGCGCAGATGCTCCCGCGCCGTCTTCCGCAGGTCCGTCAGGGCAATCATTGGGCCGCAACCTCCGTGTCTTCCGCGCTTTCCTTGTCACAACGTCATCATACTCCACGTGGCGGCGGGCTGTCAACAACCCGGTACTTTGCTCTCAGGCTTGACACCTCGCCCCGAATAGGCTACACTAAGAGCCTCTGAGCGGGAACACGGCGGCAGGCTGTCGGAGTAAAGAATGGGAGAAGGGGACGGTCGGGGAAGCCAATGGCGGCGGCAAAACTCAGTTTCGGGTACGTCCTGTCCCTGTCCGTGGCCGAGGACGTCTTCATGGGCGGCGCGATGGTCACGGACGCCCACGGGCTGCCGCTGGAATTCCGGTACACGGAGCCGGTGCGGGCCACCAAATTGCAGCGTATCCTCTACGGCGACGTGCTGGAAAAGTACATCCACGGCGACGTCATCGCCGGCAACCTGATCGAGCGGCTGGAACAAAAGCCGGACCTGTTCCTCGTCTCCGAGCCGGCCCTGCTGGACACGGTGGGGGCGTCGGGCAAGCGCGCCGTCCTGCTGCTCGGTTCGCGCGTGCCGCCGCTCAAAGAGTTCGGCGCGGTCCAGGACATCTCCGAGACCGAATACTTCCTGCAAGTCACCGACAGCGGCTCCCCCGTCCGCATCCGCCTGCCCGGCGAGGGCGACGCCGCCCTGCGAGCCGAGGCGACGCGCCTACTGACCGAGGTGGGCCGGACGATGGACCCGACCGAGCCGCTGGCCCGCGTCGAGGCCGCCGTCAAGATGTTGTGGGATGATGAAAACCGGGAGGCGACGTCTTGAGGCCGCCCGGCGAGACTTCGGGCCGCGCCTGGCAGGCCGTCAGGAAGGCGCTGGGGCGGTTGATCGCCCAGGCCGACGTGCGGGGCATGCCCCCGTCCGAGATGAGGCCGCCGGTCACCGTCCGCACCCCCGCCTTCGCCCCGCCGTCCCCGCTTGCGCCGGGCGGGCGGGAGCCGGCCCCCCTGGCTCGAGCGGCTGGGGGCCGTC
>CAXTWM010000550.1:0-2187 GCA_964247915.1 uncultured Armatimonadales bacterium | reverse complement strand
CCGCCGAACCCGCGCCCGCCCCGGCGCAGCCGCAGCTCAACCTGGACGGCCTGGTCCGCGAGGTGGACGCCGCCCGCGACCAGGTGACTTTCCTGAGTGACGACGACAAGCGCTACACCCTGGACACCCACGCCGCTGACATCATCCTGCGCGGCACCCAGCGGGCGGGGCAGACGGCAGACCTGGCCCCTGGGATGCGCGTCCGCCTGGTCGGCGCCCTGCTGCCCGACGGTCGGGTGGAAGCGGACCGCCTCCGCGTCCTGCCCGCCCCCGAAGCGCCGGTTGCGCCGCCCGCGCCGCCTGCCCCCGTCGTGGAAGACATGTCGGTCTACACCGGCATCCTGATTGACGCCCGCGCCCTGCCGCGCATCAGCCGCTCCCCGGCCCCGGCGGTCTACGGCCCGCTCCCCGACCAGAACTTGCTCTATCCAGACCGCTCCCACGTCCCCACGCCGGACGAGGTGCAGGAAGAGTCCATCGTCCGCTACTACCACGCCGAGGCCGACGCCGACAGCGGGGTCGGCGGCACGCATCCGCTGATTTTGACGGCCCAGGCCGTCCTGGGACCCGCCGAGGATGCGATCCAGCTCACCCCCGAGGACGCCGCCCGCTTCCAGGCGCTCGACAAGCGCCTGCACTTCACCCGCACCTGGAAGGTCGGCTTCCTGATCCCCGTTAACCAGTAAACACTGAGCGAAGAAGGCCCGCGCGTTGCAAGACGCGCGGGCCTTCTTTTGGTCCCTTGACTTCCTGCTCACGTTGGGGATACACTGTGCCTACTGAGGCTGAACACCATGAACAACATCGTCAAAACCAATGTCGTCAGGATCGGCAACTCTCAAGGTATCCGTATCCCCAAACTGGTGCTGGAACAGATCGGCTTGTCCGGTGAAGTGGAGATGGAAGTGGCCGCCGATCATCTCGTTCTGCGGCGTGCCCGCCGGCCCCGCGAGGGTTGGGAAGAGCACTTCCGGCAGATCGCCCAGGAGGGGGAAGACAAACTTTTAGACGCCGAGTCTCTCACCCCGACCCACTGGGATCAAACCGAGTGGGAGTGGTAGCCTACGCCCGCCGTCCGTCGCTTTGACGTGTACCTGGTGCCCCTCGACCCAACGGTCGGCAGTGAGATACAGAAAACGCGGCCCTGCCTCGTCGTCTCACCGGATGAGGCCAACCGCCACCTGGCGACCGTCATCGTCGCCCCGATGACCAGCCAGGCCGCCCGCACCCGACCCGCGTCGCCTGCCGGTTTGAGGGCAAAGACGGCCTGATCGTGCTGGACCAGATGCGGACGGTGGACAAGACGCGCCTCGTCCGCCGACTGGGGCGCATCACGGCAGCAGAGCAGAAAGCGGTACTCCTAAGCCTCACGGAGATGTTCGCGGAGTGATAAGCCTGATTCCAACTCTGAGGTGTGCCGTAGTTCATCGAGCCGGCGACAAGCTGGGCTGTTTGAACATAAGCTAGGCACAAGAATATGCAACGAAGAGACTTGCCTCCTGTCGTCACTCACGATGGGGCTACGGTTCTGTCATACAGCCGTGTTGACGCTCGGCATAGGCACACCGGCAACGCCCGGCATCGGGTCAACGGTGAACTGTTAGGCCCGGCGTCGTGCCTTATTATCTACCGTTGCGGCGAAGGAGCGGATGCTTCTCGCTATCTGCTCGGCTACAATCCGCAGTGGCAAGAGGGCCGATCAACACTCACGCGCCACGCGAGCTTGAAGGAGGCACAAGCACAGGCCGAATTTGAATACGCGGGGATAAGCCAAACCTGGGAGCCAGTGACATAGCTTTGCCAAAAACCTGGGTTCATCTTGAAAACGAAAGGGCCCGCGCGTCTCACGACGGGCGGGCCTTTCCCGTTGGTGAAGCCACCCTATAAGCCGGGTTCTGTTTTTGTGTGACCATCTCTCTGGGACACGGATTGCGCCGTGCCTCTAGCGGCGCATAGGGGCGCGTCATCTTTCCGCCGTTCCAGGCGAGGGCGGAAAAACTCGGGCCGCGCCCTCCGGCCTTGCTCCCGATGGGGTTTACCCGGCGCCGGCGTCTCCGCCGACCCGGTGCGCTCTTACTTTAAGCCCCGAAGGGCCGCACCATTTCGCCCTTACCACCTATCCGTGAGGACGGTGGCGGTATGTTTCTGTGGCACTTTCCGGCGGGTCGCCCCGCCCGGCCGTTAGCC
>CAXTWM010000549.1:0-2221 GCA_964247915.1 uncultured Armatimonadales bacterium | reverse complement strand
GGGTGACACGGGGCTGAACCCCCGTGCTTTAGTAGAGCAAATCCCCGCCGTTCAGGGCGGGGTCGCAGCAGGACGCCCGCCCCGCCAGAAGCCCGGCCTTTAGGCCGGGCCAGACTGAGGCAGCTTTCATGGCCTTCACGCTGGACGACCTCGTGGACAACATGCACGGCGCGCTGCGCTTCTTCCTGGCCCACCTGGGCGGCCTGCGGGACGACCAGTGGGACTGGAAGGCCGCGCCCGCCTGCCGCTCGATCCGCGAGATATTGGCCCACCTGTGCGAGACCTACGAGGACAAGGCCGCGCTGGAGGAAGCCCTGGCGCGGCCCGTCCCCGACGTTTCCCAGGTGCAGGCGCTCTTCGGGGCCGCCGCCGAACGGGACTACGCGCGGCTGCGCCGGAAGTACGCCGCTACGCCGCTCGACGCCGAGATCGCCATTCCGGGCGGCGACTGGTTCCTGGGCCGGGCGTCCGTCAAGGCCGGGACCCTGCTCGCGCGCCGCGCCTGGGAGGAGTGTTACCATACGGGCCAAGTGGTGGCTATCCGGCAGGCGACCGACCCGGACTGGGACCGGGCGGCGGTGTACGCCGTCCCGGAGTGTGCCTGAAAGGGGGGCCGTGCCACTGGCTGCGGGGAGGGGGCGGCAAGCGACTGCCGCTAGTCGTCTTTGGTCAGCACAGCGAAGAGGGTGTAGAGAACCGCCTTCAACTTCTCGGGTCTCAGTCTCCCAAAGCGGCTCTCGATGAAGTCCTCATCGGCGGAGAAGTTGTAGGTGGGCCGGATGTAACACGTCCGGCTGACGTGGCCGTCAACCAAGTCTGCGTTGCTGAGTTCCATCAGATACGGGTCTGTTTCCCTCTGAGTGGAAACCATGCACAGATGATAGTCGGTGGTTCCTTTGCAGGGCCAAGAGGCCATCACGATAGCCGGCCTGAGCTTATAACCCTCGTCGGCGGAGAAGGGGAACGGGACCCAGACTATATCCCCTCTCGCATAGCGTGGCAAGCCGCTTCCTCCTCGGGAGTCCCCCACACCTTGCTGACTGACTTTTCGTTCGCCAAAGCCGTCGCACGGCCTAGATTGGACGGCAAATCGCCGACCTCACGGACCGTGCCGTCGTGGGAAGTGAAGACGACCACATTCTCAGACGTGGCCTCAGCCTCCGGCGCTTCCACGGGTCTCGCCCGAGGTAACAGCCGTGTGCCTAATTTCCCCTTTTTAGGTGCCGTCGCCTGTGCCATCTTGGTCTCCTCCTGCCTTCTGTTGTCTCTATTGTAGGTAGTCCGGCAATTCAAAGATAGTATAACAGAAAAGTTGATGGGTGTAAACTTTTGGAGCAACGCCATTTCGGATTGGAAGGCCAGGCAACTGCCGCGCGGTAAAGCCTTCTTATCGTCCGTCTTCGTTTCCGTCTGGTCATATTCTGGTCATATTACTGTGCGCCATAGACGGCGACGATGCTTTCCGCGATCTGCCGGACCCGCGCGCGGAGGGCGGCAGGTTCCAGCACCTCCGCCGACGCCCCCAATCGGAGGAGGAAGTCGCAGGCCTCGCCTTCTACCTCGAACATCACGGACAGCGCCACCCAGCCCTGCGCGTCCGGCTCGCCTTCCCCCTCGACGCGGGGGGAACGGGAGCGCCGCAGCCGCGCCAGCAGGTCCGGGGCGACGCGCAGGGTCGCCGGGTAGCGCGGGACGCCGGCCTTCAGCTCGGCCACCGACTGCTCCCAGAAGGCGGCCAGATTGAAGCCGGGGGGGCGGACACAGGGCGCATCCGTCAGGCACGCCGCCCGCACGCGCGAAACCCGGTACGAGCGCAGGCCGGCCTCCGTCCCCGCCACGAGATACCAGACGCTCCCCTTCGCCACCAGGCCGAGCGGGCTGACCAGGCGCTCCCCCGCCGTCCCGTCCGCCCGCTGGTAGTCGAGCCGCACCTGCCGCCCCTGCCAGACCGCCTCCTGGAGCGCGGGCAGCAGGGGGAACGCCTCGCCGGACGGGTGCCACCCCGCGCCGTCTATGTGCAGGCGCTCGCGCGTCCATTCCACGTCCCGCCGCGCCCGAAGGGGCAGCGACGCCAGCAGCTTGAGCAGGGCGGCGTCGGCGGCCCGCCCCATCCCCAGGTCGGCGAGGAGGCGGGAAGAACTCGCCAGGAACAGGGCCTGTGTTTCCGCCGCGTTCAGCCCCGTCAGGTCGGACCGGTATTCTTGGAGCAGCCCCCAGCCGC
>CAXTWM010000548.1:0-2260 GCA_964247915.1 uncultured Armatimonadales bacterium | reverse complement strand
GTAATCTTCGCTTTCAATCGTCCCCGGCACCGACCACGGCTTCGCGCCGAAGGGCGCCTCGGCGGCTTGGGGCGCGGTCGCCGCCTGTTCGCGTGAGCGGGCTGACTCCCCTGCCGCGTTGACGGCCGTGACGGTGTAGTAATACTTGACGGCGGGCGTCAGCCCCGTATCCAGAAAGGACGTGGCGGCGAGGTCGGCCTGGATCGGTGCGCCTCCTTTGCCGCCGCGCTTCGTGCTCCGGTAGACACGATAAGTGGTGGCGTTGATGTCGCCGGGCCACGAAAGCTGGATTTGGCGGCCCTCGGCGGGCCGCGCGGCCAGACCCTTTGGAGCGGACGGCAGGGAGGGCGTCCCCTGATAGACGCGGACGTAATCCACCAGCATCCGCTGCGGGAAGATCGTCGTGGCGTCGGGCTTGCCGGGCCAGTCGCCGCCGACGGCGGTGTTCAGGATCAGGAAACAGGGGGCGTTGAACGGCCACGGGTTTTTGCCGTACTCGGCCGGCGTCCGCGTCTCGTACAGGGCACCGTCTATGTAGAACGAAAAGGAGTCCTTGGCCCAGAGCATCTGGAACAGGTGATAGCCGTCGTGGAAGGCCGCGCCGCCCGGCAGGTCATAGGGGGCGTTCTTGGTGAAATTGCCGTGCGGGTCGCCTGGCACTGCGCTGTGCAGGCTAGTGAGGTTGTGGCCCTCCCAGGACTTCTTCCCGATGTTCTCCATGATGTCCACCTCGCCGGAGGCCGGCCAGCCGACCTGGCCGATATTGGCTCCCAGCATCCAGAAGGCGGGCCAGATGCCCTGCCCATAGGGGAGTTTGATGCGCGCCTCGACGAAGCCGTACTGGAACGTCTTCTTGCCCGCCGAAAGCAGCCGGGCCGACTCGTAGCCGTGCGTGTTGGTCGCGAGGATTTGCAGCGCCTGGCCGTCGGTCGCTTTTGGATCGGCGACGATCTGCGCGTGTTCCAGATCGCTGACGTAGGTTTCCAGCTCGCCGTTGCCCCAGCCGCCTCCCCCGGTGTTGTAGCCCCACACGGCGGGGTCGGGCTTCGCGCCCACCCCCTGATGGAACTCCTCGCTCCAGGCGAGCTGATAGCCGGGCGGCGGGGCGGCCTGAGCCGCCTTCGAAGGGCAAAGAAGCAGGGCGGCAGCCGCACAGATCAAAAGGCACGGGTGCGGCGCGCGGCGGAGACGGATGATGCTCATGGTTCGTGTTCTTTCCCCGTCCGCCCGCCGATTTCCTGCCGTCCCTGGCGACAGGTGCGGCGTAAGGTCACGACAAGCTTGACAAATATTTTACAGGAGTGTATAGTATTATCAGTGATCACCACACGGCCTGAGGAACAAGGGGGACTGCGGGAGCGGCAGAGGCAGGCGCGGGGCGAGGCGATCTTAGAAGCCGCGTTCGCGCTCATCGTGGAGCAGGGCTACGACGCGCTGACGATGGAGGCGCTGGCGGCGCGCGTCGGCATCTCCCGGCAGACCCTCTACCACCACTTCGCTTCCCGCGAGGACATCGTCCTGCGGGCGGTGCTGACGCTGATGGAGCGGGGCATCGAGGCGATCCATTCCTTCGACTCGTCCCTGCCGCCTGGGGAGAGGCTGAAGCGCGTCGTGCGCTGGATGCTGGAAAGCCGCTTCCAGCCGGCCACGGCGGCGCTGGTCAAGGTCCGCCACTCGCTGATGAGCGTCAAAGCCCACCCGGACTACCGGCGCGCGTTCGAGCGCCGGGCGTCCGCCCTGGCGCAGATCGTGGCCTCCGCGCAGGAGGCGGGGGAACTCCGCGCCGACCTGCCCCCGCGCCTCCTCGTTCAAATGCTGCTCGGGCTGGTGTCGGACGCCTCCTATGAGGACCTGATCGCGGCGGGGCAGACCACGCTCCCCGAAGTCGTGGAGGCGATCATCGCCGTCTTCTTCAACGGCCTTCGTCCGTAGCCATATCCGGCCCTAAAGGGCCGGTCTACTCCCGGCTTCGCCGGTGGGCCGCCCCTTCGGGGCTTTGGAACAGCCTGCCGGTCAGGGGCCGCCCTATCTATAGCCCCGAAGGGGCGGCCCTTCCGAATAGCCTGTCCCTTCAGGGGCAGGGCGGGCATTTTTAAGGAAATTCCATGTCCACCACGACCGTGCCGGTGCCTCGGGGAGCCTTGAACGACCCTGCCGTCCCCGCCGAGCCGCCGCAGCCCGCGCCCCCCGCGGGGCCGGCGGGGGGCGCGCCCGGGGGCGGGCACCCCGGGCCGGGGGGGATGCGGGGGGGGCGGGTGCC
>CAXTWM010000547.1:0-2276 GCA_964247915.1 uncultured Armatimonadales bacterium | reverse complement strand
CCTCTGCGTCGCCCTGAACAGGCGGCGGGAGGGGCCGGGCGGCGCGGGAGGAGGGCGGCGGGGGCGAAATGACGGGCGGCTCGCTGACGAGCGGCGCGTCGGCCACTTCGGCGGTGGGGGCCGGGAGGTCCAAACCCGTGGTGGCGGCCAGCTCGCGGCCCTCCCCCCACAGGAACAGGCGCGTGGTGCGGGCGCGGACGAAGGCGCGGAAGGAGCGCGTGTTGGTGGCGATGATCTTATCGTCGAAGACATCATACACCGACGCGCGGCGGGGCAGGCTGACCGTCCGCTGCCCTGCGAAGGGGCCGTGGATCGTCAGCGAGCCGTCCGCCCCGGCGTAGACGATGTCGTCCTGGCCGTCGTAGACGGGGACGTTGGCGTAGGCGTACAGGCCGCGCAGGAGTTCGATCGTGAGGTAGGGGTCGCCGAAGAAGACCGACTTCCAGCCGCCTTTATGTTCGCGGGTTGCGAGCGAGGTCGCGCCCGAAGAGACGTACTCGGCCACGACGGTCGCCTGCGGGTCGGAGGCGGCGTACAGCGGGTTCAGGACCTCCTCCGACCCGATCTTCCGCGCCCCCCGGATGCGCTCAGTGAGGGGGTGCTTGGCCTCGGAAAGCTGGCTGCCGCCGCGCGAGTTCCAGGGCTGCTGGCGCAGGGCGATGCCGACCACCTCGCCGACATCCTCCCCCGACGGGCCGTTCTCGTCGAAGACGCCGGGCGCGTAGAGCCAGGCCAGGGTCCTGCCGGGCTTTTGCAGCTTCTCGCGGACGGCGGCCCGCTCCTCGGTCGTCAGCCGCAGGGCGTTCAGGAACAGGTACAGCTTGGCGTCGGGGAAGTTCGGGCGCGTGACGTCGCTTTGCAGGTAAAACCCGACGGACGCCCCCGCCCGCAGCAACAGGTCGCGCGTCCGGCCCACCAGATGCGTCCCCAACCCGTCCGGGGCGTTCTTCAGGAATCGGCGTGACGCTGCGGCTACCAGGACGGCGACGTCGGGGGCGGGGGGCGGGCTGGGCACGAGCCGGCCCCAGCGCCCGGACTGCGTGACCAGGCCGCCGAGTTCCTGCCAGATGTCGGGGGAGTTCAGCCAGCCCTGGCCCCACAGGTCCATCCACGTCACGCCCGCGCGGTGGGCGAGGGCCGCGCCGAAGTGGCGCTGGTGGATGGCCTGCGTGTCCGCGCCCAAGCCGATCTTGGGGTTGTAGGTGTCGTCGGTCTCGGACTGGGCGAGGAACGTCTTGGTGTCGTCCTCGACCAGCCACAGCTTGCCGTGCAGGGCGACCGAGTCCAGGGGCGCGGGGAAGGCGGCGGGGCTGCCCGCGCCGCGCCCGCTGTAGGAGTTCGGGCCGGCCACGATGTCGATGTGCGGCGACTGGAGCAGCCTGCCCAGGGCGAGGTGGCCCGAGTCGTTGCGGCCCGCGAACTCCAGCGTGTAGCCGTAGGAGGCGGCGACGATCATCCGGCCCTGGGAGAGCGTCTTGATGGCATCGGCCAGGCCCGCGATGATGTCGGCGACCAGCTCGGACGAGAACTGGGCGTAGTCCGGCCAGCGCCCCTCGCGGCGGTCGGCGTAGAGGGGCGTGTCGGTCTTCTTGACCGGGGCCGTCTTGCCCTGCCAGGCGGGAATGGCGGCGTCCTCCCAGCTGACGTCGGCGTCGTGCCAGGCGGCGCGCAGGGCGTGCAGGGCCTGGTACTTGGCATGAAGCCAGTTGCCGAAAGCGAGGGTGTTGGGCAGAGACACGTCGTAGCCCGCGTCGGCGTCGTAGAACCACTCGCCCCGGTCCAGGTGGAAGCCCAGCACCCGGTCGCCGCCCGGCGTCGCCGGGTCGGCGAAGTGGGCGATCAGGGCCTCGAGCGCGTCCACACAGTCCGCCCAGAATTCGGTCGAGGCCAGCGACACGTCGCCCTCCTCGCCGCCCGCGTACCGGGCCATCTGGTCGGGGTGGGTGCGTGCCCAGTAGTTGGTCGGGAAGAACTGGAGGCGCGGCAGGACATAGCCGTCGGGGTCCGCCGTCAGCACCTGCTGGACCAGGGCGTCAATCGCCCCGAACGAGCGGTCGCCGTAGGCGTTCCGCAGGGGCAGGTACATGACGCCCGAGAACAGGTGGATGCCGTTCGCCGCCGCTTCGCGGATCTGGGCCTCGACGGTCTCGCCGTCGGGGGCCGTTTCGGCGTTGACGAAGAAGAAGTACGGCGCGTGGCCTTGCCCGTTGACCGAAATCTGGGGCAACCCCCCGCCCTCATGGCGGACGAGGGCGGTCAGACGCGGGGCCGAGGAC
>CAXTWM010000546.1:0-2281 GCA_964247915.1 uncultured Armatimonadales bacterium | reverse complement strand
GCGCGGGCCGGGCGGGGTGGGCGTCCAGCTTTCGGCCCAGCATTCCCAAGATCTGGCCCACTGGTACGCGAACACGCCGGGGCTGAAAGTCGTCGTCCCTGCCACGCCCGCCGACGCCAAGGGCTTGCTCAAAGCGGCCGTCCGGGACAACAACCCGGTCGTCTTCACCGAGCACGCCGGCCTGTACCGCACCAAGGGCGACGTGCCGACGGACCCAGACTTCATCGTCCCCATCGGCCTGGCCGACATCAAGCGCGAGGGTACGGACGTCTCGATCATCTCCTACTCGCGCGGCACCATGCTGTCGCTGGCCGCCGCCGAGCAATTGGCCGAAGAGGGCATCAGCGCCGAAGTCGTGGACCTGCGCTCGCTCCAGCCGCTGGACATCGAGACGGTCATCAACAGCGTCAAGAAGACGCATCGCGCGGTCGTCGTCCAGGAGCAGTGGCTCTTCTACGGCGTCGCCGCCGAGTTCGCCGCCCAGATCGGCACCGAGGCGTTCGACTATTTGGACGCCCCAGTCGAGCGCGTCGCCGGCTCCTTTACCCCGATGCCGTACTCGCGCGCCCTGGAACTGGCCGCCACCCCGCACGAGGCCGACATCATCGCCGCCGTCAAGAAGACGCTGGCGCGGAACGCTTAGGCCCGGTATTTAGGAAACAATCCATGCCAGAAGTGATCATGCCCAAGATGGGCGACGCGATGGAAGAGGGCACCCTGCTCCAGTGGCTGAAGCAGGACGGCGAGACGGTGTCTGCGGGCGAGGTGATTGCCGAGATCGAGACGGACAAGAGCAACGTGGAGATCGAGGCGGAGGACGCGGGCGTGCTGCACATCCAGGCCCAGCCGGGCGCGGTCGTGCCGGTCGGCAATGTTATCGCCCTCATTGGGGACGACGTGAGGTCGTCCGGCGGCAACGGACAGGTGAAGCCCGCCGCGCCTGCTGCCCCCGGCCCTGCTCCTCAGCCGCAGATGGTCCGCGAAACCGCCGCGCCCGCGCCGTCCGCCCCCCGGACCAACGGCACGGCCCGCCTCAAAGCCTCCCCGCTCGCCCGCTCCATCGCCAAGCAGCGTGGGCTGGACATCGCCCAGATTCGCGGCACCGGGCCGCAGGGCCGCATCATCGAGGCCGACGTGCTGGCCTTCGCCGGGAGCAAGCCCGCCGCCCCGGCCCAGCCGACCACGGCGGCCCCGTCCACCGCCGTGCAGGCCGACCTGCCGCCCTCCCAGGCGACGCCCGCCGCCCCGCAGAAGCGGGCGGACACGACGCCTGCGCCGCTCACCGTGCCGACCGATCTGTCCGCCATGCGGAAGGTCATCGCGCGGCGCATGGTCGAGAGCAAGACCACCATCCCGCACTTCTACATCACGTCCGAAGTGGACATGGCCGAGGCGATGATGCTGCGCGAGAGGCTGAACGGCTATGACGAGACGCTCGCCAAGATCACGCTCAACGACATGATCGTCAAGGCGTCGGCCAAGGCGCTCGTCAGGTTCCCCGCCGTCAACGCCGCCTTCAAAGACGACAAGGTCTATCCCGGCGCGGGCTTTCACGTCGGCGTCGCCGTCGCGCTGGACGACGGCCTGATCGTCCCGGTCGTCCGCGACGCCGACGCGCTCCCCCTGCGCCGCCTGGCCGAGACCAGCAAGTCGCTGGTCCGAAAGGCCCGCGACAAGAAGCTCCAGCCGAGCGAATACAGCGGCGGCACCTTCACCGTCTCCAACCTCGGCCCGTTCGACGTCGAAAGCTTCACCGCCATCATTGACCCCGCTCAGGGCGCCATCCTGGCCGTCTCCAGCATCACCAAGAAGGCCGTCGTGCTGGACGACGACACGATTGTCGCCCGCCCGCGCATGAACCTGACCTTCAGCGGCGACCACCGCGTCATGGACGGCGCGACCGGCGCGAAGTTCCTGCAAGAGCTAAAGCGCCTCCTCCAGAACCCGCTGTCCCTGCTGGAATAGGCGACACACGGCAAGGCCCGGCGCTTTAGCGCCGGGCCTTTTTATTCGGTAGGGGTCTAATACCCCGAAGCTTGCTTCGCCGGGAGTTTCCATGCTATCGTAGAGCATGAGCGCCTATCGTCACAAGAGCCACAGCGTCTCCCTCCTGCTGTACCACGCGGCCTGCCCCACGGAGTACCGGCGTGTCACCTTATAAGGAGATCTTCCGCCGTGCGCCGTCGGTCAAGCCGAAGCTTAAGCCGAGGCTGCGGGGCGGGGCACTCGGGTCTTTGTGGCGGCCCGCACCGTGTTACGCAGGAGGCGGGCGGAAAAAGAG
>CAXTWM010000545.1:0-2283 GCA_964247915.1 uncultured Armatimonadales bacterium | reverse complement strand
GGAGACGTTCGCGCTGACGAACGCCATGATCGCTTCGGGTGATACGCTCGTCCTGTCCTCCCTTCCCGGCCCCTGCGTGGACAAGCACAGCACGGGCGGGGTGGGGGACAAGACGACACTGGCCGTCGTCCCGATTCTGGCATCGGCGGGCGTACAGATGCCCAAGATGTCCGGGCGCGGGCTGGGTCACACCGGCGGAACGCTGGACAAGATGGAGGCGGTGGGCGCACGGGTCGAGATGACGGCGGACGAGATACGGGCGCAGGTCCGCGCGGTCGGCGCGTGCCTCTGCGCCCAGACCGCCCGGCTGGTCCCTGCCGACCGCCAGATGTATGCCCTGCGCGACGCGACCGACACCGTCGGGTCCCTGCCGCTCATCGCCGCCAGCATCATGAGCAAGAAGATCGCGGGCGGCTGCCCGTCGGTCCTGCTGGATGTGAAGGTCGGCGGCGGCGCGTTTATGAAGAGCCTGGATGACGCCCGCGCCCTGGCCCGTCTGATGATCGGGATTGGAACGGCGGCTGGGCGCAGGGTCGCCGCCGTATTATCCGACATGGACGTGCCGCTGGGCTACAGCGTCGGCAACCGCGTCGAGGTGCGCGAGGTCGTCCGCCTGCTGCAAAACGACCCCCAAAGCGAGGCGCGGCTGAAGAGTCTGGTGCTGACCCTGGCCGGGGCGGGGTTTCTTCTGGCCGGGCGCGTCGGTACATTGGCAGAAGGCGAGGCGCTTGCTGCATCTCAGATAGCCTCCGGTGCGGCCTACGCGAAGCTGCGCGAGATCATCGCGTACCAGGGCGGAGACACCGACTCCCTGACGGATGACACCAAGCCGCCCGTCGCCCGTATCCAACAAGACGTGACGGCCGCCGGCAGCGGCTGGGCGCGGCGGCTGGACGCCGAAGCCATCGGCCTGGCCGCCATGCGTCTCGGCGCGGGGCGCGCGACCAAAGAGGATCACATAGACCCGACGGCGGGCGTGATCCTGCGCCGGACGGTCGGCCAGTCCGTGGCCGAGGGCGACGTCGTCGCCGCGCTTTACACCGACACGGAGGCCGCCGCCCGCGCGGTTGCCCCACTTGTCTGGGACGCTTTTGCGCTTGGCGCTTCCCCGCCCGACCCGCAGCCCGTGATCTATGAAACCATCGGCCTCGACATCTGAACTGACCGCGCTGGAAGGCGTGCTCCGCGCCGAATGGGACCGGCTGAACGGGGCGCACTTCGGCGGACGATTGACGACGCCGGAGATCGTCGTTTCCACCCGCAAGACCTTCGGCGGCTACTACCAGCCGTTCCGCCACCGGATCGTCGTGAGCTGGCAGGCGTACCGGGAGCACGGCCTGGGCGAGACGCTCAACACCTTCCGGCACGAGGTCGCCCACGTCGTCCACCCCAACCACGGCGCGGCGTTCTGGAGCCTCGCCCATGCGCTGGGCGTGACCCAGCGCTATGCCTCACCGCCCGTCGCCCGGCGCAGCCGCCGGTACATCTACGCCTGCCCCGCCTGCGAGCGCCGGATCGAGCGCCGCCGACGCCTGCGCGACGCCTCCTGCGCGGCCTGTGATTCGTGCTACAACCCGCGCTACGTCCTGCGCCTGGTCGCCACCGAAGCGCCCTAGATTTGCGTTTCCCGCCGGGCAAGCCTGGGTACTTTCTGTTTTGTCCCCGCCGCCGAAAGGCGGGCCTTCAAGGAGTAACCGACATGTCCACCTTTTTCCCGCGCCCAGGCCGCGTCGCGGCGGCCACGGCGGGTGCCCTGGTGGCCGCCCTCGTGACGGCCGGCTGCCACGACGACACCCCGCCCGCGCCCACGGTCGTCACCACGCCCGCGCCCGCCCCCACCGTGGTCGCTCCGGGCGGGACGATAGCGACGACGCCCGGCGCGACGGCCACGACGCCGGACACGAAGATGAACACGAACGCCGGGCCGGGCACGTCCAACGGCACGGACTCGGCCACCGCCGACAAGATCAACACGGCCATCGTCCACAACAAGCAGATGACCGGGTCGCGTGTGGAGCCGGTCGTCACGGCGGGCGTCGCCACCCTCAACGGCACGGTCCAGAACCAGCAGCAGAAGGCGCTCGCCGAGTCCACGGCCCGCCAGGTCCCCGGCGTGTCCAGCATCAAGAACAAGCTGATCCTCGTCACGACCGGCGGCGCGAAGCCCAAGCCCACCGTCATCACCAAGACCAAGACGGTCTATGTGCATGACCAGGCCGTGCCTGCGACCGGCAGTACGGGGGGGGCGGACGTTCCCCCGCCGCCCGCCGCGCCGGATACGCC
>CAXTWM010000544.1:0-2289 GCA_964247915.1 uncultured Armatimonadales bacterium | reverse complement strand
CCGTGGAAATCCCCCACGCCCCTTGCCAAACCCGCCGCCCTCCGTTATAATGGGCGTATGGAAGAAGATGCAGGACAGGGAACCGCCGCGATGCGGCGGCGCGAGTTTCTGGCCCGGCTGGGCGGGCTGGCGTGGGCGCTCCCCTGGGCCGCCCGCGCCCTCGCCGCGCCGGGCGCGGGTCCCGCAGGAGGGGACGCCTACGCGCGCTACGTCCGCACGTCCCCCGACTTCCGGCGCGTCCGGCAGGACGGCGCGTGGATCAGAAAGGCGTTCCCCGGCTGGCTGTACATGCCCTGGACCTACCAGTGGGGCATCGGCTACACCGACGAGTCCGGGCGCTGGAGCCGGGCGCACGGCTATAACGGCGCGTTTCTGGACGGCAACGGCGGGGTGCCGGACTCGCCGCCGGGCAAGCTGGCCTGGATCGGTCGGTTCGGCCTGCGCTTCTACCTCGACCACACGGCGGGCAAGCACGACCTGCACCTGTGGGACGGCGGCCAGCAGAAGCCGCACCTGGCCGAGCTTCATGGGAACGGCGTCCGCACGGTCCCGGTCAACGACGCGCTCGGACAAAAGCTGCGCGGCAGGATCGCGGCCAACATTGCCCAGGTCAAGGCGTCGCCGATGCGCGCCGCTTACGCGCTGGATGACGAGATCTCCTGGGGGCACTTCGTCCACCCGACCATGTGGCGCGTCACCGACGATCCCCAAGCCTACCCCGCCTGGCTCCGAGAGGTCTACGGGGCGGGCGCGGCCCCCACTCGGGACCGCTGGGTCACTTACGACGACATCCGCACTCATCTCCCGGCCTGGTCCGTGCGCGACTTCGACGCTTCCCTCTTGATGGACCAGTGGAGCTTCAACGACTCCTACTGGTGCCGCTTCCTGGGCGGGCTGGTCGAGTACGCCAACGCGCAGGACCCGGACACCCCCTGCGGCATCGTCGGCGGCCAGGCCCCCAGCCCCTTCGGCGGCTACGACTACGCCAAGCTGATGCCCAAGCTCCAGTACATCGAGGCGTACAACCTCGGCTCCTCCCAGGCCGTCATCCGCTCCTTCAACCCCGGCCTGGCCGTCCCCGCCGTCACCTCCACGTTCCACCAGTCCGCCGAGGACGACATCTGGCAGGTCTGGTATTATCTGGCCCACGGCAACCGGGGCCACATCGGCTGGGTGGAGGGCTGGTTCGACGGGGCCACGCCCCGCCCCTGGCAGGAACAGGTCGCCCCGCACTACCGGGAGGCGGGCCAAAAGATCGGGCCGCTGATGGAAGGCGCGCAGTGGCGGCACGACGGCGTGGCGATCCTCTACAATCACCCGTCGGTGCAATTGGGCTGGATTCTGGACGCCCAGGCGCACGGCGCCACCTGGGTCAACCGGGACGGCGACCACCGCCTGGGGGCGTCCCACCTGGTCCGGCAGGCGTGGGAGAACATGCTGCGCGACGGGGGCCTGCAATACAGCTTCCTGAGCTACGCCGACGTCATCCAAAACGGCATCCCCGCCGAATACAAAGTGCTCATCCTGCCCGCCTGCCTGTGCCTGTCCGACGCCGAGGCGTCGGCCATCGCCGCCTTCTGCCGCCGGGGCGGGACCGTCGTCGCCGACTACCTGCCCGGCGTCTGGGACCAGCACGGCAGGGGCCGCTCGTCCGGCGGCGCGCTGGACGCCCTGTTCGGCGTCCGCCACGACCCCGCCATGACCGAGGCGGACGTCTTCGGCGGCCACTGGTACGAGGTGGACCAGGACGCCAACTTCGGCTGGAAGACGTATCAGGAGTTCCTGACCCACGGGAACACCTGCCTCAAAGACCCCAGCGGCTTCCACAAGGCCGTGCGCGCCCTGCCCACGGCGACCGTCCGGGGCGTCGGGGCCGGAACCGCCGTCTTAATGAACCTGTCCCCGCAGTGGTACAACGCCTACCGCGTGGCGGGCCACGAGGCGGCCAAACGCCGCGAGACCTTCCTGCGGCACGTCAGGGCGGGCGGCGTCAAACCCTGGGTGACAATCGAGAACGCGGGCGAGGCGACGTTCGGGTCCGAAGTCACCTACTTCCGCCGCCCCGACGGCCGGACCGTGCTGTTCCTGTGCCTGAACCCCGAGACCGTCGGCACCGAGGCGGGCGGCGGCAGCGCCGTCGGCCTCAAAACCGGCCCCGTCCCCGTCACTTTGAAGTTCGCCCATCCCGTCCGCCGCGTCCGCGACGAGCGCCGGGGGACGGAGCTGGGCGACGGGGCGCGGTTCGCGTTCACCTGGCCCCGCAACGAGGCCGTCGTTCTGTCGTTCGAG
>CAXTWM010000543.1:0-2293 GCA_964247915.1 uncultured Armatimonadales bacterium | reverse complement strand
CGTCCTGGGTCATCAGGGTCAGGTACGGGGCGACGAACGCCCATTCATCATCGGTCACGTCACTCGGATAAGGCTTGCGGGTAGACATCCATATAGAACACCTGCAAACCGTCCAAAGTGCCTAACACGCTATAGGAACGTAGACTACAGTGTGGTCGGGACGGGGACGCGGTTCAGGATTTCTTCGATGACGGCGGGGCCGGTGACGCGCTTGACGCGGGACTCGGGGCGCAGGATGAGGCGGTGGGCGAGGACGGCGGAGGCCAGCCGCTTGATGTCATCAGGGAGGACGTAGGTGCGGCCCGCCACGGCGGCATACGCCTGGGACGCATGGAGGAGGCCCAGCGACCCGCGCGGGCTGGCGCCCAGGGCGGCCTGGGGGTGGGTGCGGGTGGCCCCGACGAGGGCGACGATGTAGTCGCGCAGGGCGGGGGCGACGAAGACCGACCGGGCCTCTTCCTGGAGGCGCAGGATGTCGTCGCGGGTGGTGATCGGCTCCAGGGAGTCGAGTGGGCGGACGCGGGTCTGCTGGTCCAGGATGCGGCTCTCCTCGGCGGCGTCCGGGTAGCCCAGGGACAGGCGCAGCAGGAAGCGGTCCAGTTGGGCCTCGGGCAGCGGGTACGTCCCGTGCGACTCGATGTGGTTCTCGGTGGCGATGACGAAGAACGGGTGCGGGAGGGCGTAGGTGATGCCGTCGGTCGTCACCTGCTGCTCTTCCATGCACTCCAGCAGGCTGGACTGCGTCTTGGGGGTCGCCCGGTTGATCTCGTCGGCCAGGACGATGTTGGCGAAGACGGGGCCTTCGCGGAACTCGAACTGGGCGGTCTTCTGGTTGAAGATGGTCGTGCCGGTGATGTCGGCGGGCAGCAGGTCGGGGGTGAACTGGACCCGCTTGAAGACCAGGCCCAGCGCACGGGCCAGCGCCTTGGCCAATGTGGTCTTGCCGACGCCGGGGATGTCCTCGATCAGCAGGTGCCCGCCGGCCAGGAAGGCGGTCAGGGCCAGGTCAATGGCGGGGCGCTTGCCGACAATGACCGTCTCGATCCCCTCGGCGACGCGGCGCATGGTCTCGGCGACGGCCAGCAGGCCGGGCGGGGAATACGCCCCGTCAGACGCGGATCGCTCGATGAATGGTTGTTCGGGGGTCTGCGGCACGGGGGCTTGTCGGATGTCCACTCGGTTGGGTTCGCCGTTCTAGGGTGTCGGTTCCCCCTGAGTATACCCAGCACAGGCGCGTTTGAGTGAGGCGTCAGCAGACGGAGACGATCTCGAAGTGGATGATGCCGCCGGGCGCCTGGACCTCGACCTTGTCGCCGACGGTCCGGCCCAGCAGGGACTTCGCCATCGGGGAGGTGTTCGAGATGCGGTTCTGCATGGCGTCGGCCTCCATGACGCCGACGATGGTGTACTCGGTGTCGTCGCCGTCCTCGTCCCGGACGGTCACTTTGGAGCCGAGCATCACGGTCTCGCCGCCCGCGACGTAGTCGGCGATCCTGGCGCGATCCAGCATCTGCTTGATGTTGTTGATCTTGCCGTCCAGGAACCCCTGCTGGCGCTTGGCGTCGTGGTAGTCGAAGTTCTCGCTCAGGTCGCCCAGCGACCGGGCGATCTCCAGGCGCTCGCGTATCTCCCGCCGCCCCACGGTGCTCAGCTGCTCCAGTTCCTCTTCCAGCTCCTTGTACTTGGCCGGAGACAGAACGATCTCGTCGTCTTGCATGGGCATGTGCGCTGCCTTCCTCGATCCCTTCGGTGCTCTTGTCGTCTCGGTGCTTCTCTGGATGCTTCCGTGGACAAACAAAAAGACGGAAGCCGCGCGGGGGACAATCCCGAAAGACCTCCGGGGCGTCGGCTCCGAGGAATTCATCATACCACAGCGCGCGCCCGCTGTCAATCTCGGCCCTTTTTAAACTTTATTCGAAGTACGGGGTATTTGGCATGGATTGTGCAAGGAAGAAAAGAGACTTCAAGAAAGGAGCCGTGCGTGAGAAACGCTTACATCAAGTTTCGCACCGTGGAGGACCGCGCGCTGGGCTGCGAGGAACTAATCGCCCATTCGCGTGTCAGCCGGCTGTCCAACGACGTCTACTGCATCCCCTGGAACAGCCTCGCGCTGCTGGACACCCGCGAGGTGGCATACACGTTCGCCAACGAAGACGACCTGACCAACGCCCGCCCCATCTGGAAGGTCGCCGCCGCTGGCGCCTGGTGACAGTCCCACCCAGCCCCAACCCGCCAGCGCCACGGCTGCAGGCGTGTGCCCCCAGCCGCCCCCATTCCCCCCGCGATTGGGCGT
>CAXTWM010000542.1:0-2300 GCA_964247915.1 uncultured Armatimonadales bacterium | reverse complement strand
GTATTCGCCCTTGCGGTCGCGCACGACCGGGGCGAGCAGCAGCAGGCGCGTGCCCTCGGGCATCGCCATGACGCGGTCAACCATTTGGGAAACCGTCTGCGCCTCGATCGGCAGGCCGGTGGCGGGTGAGTAGGGGACGCCGACCCTGGCCCAGAGCAGACGCATGTAGTCGTGGATTTCCGTCACCGTGCCGACGGTGGAGCGGGGGGTGAACGACGACGAGATCGGCGACCTGTACCGCTTCGCCCTGTCGCGGGAGACGGTCAACGGGCTGACGTTCCAGCCGGTCATGGACACGGGCCGCTACCAGCACGGCTACGCGGCCTCAGACCGGCTGACGCTGACGGACGTGCTGTGGGAACTGGAGCGGCAGACGGACGGAGCACTGGTGCGCGCGGACTTCGTGGGCCTGCCCTGCTCGCACCCGGACTGCTGCGCGCTGACGTATGGCTTCCTGGACGCGGGCCGCGAGACGATCACGCCGCTGCCCCGGCACCTGGACGTGTCGCGCTACCTGGACCTGTTCTCGGACCGCATCAGCTTCTCGGGCCTGGTCGGCGGCGCGGCCCGGCGGGTCTGGTCGGACGTCGCGCACCTGCGGGGCCGGCAGACCCTGCGCGACCTGGGCGTCCTGTTCGCGCGTGGCGGGTTAAGGGACGTCCTGCCCCTGATGCGCGACCCCGATGCCTTCGGCCGCCGCGTCTTCCGCGTCGTCGTCAAGCCGTTCATGGACGCGCACACCTACGACAAGCGGCGCATCGCGCAGTGCTGCACCAAGATTCTGGACGCCGACGGGTCCGCTGTCTCGTTCTGCGAGTTCAACGTCTTCGGTCGAGGCCGCCGGAGCCGCGAGGCCGTCGTGCCGCTGAGGATGCTATGAGCGAATACGACCGTCAGCGGCAGGGGCGTCTCTTTGAGGGCTGGGCGTTCACCTTCTGCAAGGCGGCGTTCCTGGTGCTGCTCTTCGAGCGCTACTCCCTCCTCATCCTGTCCGGCCTAGCGACCCTGTTCTACGTCCTGGCCTCCCTCAAAGGCGTCAAGGAGTGGCGCTGCTGGGCCAAGCCGCCGTGGGTGACGCTGTTCTGGGGCGCGGTCTTCGCCTGGCAGGCGTGGTCCGTGCTTGGGAAAGGCCACCACGGGTAGCGACGGGGAACGCAGCGGGAGATGCCTGTACGGGGCCGTCCCCCCGGAAGGGCGGCGGGAGGCGGACAGGAGGCGGGAGGCGGACAGGAGGCGGGAGGCGGACGGGCGGCGAGATGTTGAGCCGGGGGATGACGAAGAGGGTGACGCTCTGCGCCGGGACCGTGGCGGCCAGCGTGCCGGCCTGGAGGGGCACATCGCCCAGGCGGGTGATGGCCCCCGTCGCCGTGAGCTGCCAGGCCTGGGCCGTGCCGCCCGCCCGGAAGTTTTTCAGCGAAATCGTGAGCGCCGCCGGCGCGGCGGGGCTTTTGTTGATGACGGTCGTGGTCAGCGCGCCGTCGGACGCGCGCAGGGCGGCGAAGGACGAGACGGTGTCCGGGTCGGGGGCCGTGTCCGACACGCTGGTCTCGCCGAAGCCGGACCTGCGGCCGTCGTAGTTGCGGTACAGCTTCATCGCCAGGTAGGTCGGCGTGCCGGCGGCGGGCGTCGTCCAGCGGGTCGCCAGGTCCAGCCCCTCGCGGCCGAAGATGCCGAAGAGGTCGGCCTGCGCCGTCGCCCCGTTGATGTCCCCCTCGGCCCCCCAGTTGTACTCGGTGATGGCGGTCTGGGTGCCGGGGTAGTAAGTCTGGACCCACTGCTTCAGGCGCGGGATCAGCATGACGTTGTCGTTGATCCAGCTTTCGGAAACGTAGCTCGGGTCCCAGAGCTGGCGCGTGGAGCGGTTGCGGAGCAGGACGGTCGCCGCGTCCACGGCGTCGCTGAACTCGCCGCCCTGGGGGTAGAAGTGGACGCTGAACACGTCCAGCGACCGCTTTCCCGTCATCAGGTCGTTCTTGTGGACCTGGTCGAGCAGCCAGGGCAGGTAGTCCATGCCGCCGTGCGCGTCGCGGTCGGGGTGCCCCCCGTAGCCGTGGGCGGCCCCGTACTGCTGGTCGAAGCCGCTGCTGAAGTAGCCGGACCAGCCCCACTCCTCGGGCGCGACCACGCTGGCGGACGGGTCGGCGGCCTTGACCTGGGCACCGTAGGCCAGGACATCGCCCCGGATCTCGTCCATCGTCGGGCCGACCGGGTGGACGTCCCGGTGGGTGGAAAACCAGAGGCTCGGCTCGTTATCCAATATGTAAAACCGGAGGCCGCCCCCCCCCGCCGTGCCCCGGTGG
>CAXTWM010000541.1:0-2332 GCA_964247915.1 uncultured Armatimonadales bacterium | reverse complement strand
GGATATGTGGGAGGGGGCGGCTGTCACAGGGCTATTATACAGGAAGTCCCGGCCCCGGCGCAAGGGAAACTCTAGCTTCCCCACTGCCGCCATCAAAGCTTTTTGCTCTGGAGCCAGATGTGCATGGCCTGGATGAGTTCTGCCTTGCGTTCCAGCGGCAGCCAGTGGGCGCCGGGCAGACTCGTCACGGTCAGGTCTGGGCAGGCCGCGCGCATCGGGTCGCCCAGGCGATTTCCGCTGATGCTGTTGATCTGATCGAAGTCGCCGTTGACGAACAGCACCGGCTGCGAAAGGCGGCCGCCATGAGGCGCCTTGCGTGCGTAGGCGATGTTGGCGTCGTCGTTCAGATACCACGCGCAGGCGGGGCGGAAGCCATGGGCCTTGAACGCCTGCACCAGCACGTCGAAGTCCGCCGGCGGCCAGAGGGCCGGGTCAGGTTGAGTCGGCGGGGCGTGGTGCGCGGCGCCGAAGCGCCCTCCCTTGCGCGTGACCGTCGCGTTCGGCGAAGGCTTGCCGACGGCGGCGGGGTCGCCCCGTCGGAAGATAGACGCCAGCGATGCCGCCTTGTCCGCATCCAGATCGGCGACGGCCGCCCCGAAGTGCGTCGTGTAGTAGCGGTAGTAGTCCCACTGGCCGTCCGGATACCGGTCAGCCGGATAGATCGTTCGGTCGACCAGCGGGACGAGCGTCGGCAGGGCGTTCGCATCGGGAAAATACGGCACCGAGATCAGCACGACGCCACGGCTGCGCCTGGGCTGATGCGCGGCCAGCTCACCGGCCACAACACTGCCCCAGTCGTGGCCGACCCAGATCGCAGGCTTGCCGCCAAGATGATCATGAAGCTCCGCCATGTCCGCTACGATCTCCTTGATGGTGTAGGCGTCGTTTGCCGCGGGCGCGGAAGAGCCGCCATAGCCGCGCATATCAGGAGCGACGCAGTGCCAGCCGTCGGCGGCGAATGCGTCCATCTGGGCGCGCCACATCAAACTGAGTTCCGGCCAGCCGTGGAGGAAGATCATCAACGGTCCCGCGACCGGCCCGCACTCGATGTAGTGCGTTGTGTGACGGGGCGTGCTGAAAGTGCGCGAAACCAGCGTGCCGGCAGGAAGGGCGAACAGTTTTCGTGGGTTCACAGCGGATAGCATCATCAGGGCCGCCGACAAAGACAGGGCCTGCTGCATGAACTTTCGGCGAGAAGGGTTGGCAGCCTGCTCGGAGGAATGAGCATGGGAAAATTCAGTATGGGAAAGTTCAGTGTTGCCGTCCGCCATTGGGAAAGACTCCTTGTATGCCCAGTATGAGGGGTTCCCGGCAGCCTGTCCAATACTATTTTTCGGCCAAATGATAAGCAGGAGCTTATCGTTTAGTTGTCGCCGAATAGGCGAAGGGCGATCTCCCGAAGACCGGTGACCGGAAGTGCGCTGTCTTCGGCACGGGCAACAAAATCAATCCCCAGCATCAATGGCGAGGAGTCTTCGATGGGAACATAGCGCAGGCCCTCCACCGGAACGCTGCTCATGTACTCCGGGACAAAGGCGAAGCCGATTCCGGCCGCCGCGAGAGTGAGCGCCAGCATGAGCCTCGGAGTTGTCTGCACAATCCGGGGGGCAAACCCATGACGCTCGCAGGCAGCCTCCAGCATCTCCTCGAAAGTCCCTGCAACCCGGTCATGCGCCACAAGAACGAGCGGCTTGTCTTTCAAGTCAGGCAGAAGGACGCTTTTACTGCCTGCCAGCGGATGTCGGGCTGGGACCGCCAGAACCATCCGGTCCTGCGCCAGTCGCTGACTGGTTAAGTCCAGGTGCGCCGTGTGAATGGGGCAGGTAAACGCCACATCAATTTGATGCTCCCGCAGGGCAGGCCCCAGCGCGCTTGCCGCGTTTTGAGACAACGTCAGCCGGACCGTAGGCCATCGTTCCTGGAAGCAGCTTAGAACCTCCGCCAGAGTGGACGAGTAGGCGACGGCTTCTGTCACACCTACCCGCAAGTGGCTTGTTTCTCCGAGTGCGATCTCCCGCGTCCGTTCCGTGGCCCGGCTGAGGTGCTGCAAGATCTGCGCAGCTTCTTTGTAAAAAAACTCCCCCGCCTCCGTCAGCACTATGCCCCTGCCTGCTCTTCGCACCAGGGCCAGCCCGAGTTCTTTTTCCAGCAGTCTCATCTGCTGGGTGAGGGCCGGCTGTGCGATATGCAGGCGCTCGGCGGCTCGGGTGACGTGTCTTTCTTCCGCGACAGCGCAAAACGATTGAAGATGGCGCAGTTCCATGATTGTGTTGCGGCCTTACAGTCTATCCCAAAAGTCGTGAGTTGCCGATAAGGAGGCATGAGCCGACCT
>CAXTWM010000540.1:0-2338 GCA_964247915.1 uncultured Armatimonadales bacterium | reverse complement strand
TCCAGTGGGTGGGGACGGCCACCGACATCGAGGAGCGCCGCCGGGCCGAAGACGAGCGCGAGCGCCTGCTGATGGAGGCCGAGGCCCGCGCCGAGCGCGAGGGCCTGCTGAACCGGATCGGCGCCCTGCTCCGCGACACCACGGACCCGGACACGGTCCAGCGTCTGGCCGCCGCCGCGCTGGGGTCCTCCCTGAACGCCGACCGCTGCTTCTTCGCGGCCTGCGACGAGTCCCGCGACCTGAGCGTGGTCAGCGCGGAGTGGGGCCGGGACGGGCTGGCGCCGCTGGCGGGGCCGTACCCGCTGTCGGACTACCCGCCCCTCGTGGACGCGCTGCGGTCGGGCCGGTCCCTGGCCGTGCGGGACATGCGGGCGGACGCCCGCTTCGCCGGATTGGCGCCCCGGATGGAGCGCCTGGGCCTGCGCGCCCTGATCCTAGCGGCGCTGTTCGACCAGGGCGTGATGGTCGGTCAGGTGGGCGTGGCGATGGCGGGCGGGCCCCGCGACTGGACGCCCGACGAGGTGGCCCTGGTGGAGACGGTCTACGCCCAGACGCGCACGGCCGCCGAGGCCGCGCGCCTGCGCCTGCGCGAGCACAACATCGCCACCCAGCTCCAGGAGGCGCTGATGCCTGCCCTGCCGGGCGCGGTCCCCGGACTGAAGCTGACCAAGTACCACGAGGCGGCGCTCGACGAGGCGGAGGTCGGGGGCGACTTCTACGACGTCTTCCCCGTGGAGAAGGGCCGCACCGCCCTGGTCGTCGGCGACCTGTCCGGCAAGGGCCTGGCCGCCGCCGCCCAGGTCGCCACCGTCCGCAACATGCTCCGCGCGACGCTCTACCTCAGCGCGTCGCTGGCCGAGGCGGTCACCCACCTGAACGACATCCTCGCCGGGAACGACCTGCTCTCCGGCTTCACCACCCTCTTCGTCGGCGCCTACGACAGCGGCTCGGGGCGGCTGGCCTACGTCAACTGCGGCCAGGAGCCGGGCCTGGTGCGCCGGGCGGGGCGCGGGCCGGAGGACGCGGGCCGTGTGGAGGAACTGCTGCCCACCGGCCCCGTGCTGGGGACGTTCGTCGGCGCGGTCTTTGGGGAGCGGTCCGTCTCGCTCGCGCCCGGCGACGCCCTCGCCCTCTTCACCGACGGTCTGACCGAGGCCGGTCCCGACCACAAGGACATGCTGGGCATCGAGGGCGTGGTCGCCCTGCTGGCCGCCCCGCACCCCCACAGCCGCGCCGTCAGCGCCGAGCAGCGCGCCGAAGATCTCCTCCTCCGCCTGATCGGGGGGGTGGACCAGTTCGCCCAGTCCGGCGTCCGCGATGACGTCTGCCTCCTCGTCGCCGTCGTGGAAGGGTAAGGCCCCACAGGGCGGTCTTCGGGCGTGTGGATGTAGATGGAGGCGGCTCTGACGGACCCGGCCCAAAGGCCGGGTGAGACTTGATAAGGAAACGACCCCATGAGAGTCACCTATGATCCCGAAGCGGATGCACTGCATATCCGCTTCAAGGAGGTTCCCGTTGAGGAGAGCGAGGAAGACAGGCCCGGCGTGATCTTCGACTACGACGCCGAAGGCAACGTCGTCGGCGTCGAGATACTGAATGCACGGAGCCATGTAGACAACCCGTTCTCGCTCAACTATGAGATGCTGGGGCTGGGGTCGGAAGAAACGACGCAAGACCGGCAAAAGGCTTACACGCTGGCGGCATAGCCTCTGCCGATGAAAAAGAGCGCGGCCCTGTGGGGCCGCGCTCTTTTTCCATCTCTGTTCGTTCCGGCTGAGATTTTTGTCAGATCGTCAGGCCGCCGTCCAAAACCAGCGTCTGGCCCGTCATGTAGTCGCTGGCCGGGCCGCACAGGAAGGCCACCAGGCCCGCGATCTCCTCGGCCCGCCCGAAGCGCCCGGCGGGAATCTGCCGCCGCAGGTCGTCCTTGCGCTCGGCGCTCATCGCCTCGGTCATGGCCGTCTCGACGAAGCCGGGCGCGACGGCGTTCACCTGGATGTGGCGGCTGGCGACCTCCTTGGCGACCGTCCGCGTGAAGCCGATCAGGCCGGCCTTGGCGGCGGCGTAGTTGGCCTGGCCGGGGCTGGCGATCAGCCCGATGACGCTGGTGATGTTGACGACCTTGCCCCGCTTCTGCTTCAGCATCGGCTTCAGGGCGGCCCGCGTCATCAGGAACGCGCCTTTGAGGTTCGTGTCCAGGACGGCGTCCCAGTCCGCCTCGGACATCCGCAGCAGCAGGCCGTCGCGGGTCAGGCCGGCGTTGTTGACGACGATGTCCAGCGCGCCCCACTCCGCCAGGACCTGGCCGATCAGGCCATCCACCTGCTCGCTCTGGGAC
>CAXTWM010000539.1:0-2339 GCA_964247915.1 uncultured Armatimonadales bacterium | reverse complement strand
GCGGCGGGCCGTCTCGGCGGCGGGCGGGGTCCAGTTCTGGAAGGCGGCGCGGGTGGCGGGGTCCACCGCGTCGGGGTCTTTCTGGTAACGGTCGAAGAGGTCAAGAACGTACCCGGCGTTGGGTCCGTAAAACTCGTCTAAATCGCTCATTGTCCTAAACCTTATCCTGTGGCGATCGCTGTTCCCAGCAATTGTACCCGAAAACGCGGAGGAAAGCGCGGCGGTGGCACCGGGGCGAACACAAGGTTCGCGCCCTACAGTATGTCCCCGTAGGGGCGAACCTAGTGTTCGCCCTTCTGTGTGTTCGCCCTTCTGTGTGTTCACACCTCGATCACCCCATACACCAGCCGGCTCTTGCGGCTGCCGACCGTTTCCGTCACCCGCGCCGACACTTCCGGGGGCAGCGGCTCGTGGCGCGGGTGCTTGACCACGACGCGGCGGCGGGCGACGCGGCAGGCTTCCATCACGGCGGACGGGGCGAGCGGGGCGGGATCGCCGAAGACGAACAGGGGGGAAACGGAGGCTTCCGAGCCGGTCAGCCGCTTGTCGAAAAAGGGGTCGAAATAGACCACATCGAAGGAGCGCGACGCGCAGCCGCGCAGGTAATCGCCGTGGTCGGCGGCGGCAACCTGGACGCGGCGCAGGGCGGCCCGCAGCGCGGCGTTGGGCATGGGAAAGTCTCGGATACCCGCGCGGGCGACGGCGGCCAGGGCGGGGACGCTTTCCAGACCGAGGACATGGCCGCTCTCGCCCACGGCCAGCGAAGCCAGGGCGGCCTCGGACGCGAAGCCCAGGGTGCAGTCCAGCAGCGCATCGCCGACGCCCAGGCCCGTGGCCTCCAAAAAATGGTCCGGCTGGCCCCGCAGGACTTGGGAGCCGCGTATCAGGAACATGTTGGGGTGGAAGTAGTATTCCGTCCCGGTCGCTCTGTCACGGAGGCGCAGGTGGTCCGCCCCGGCGATCAAGAGGCGCGCGGCTTCCGAAGCGGCGAAGATCTGGGGCAGGGGACGACCGAGGCGGGGGACGAACGGCGCCCCGAGTTCGGCGGCGAGGCCCTGCGCCTGCGCCTCGACGTCTGTGCCCGGCTTGACAGATGTGGTGACGGCCAGGGGAACGGTCATAACAAGGTCATAGCTCGCGGACGGCGTCCTTGACGTCGGCGACGGCGGCGGCGGGGACGACCAGCCGGCCGAAGCCCATGCCCACGGCGTCCCCCAACACCTGCGGCCACCAGTCGCCGAGGGCGACCGTGACCGGCTTGCCCGCGCCCCGCGCCTGGCCCGACGCCAGCAGCAGACGTTCCCAGGAGGCGTCCAGGAGGCTCCCGGTTACGAACACGCCCGCGAAACCGTCCAGCGTGGGGGGCAGATCGTCCTCCTCGCCCGCCGCGCCCACGCCCGCTTCGAGCTTCACCCGCCCGAACAGGGCGTCGTCCGCTTCCAGGGCAGCCTCGATCTCCTCGATGCGCTCCTGGAGGTCAGCCTTCTCATCCCAATCGCGCAGGACCAGGTGCAGGGGCAGGCGGGCCGCGCCGCGCGCCAGCGCGGTCAGGGCCAGGCGCTCCGGGGGGATGTCCAGAGTCAGCGGCTGGCCGCCGATGATCCGCGCCAGGTCGCCCAGGGTCTGCGCCTGCTCGCCCGCCGTCTGCGCCAGCGCCTCGCCCCCAAGGAAGTCGTTTCCCTCGGGGACGACCAGGCCGTCCGCGCCCGACGCCATCGCGTCCTCGGCCTCGGCCAGCGTCCGCGCGGAGCACAGGATCGTAATCAGGCGGTTGTCCGAGGCGGTCCGGGCGGGCAGGTGGGAGCCTTCCAGGAAGAAGCGGCGGGTGGACAGGAACGGGGACTGGTAGCGGGCCACCGTGCCGGCGTCGGGCGCGACATAGACCCGGCCCCGGTCGCCGTCCACGATGAGGATGTCGTCTTCCTCGATGGCCGCCAAGCCCGCCTCGTCCAGACCGAGCACGGCGGGCAGGTCGGGCGGCGGGGACAGCGGGGCAGGGCTGGCGGCGGCCAGGCCGACGATCTGGACGCCAGGCAGAGGGGCCAGCCAGAAGGCGGGCGGGATGCGGTCGGCGACGACGATGATCTGTTCCGGCTCGGGGTTCTCGACGCCGTAGGAGCGCAGCCGCTCGCCCAGCCGCCGCAGGCGCTCGGGGGCGAGGTTCGGGACCCCGAAGTCGTCATGGAGGCGGGCGGCGACGGCGATGGCGACGCCGGGGCGGGCGGCGATCCCGTGCAGGATGTCGCTCACGGCTTGGGCGCCCCCGCCGGGGCGCTCGGGGCGCTGTCCGGCGCGGGCGGCGCAACGTTGGTGATGGTGTTGGGCGTGCCGCCCGCAGG
>CAXTWM010000538.1:0-2347 GCA_964247915.1 uncultured Armatimonadales bacterium | reverse complement strand
CACCTCCCCCGGCCACGGCCCCTCCACCTTCTCCGGCCCGCCGCGCCTCCCCGCTGGCGGCGTTCTTCGAGGAAAGCAACCTGTCGTTCTGGCAGCTCGTCGGCGCTCTGCTGCTGCTGGCTGGGCTGGTCGGCCTGGTGCGCTGGACCTGGGGGTCGGTCGGCAAGTACCTCGTCTTCGCCCTCATGCTCGGCCTGACCGGCGGGCTGTACGCGCTGACCCGGTCGCGCTTCGTCCGCGAACAGCGCCTGACGCGGGCCGCGCTCGTTGCCGTCGCCGCCCTGCTCGTGCCGCTGGACCTCGTCGCCGTCAACGCCTTCCATCTCCTCGGCGGCGCGCTGGTCGCACCGCAGATCGGGCTGCTGACCTCCCTGCTCTGCCTGCCGCTGTACGGGTGGCTCGCGCGCCGCGAGGCGGGCCGCTGGCCCGCCGTCCTGCTGGCAGCGGACGCCGCCGTCGCCGTCTTCTTCGGCGTGGACGTCGGGCTGCGGCTGGCGCACTTCGTCGAGTGGCGCGGGCTGGTCTACGGCCTGTCCTACGCCGGGCTGGCCGGGGCGTTCCTGCTGGAAGCACGGCGACAGGACGCCGGGCGGCGCGAGGTCTGGTTCAGTACGGCTTATGGGGCGACCGTCGCCGCGCTGGCCTTTGCCGTCTGGCTGGGTGCCCCTGACGTTCTCGGCGCGCTGGCCGCGACGCTCTTACTTCTGGGCCTGGCCTACGGGGTCGCCGCCGCGCAGTTTGAAGACCGGGCGTTCGCCCTGCTGTCGCTGGGGGCGGTCACGGCCGGCGGCGCGCTTGCCCTACACCATGCCGGGCTGGGGGAGTGGGCGGCCCGCTGGTACGGGTACACGGCCTGGGTGCAGGCGGTCGGCATCGCGTCGTGGGGGATGGGCCGGCGGGCCGCTCGGCGCGGGCGCACCCCCCTGGCCGACGCCTGCCGGGACGGCGGCCTGGCCCTGGCGGGGCTGGCCCTCATCGCCCAGGCCGTGCGCGCCGCCCTGGCCCTCCAGACCTTCCCCGCGCCGAGCCTGTCCGGCCCCGAGCTTGGGGGGATGCTGCTGCCCGCCGCTCTGAGCCTGGGCTTCTTCGCCCTCGCGCGCCTGGGGACTGCCGCCGCAGGCGCTCTGGCCTACGCCGTCATCCTGCTTGGCCTGCTCCTGTCGCGCGCCGCCCCCGCGCATTCCATCCCCCATGACCAGCCCAGCCTCGGCCTGTGGCTCGCCCTGGCCGCCCTGCTGCTGTGGCGGCTGCGCCGCCCGCGCGCGAGCCTCACCGTAGCGGCGCTTGGGCTGACGGCCTGCCTCGCCTATGCGCTGGCAGATGCCTTCTGGGAAACGACCATTCTGGCCCTGCCCCTGCTGGCCTTCGTCTTCACCGCGCAGCGGCGCGCGGCGGGGGCGCTCTCGGTCTGGCCGGCCACTGCGGCGGCTGTCCTGGAAATCCTGCTCCTGGAGGAGCGCTTCCTGCCCTGGGCACGCGCGCATTGGGGCTGGGAGCCCAACTACGGCTACGGCCTGTTCCTCCTGGCCGCCTCGGGCCTCGCGCTGGCCGACCGCTTCAAGTCCCGCCGTGGGACATGGGCCGCCCTCACCGTCGCCGCCGTGACCGCCCTGCTGCAACTCGGCTACGCGCTGTCGGGCGTCCTGCCGCTCTCGCCACTCGTCCTGCTCGGGGCCGGGGCGCTGCTGGCGGGTGGCATCGGCCTGGCCCGGCGTTCGCCGCGCGCCGCTGATGTCGCCGCCGGCCTGACCGGCGGTTTCTATCTGGCCTTCGTATTGGGCTACTTCAATACGGCAAGCCCCGCCGTTGACGCCGCCCGCGAGGCACTGGCGGCGGGCGGGATGCTTGTCCTAGCCCTGCCGCTCGGCCTGCTGGCCTGGTGTCAGGAGCGCCCGACCCTCGTTTACGCCGCCGCTCTGGCCGCCGCCGTGGGCGAGGCGCACGGGCTGCATCGCGTGTGGCACCCCGCCCCGGTCGTCTATGCCCTGGTCCTGTGGCCGCTGGCCGCCGGGTTGTACGCCGGGGGGACGATCCTGGCTCGACGCGCTCCCACTGCTCAACGCGCCTGGGTGCCGCCGCTGCACGCGAGCGCCCTGGTGATCTCGTTTGCCGCCCTAGCGGCGGCCGTCTGCGGGACGCTGCTGGACTCAGGCCGGGCTGGGAGCGTGACATTGCTCGGGGCCGTCTGCCTGTACGGCGCACTGTACGCCGCCGTCGCCGCCGCCACCCGGAGCGGGTCTTACGCCGGGCTGGCCGCGCTCGCCCTCAGCGGCGCGTATGGGCTGGCGCTGCTCCGGGTCACGCCCCCACTTTCCCCGCCCCGCCTTGGCTTCTTCCTCAGCCCCGC
>CAXTWM010000537.1:0-2363 GCA_964247915.1 uncultured Armatimonadales bacterium | reverse complement strand
CTGCCGCGTCCTGGCGCGCGAGGGGGCGGCGGTGGCGATCAACTACAGCGCCAGCCGGGACCGGGCGGAGGCTGTTGCGGCGCAGATCCGAGACGCGGGCGGGCAGGCGGAGACCTTGGGGGCGGATGTCCGGGACGCCGAGGCGACAGCCGCGATGGTCCAGGCGGCGGCGGAGCGGTTCGGGCGGCTGGACGGGGTGGTCAACAACGCCATCGGCGGGCGGCAGAACGGGAGCCTGGAAGAATCGTCCCCGGCGGACTACGGAAACGCTTTCGCGTTCGGCTGCGAGGCCGTCCTCCACACGGTCCGGGCGGCGCGGCCCATCATGCAGGCGCAGGGCGGGGGGCGGGTGGTCAACATCGTGACCGAGCTGTGGAACATGGCCCCCGCCGGCTGGTCCGTCTACATGGCCGGCAAAGGGGCGATGGTGGGCGTCTCGCGGTCCCTGGCGATGGAGCTGGGGCCGGAGAACATCACGGTCAACATGGTCGCCCCCGGCTGGATGGCCGACGAGAAGGTGGACACGGCCTCGCAAGGCTCGCGGGACTTCGCGGCCACGATTCCCCTGCGCCGACACGGCAGCGCCGACGAGATCGGCAACGCCTGCGCGTTCTTCCTGAGCGACCTGGCGGGCTACGTCACTGGCGCGTACCTGCCCGTGACCGGCGGGCGGATCACGCAGGCCGGGATGTAGGGGTGCGATTCATCGCGCCCTTTTTTGTCTTTACGCGGGGGCCGTGGCCTGGGCCGCGCGCTTCATCAGGCGGGACTTGCGGCGGGCGGCGGCGTTCTTGTGGATGATGCCGCGCTTCCACGCTTTGTCAATGACGCTGACGGTCTTGGCGACGCTGGCCGAAACGTCCTGGGGCTGGGCCGTTCCCGTCGTGATCAGGGCGCGCGTCTTCTTGACGTAGGTCTTGATCTGCGACTTGGTGGCCTGGTTGCGAAGCTGGCGCTGGCGCGAGCGCTTGACGTCCTTGATGACGGACTTGATGTTGGGCATGGTGCGAAAAGACTCCTGAGAAACTAGAACCTGAGAAACCAGAAAAGGACCGCTGCGAAAAAACGAGTGCGGATTAGTATACCTGACTACCTGGAAAAAAGCAAGCCGGAGGGGTCGGGGGTCAGCAAAAAGGGCAAAAAGAAAAATAATTTGTCTGTCGTGTCCCTTACACGAAGAGTTGGCATGGTTTATGCATAGGTGAGTCCATAGAACTCTTCAGCAACAAGGAGTCAGCAACGGTAAGGAGAGAGACACGATGATCAACGGGAAAGTCAAGTGGTTCAACGACGCCAAGGGATACGGGTTCATCGAGCTGGCACAGGGCAAGGACGTTTTCGTCCATTACTCCGTGATCCAGGCCGACGGCTACCGGTCCCTGCATGAAGGCCAGGAAGTCGCCTTCGACCTGGAGTGCGGCCCCAAAGGCGACCACGCCACCTGCGTCGTGGCGAAAGAAATCGCCCACGCTTAGGGCGCGGCATTGCAATCTTCTGTCATAGCGAAGCGGCCCTCCCTTTTGGGCGGGCCGCTTTTTTCTGGTTCTTCCCGTTCGCACTGCTACCCCAGCAGGCTGTTGTAGTTGAGCGGCGTCGTCGGCGGGAAATTCCGCTGGCTCTTCATCGCCGCGATGCGCTGCTGGGTGTGGTTGATCCGGTCCGAGGTGAGGGGGTGATCGGACAGGAATGCCCCGCCCAGCCCGCCGCCGTTGCCGCTGACCTTTTCCAAAGCCTGGAAGAGCTGGATCATGCCCTGCGGGTTGTAGCCCGCCGCCACCATGTTCTCCAGCCCCCCCTGGTCCGCCTGGTCCTCCTCAGTCCGTGAGAACTTCAGGCCGACGGCGCTGTCCGCCAGCCCGGCGATCGTCTGCGCCGCCTTGCCGGCGTGGAAGATGCCCAGCAGCAGCCCGATCCCCGCCGAGCGCTCCTGCGCCTTGGACTGGGCTTTGGCCCAGTGCTGCAAGCGGACGTGGGTCATCTCGTGCCCCGTCACCCCCGCCAGCGCGTCGTCCGTCGAGAGCAGTTTATACAGCCCCGTGAACATGAACATGTTGCCCCCCGGCAGCGCGAAGGCGTTCACCTCCTTGCTGTCCAGCACATGGAATCGGAAGTCCCAGGTGCTCCGGTCCGAGGCCGGCAGGGCGTGGACCAGCCGCTGGCCGATGTCGTTGAAGTGGCGGGCGCGGGCGTCGTGGACCTCGGGGTACTGTTTGAGCACCTGCTGCGCGGCCTGGTCGCCGACCTTTTTCTGGTCCTGCGGGCTGGCGGCGGCGAACAGCCCGCCGGCCTCCGCCGCCTGCGGGACCAGCAGCGGCGCGGCGGGCCCGCCCCCCCCCCCCCGGGCCCCCCCCCGCCCGCCCCCC
>CAXTWM010000536.1:0-2371 GCA_964247915.1 uncultured Armatimonadales bacterium | reverse complement strand
GTGGGGGTGGGCCGCCCTGCTGCCGCTCCTGCTGCTGGGCGCGGGCCTGCTGATGCACCGCCGTGCCCCTGCCCCCGCGCCGGTCCCGCCGCCCGTTTCGGCACCGGTTTCAGTGCGCTCCGTCGCCGCCCCGCACCCCGCCGTTCGCCCGCCGTCTGCCTTCGCCGCCGGGGTGCCCCATCGCGCCCCGTCGCCGCCGCGCCATCCGGTCCCCGCGAAGAAGCGGCCCGCGCCGCACAAAGCGGCGAAGCCGAAGCCACACGCTGCGAAGCCACACGCTGCGAAGCCACACGCCGCGAAGCCGAAGGCCGCCCACGCGCCGCGCGCGCATCGGCCTCCAGCCCCGGCACACCACCGAGTCGTCCGCCGCCCGGTCGTCCGCCGCCCGCGCCGGGCCGTGTTCCGGCCGTTCGCCCGGCCCACTCGCTTCACGCCGCGCCGCTCCGGCGGCTCCGACGGGTCAGCGGCGCAGCTCCAGCGGTTCATCTGGTCGCAGGGGCGTTAGACCTATGCCCGCCCGGTTTCCCGCGAACCCCCAGCGGGTAAACGGCGGGCATCATGTCTACCCAAACTCTACGCACCCAAGTCTGCCTCTTTGACCTCAACGGGACGCTGCTCGACATGGGCGTCCTCGACCCGCACTTCCAAACCGCCTTCGGCGACGCCGGGGCGCGGCGGGAGTGGTTCCACCAGCTCACCCAACTCATGCTGACGGACACGACCCTGGGCGTCTACACCGAGTTCAGCCTGCTCGCCGGGGCCGCGCTGGAGATGGTCGCCGCGCAGAAGGGTGTCCCGCTGCCCGCCGGCCCGGCGAAGGACATCCTCCTGGGGATGCGCCGGCTGCCCGCCTTCCCCGATGTCCCCGACGCCCTGCGCCGCTTGCAGGAGTCCGGGGTGCGGCTGGCGGCGCTGACCCAATCGGCCCCCGAAGCCGCGCGGGAGCAGGTCGCCCACGCGCGGCTGGCGCCCTACTTCGAACAGGTCTTTTCCGCCGACACCGCGAAGCGGCTGAAGCCGGGCGCCGCGCCCTACGCGATGGCCGTCTCCGAAATGGGCGCCGCCAGCGCCGAGACGCGCTTGGTGGCCGCCCACGCCTGGGACATCGCGGGCGCGCTCGGTGCCGGGCTGCGCGCCGCCTTCGTCGCCCGCCCCGGCCAGGCCCTCCCTCCCCTCGGCCCGCAGCCGGACATCACGGGGGCCGACCTGGGGGAAGTCGTGGGGAAGATTATGGGTATATCGTCCCCGTAGACACCCGAAAGGACCCCACCGTGAGCGAAGACTATACCGAGGACGTGAAACAGCGGCTGGTGCGCGAGCTGGCCGACGCCCCACAGGGCGTCAACGACGGCGACATGCCCCTGCCCGGCAACCCGAACCCGACCGGCCAGACGGGACCCAGCCCGACCGAGAACAGCATTCCCGCTGGGGACCTGGTGGCGTCCGGCGATGTTGACCCGGACGAGACCGGCGAGGAAATGGACCCTGGAGTCGCCGACGCGGGCGGCGTGGACGTGGCGAATACGGACGGCAGCGCGCGCACCGGCGTCGGCACCGAGTAGAAAAGAAAGCGGACGAGAAAGGCAGGACGACGATGACCGACAAAGCAGCGGACGTGGCCGCGACGGGCGGCAGCCGCCCCGCCGCCACGGGGCCGGGCGCGACCGGCGGCGGCCCCATGAACGGTGGGGTGGCCGTGCCGCCCGACGAGGTTTTGATGGGCGGGGGCGGCAGTCTGGGCGACACCTCCAGCATGGACGACGGCGGGCTGAACAGCGGCGACTCGCTGGAAGAGTCGGCGGGCGCGACCGGCGGGCCGCAGTCGGCCATGCCGAACACGGAGAACGCGACCGGCACGGCGGGCACGTCCGAGACGGGCGACGCGCCCACGGGCGGCCTGTCCGGGACGCCCGTGCCGAGCAGCGGGATGATCGGCGGTTCCCCGACAGGCACGGCGGCGTCGGGCATGGGCGACAAGGGTGGGTGAACGAGAGAGCAGGCCGAGCTGCGGGGCGCGTCACAAGAGACGCCGTGGCCCAGAGACGCCGTGGCCCAGAGACGCCATGGCCCAGAGACGCCGTGGGATTGAAATCCTCGGCTGTAGGGCCTGCGGCCAAGTCTCCACCTGCGTGGAGACCGGAACCTGATGTTGCTATCTTCTGTCCTTACCCTCGGACAATCGGCGTCCGCGCCCCACAGCCGGGGATTTCAATCCCACGGCCCTTCTGACCGGCGGCGCTGGCCCGTGCCTGGACGCCTTGCGCCGGAACAGCAACTTCCTGTATAACAGCCCTGTGACAGCCGCCCCCTCCCACACATCCCCCGCCGACGCCCCGCTGACGGATGAGCAGCGCGCCATCGTCGCCCACGA
>CAXTWM010000535.1:0-2379 GCA_964247915.1 uncultured Armatimonadales bacterium | reverse complement strand
GGGCGGGGCGGACGCGGGCAACAGCCTGCTGAAGACGCTGGAGGAGCCGCCCGCCTACGCCCATTTCCTTCTCACGGCGGCCTCGACCGGCGGCGTCATGCCCACCATCGTTTCGCGCTGCCAGGTCGTCCACTTCGGCCTGCTGCCGGCGGGGGAGATTGAGAGCGTCCTTCAGACACGCTTCGGGGTCGCGCCGGCCCAGGCGCGCTTCCTGTCCGCCTACTCCGAGGGACGACTGGGCCGCGCCGTCGCGCTGGCCCGCTCGCCCGCCCTGCTGGCCGGGCGCGAGGCGCTGCTGGACCTGGCCCACGACCTGCTGACGGCCCCGCCGATCAAGAGCTTCAAGCTGGGCGAGGAGTTCCGCCGGCTGGCACCGAAGATGAAGGCGGCGGTCGAGGACGAGGCGGCGGAGTCGGGCGAGGAGAAGGCGGGGCGGGAGCCGCTGACGCGGGCGCTGGACCTGCTGGCGAGCTATCTCCGGGACGTCCTTTCCGCCGCCGTCCTGGGTCCGGGGCGGGCGACTCCCGTGAACGTGGACCGGCGCGAGGAGATCTTGGGGCTGGTGGAGCGCTACTCCGCCGAGAAGACCGAGCGCGCACTGGCCCTGCTGCTGGATGTCCGGCAGGCCATCGAGCGCAACGCGAACAGCCAGCTTGTGCTGGACGTGCTGTTCACGCAGTTGACGATGCTGTGACCCCGCCCTGAGCGGCGGGGCTGATTACACGGGGCTGAACCCCCGTGCTTCGATAAAGCAGATCCCCGCTTTCTCGGGCATTAGGATAGCCATAAGAGCAGCATGATAGGCTTTCCTCTCTTCATCTTCGCCCGCGAAGGCGGGGGATTGCACTTCTAAAGCACGGGGGTTCAGCCCCGTGAAGGCAACCGAGCCGTTTATGCGCCTTTGAACTCCTAGGTTCTACCGCCGGATCACCGCCCCGCCCTGCGCTACCTTCCCTAACTCCGCTGCCGCCACGGCCTTCACGGCGGGGTCGGGGTCTTTGGCCGCCAGGCCCGCCAGTGTGGCTTTTGCCGAGAGGCATTCCAGGGGGCGGCGATAGCTGATGCCGGGCTGCCGGAGGATCATCCCGATCCGCCGGACCGCCTCCACGCGCGAACCTCCCTGGGTGTCGCGCGCCCTCTTCTCCAGGGCAGGCAGGTAGTCGGCGCGCGGCGCCGAGTGGTCGGGCACGGCGGCAACGAGAAGCGCCGCCTCGCGCGGACGGTCCACGGCATAATACTTCACCACATACACGGCGGGCGCGAGGAACAAGGTCATCGTGACGGCGAACGTGATTCGCATCAGCCATCTCCAGAACGGGGGCAGGGTCTGCTTCGATGGGGTGGGGGATTGGGATGACGACATGCCCCCATTATACCAGGTCAGAAGCGCAGCAGCACCTGGAACGTCAGCCGGTGCCGCACCCGGCCGCCCAGGTCGCGGGGCACGTCGCGCAGGTACTGGTACAGGCCCCGGAAGGTCAGGTTGGCGCTGGACGCATAGGTCAGGCCCAGCGACTCGCGCGAGGCGCTGCTGTTGCCTTCCGGGTAGACGAACAGCGAGCGCGAGATCGCCGCGCTGGTACGCCCGGTGAACCGGTAGTTCCCCTCGATGTAGTAGCCCAGGACGCGCTGGTCGTTGTCCGCCCCCACCACGAATTCGCCGCGCGCCGTGGTCCGGTGGAAACCGTAGGAGCCGTCGCCCGCGATGCGGCTCTTGCTGACGAAGCCGCCCCGGTCCGCGCGGACACGGCCCGAGGGCGGCAGCTCGACGGCGAACGGGTTCTCGGCCGTCAGGTCGGTGATCGGCAATCGCCCTTGCAGGAGGGAGCCGCCGACGTTGACGACGCCGTTGCGGGTCGTGAAGGTCCGGCCCAGGCGGAAGGTGACGACCCGGTTCGGGTTCACGTCCAGGTGGTTCGGCCCCGTCCCGGTCGTTAGGGAGAAGTCGTAGTTGAGGTAGCCGTACAGGCGGCCCGAGAGCGCCAGCCCGAAGTCCGTGCGGAGGCCGAGCGACTGGGCGTACAGGGGCTGGAGGATCAGCAGGTGCGGGTCGTACACGGCCAGCAGGCCGAACGGGATCTGGAACTGGCCCGCCTTGAGATAGGCCGTCGAGTCGAAGTCCGCCCCGACCGGCAGCCGGTAGAGCACATACGCTTCGCCGATCTGGATGTCCCTGCCGCGCGCGACGTCCGGCGGGTCTTCCGCCAGGAGCGAAACGAACACGTTGCCGCGCGCTTCGCCCTTGCGCGAGATCCGGTGCTGCAAGTCCAGTTCCGCCGCGTTGACCCAGACCCCGCCGCGCCGGCCCGTGTCGGACGTGCGCGTGCGGGCGTCCAGCGCGCCGCTGACCAGGAAGCCGCGCCCGAGCGGGATGGGGTC
>CAXTWM010000534.1:0-2385 GCA_964247915.1 uncultured Armatimonadales bacterium | reverse complement strand
AGACGCTGGCGGGGCTGCATTTCGTCGTTTTTGCCATCCTGATGCTCGTCAAGGCAGCCAAACTGCTCCAAAGTGCCTAACACACTCTAGGTCATTTTCGCGGGGTGCAAAGAACTGAAACGCAGGTTTCAACCAGTGATGCCCCGCCAAATTAGTATGTGATAACGTCCTTTATCATGTACCACTTTCGGCTGCCGGCTTCGGCGGATGTAAGGGCCAGTCCAGCTTGACACAAAGCCGCAGAAAAGAGTAGCATGGAATCAGCATGACTTCCACATGAAAGAAACTCTATGGCAAACCTGACGAACTCCCATTCTTTGACCGACTTCCAGCGCAACGCCCGGTACTTCATTGACAGCCTCAACGAGACGCAGGAGCCGATGCTTCTCACCGTCAACGGCAAAGTGCAGGCGGTTTTGGTTGACCCCGTGACCTACCAGCAGACAGAGGAACGGCTGGAACGCGCCCGCCTCATTGCCGCCATCCGGGAGGGAGAGCAGGCTATCCGGGAGGGCCGGACGCGCCCCGCCGAGGACGTGTTTGCGGAACTCCAGGCCAAACATGGCTTTTGATGTTGAGATCACCGACCCGGCCAGGGACGGCATAGACGACGCGGTGACGTTCATCGCGCGGAACTCGCAGGCGGCGGCACGAAAATGGAAGACCGCGCGACAAGCCCTCATCCTATCGCTCGGGGAGATGCCGGGCCGCTTTACCGTCATTGCCGAAGCCGGGGAGCTTGGGCTGCCTTACCGCAGCGCCCCGCATCATTCGCACCGCGTCATCTTCCGCATAGACGAGGAGAAGAACACGGTTTATGTGGTGCGTGTCTATCACGGAGCGCGGCGGCCCCTATCGCATGAAGACATAGACCCGCAAGACGAGACTTAGCCCATGCAGGAGCGCTGAGCGATGGACATAGATAACCAGATCGAGATCATCCTTGTGCTGGCGACTTTGTCAACTTCAGCCTGACCGGCGGCCTGATGAACACCGTGACGACCGGCAATGTCGCGGACAGCGCGGGCCTGATCACGGACGTCACCGCATGGGCGGCCTGGTTCTGGCCGCCCGCAAAAAGACCCAGGCGTCCGACTGAGCCGCCCGGTACACAAGCCGAAAGCCCCGCCTTCCTCAAGAAGAGCGGGGCTTTTTGCCGGCGCTGTCTTTAACTTTGTCCTGTTGCTTCTGATCGCTGCTGCGCTGTTCAAGAGGCCGTGGCAATCCTACTTGGACGGCAGGCCCCTACTCACCGCCCGCGAGCGCGAGTTTTACCAACGCCGAGAACAGCGCCCCGCCTCCCCCCGTTTCGCTGGATGCCTCACCGGAAATTCGTCCGCCTCCATTGCGCTTCGGACTTTGACAAAGAAGTTTTTCAAAAATGTTTAACTTTCTAACTATGTTAGGTAAAATCTAACATGATTAGAAAAAAGGAGATCATCACGACGACCAGCAGGCAACACGCCCAGCAGAGGGCGCAACTTCGGACACAGCAGAGGGCACAATTGCGTCAGGACATCCTCGATGCTGCGCGAGACATCGCCACTCAGGACGGCTGGCAGACCGTCACCATCCGTAAGATCGCCGACAGGATCGCCTACAGTGTGCCGACCATCTACGAGCATTTTGACAGCAAGGAGGCACTGCTGATGGAGCTTATGCGGGGCGGCTTCCGGCTGCTCGCCGAAGCGCTCCAGGCGGTGCCGCCGGGGGAGGACGCGGAAGGGCGCCTTGTCGCCATCGGTGAGGCTTATTGGGGCTTTGCCTTCCGGCACTCCGCGCTTTACCAGGTCATGCATGGGCTGGGCGGCGTCACGTTCGGGACGGCGCAAGCGCCGCCGGAGGCCGTGGACGCCTTCACGGTCCTGTCCAGGGCGGTACGGGCCGCCATGCCCGGCGACGCGGCCTGCGCCTCCGACCCGGACGGCGAGGCGGAAATGCTGTGGGCCGCGCTCCACGGCCTGGTGTCCCTGACAATGGCGGGACGGATCAAGGGCGGCGAGGAGCGGGCCGCAGGGCTGGTCGCCCCCACCGTCCGAAAGATGATGGATGGACGGCGGCATCCCGCCGTATCAGTATCCCAAACGATTTCAGCAAACGAAACGATCTCAGCGAAAGGATCGGCTTGAGTTACCCCCTCAGCCCACAAGGAGACTTCACTATGAATACCTCGTATGTTTCTGCCCGCACCGTCGCCGTAACAGGCGCGAACGGCATGGTCGGCCGGCATCTGGTCAGCCTCCTCCTCGAGCGCGGCGACCGCGTGATCGCCCTCGTCCGCGATCCCGAACACGCGCAGCTTCCTCCCGGCGTTGAACTGCGCCGCTGGCAGGCGAGCGACCCCGCCGCGCCCCTGCATGGGGCCGATGCCGTCGTCAACCTCGT
>CAXTWM010000533.1:0-2394 GCA_964247915.1 uncultured Armatimonadales bacterium | reverse complement strand
GAGCGTGGTGACGAGGAACGGCACCGGGGCCACGGCGACCGTGCTGCCGTCCATCAGCACGGCGCTGGCGCCGACGGTGTGCGCGCCCCGCCCGAACAGGGCCGTGCTGATCGTCCCCCGGCCCAGGCTGTTGAGGACGAGGCTGGTGGGCGCGCCGTCCAGGGTGACCAGGAACCCGCGCGCCGTCAGCGCCCCCGTCGGCGAGATCGCCAGGGTCAGCTTCCCGTGCGCGTTGTCCGCGTCGAGCCGGAACGGCGGGACGTCGAGGAGGCGGACGTTGTAGCGGGTCAGGCGGGTGAGCGGCGCCCCGAACTGGCTCCAGAGCACCGCGATCTGCTCGACCGAGCCGTGTTCCAGCGCGGTGTTCCACGGCAGGCTCCAGGTGTCCAGGAACTTGCCGCGCGCGAACTCGCCGTAGTCGTTGCGGAGCGTGAAGATGGTCATCGTCATCGGCTCGGTGATCGTGCCCTGGAACGTGACGATGGTGCCCCGGACGACCGTGAGGGGGATGGGGGCGTCGGCGTGCCGCACGGGCACGGTCAGGGTCGGCATCTGCGCGGTCGCCGCCCGGCCCAGCCCCAAGAGGGCCGTCAGGGCGAGGGCCAGGAAAGACTGCTTCAGGAAAGAATGTTTCAGGGCTGCCGTCATTCGCTGCGGTCCTCCGTCGAAAGGGAACTCGCCCCTATCTTCTCCCTCGGGGCGCGCGCTTCCTCCTCTTTTTCCTCCTTCGGGGCGCACGCAGGAAACATACAGGAAAACGGGCGCAGGGAAGCCGTCTCCCCTGCGCCTGGGGTGTGCCCTGGAGACGCCTAGAGGGCGGCCTTGCGGCGCTTGGCGGCGACGACCAGGCCGCCCATCCCCAGGGCCAGCAGCAGGCCGAAGGAGGCCGTGGTGGAGGCTTCGGGGACGGCGGGGGTCACGATGAGCGTGAACTGCTGCGTGTTGGACGGCACGGTGGCGCCGGCGGGGTCGGTGAAGTCGAAGAGCGTCGGATTCGACGTGTAAGTGCCCGGCGGGGTGGGGTTCGACGACCCGCCCAGCCCGGTCGCGCCCGTGGTGGTCGTCAGCGTGAACAGGGCGCCGGTGTAGGTCTGGCCCACCGCCAGGTTGGGGAAGGTGTAGCTGGTAAAGTCGTAGGACAGGGTGGGGTCGAACAGCCCGGAGATGTCCTTGATCGTGAGGGCGACGCCGGTGTTGTTCACCAGGGACCCGGTGAAGGTGAAGGACTGGCCCTGGGCGAGGGTGACGATACGCTGGTTGAGGGTGAAGGCGACGCCGCCCTGGGCGCGGGCGGAGGGCGCCGGCGCGGCCAGCGCGAGCGCCGCCAGGAGCGCCAGCGCCAGGACGACGCGGCGCGAAAGGGAGCGTGGAACGGACCGTGAGAGGGACATGAGGGACTCCTTTTTTGCGTGGCCGCCGTGGGGAACGACCGGAAACAAGAGGCGCGATTGCCTGCGGCGGGGGTGGTGCGGGACGCCGCAAAGAATGTCAGTGCAAGAGTCGTGCCAAGTGGCGCAAAAGCGGGCGGGCGGGGCGAAAAAGACCCCACTTCTTTATCGGAAGTGAGGCCGGTGACAAAGGGAAGGCAAGCGGCGGGGCTAGGGGGCGGCCCTGCGCCGCTTGGACGCGACGGCCAGCCCGCCCATCCCCAGGGCGAGCAGCAGGCCGAAGCTCACGGTCGTGGAGGCTTCGGGGGCGGGGGCCTCGAGCTGCCGGGTGATGACGGCGTAGCCGGCGTCGGTCGGGTGGTCGTTGGGGGCCGGGCCGAACGGGGTCGGGATTTCCTCGCCCGACAGGGTCAGCGTGCTTTCATGCCCCAGAAAGGGCGTGTAGAGGTCCACGAAGCGGTCGCCGTGCGCGGCGGCCTCCTGCGCCAGCTTGGCGTTCAGGGCGGCGTTGAGGGGCTGGGAGACGGCCTGGAGGTACAGGCTGGTCGGGTCGGTCTCGGGGAGCGCGACGTAGGGGTTGTAGTAGCCGAGCACCTGGACGCTGGCCTGGGGCGCGAGCGCCCCGATCTGGCCCAGCAGGGTGTCGTAATTGGCCCCGATGACGCCCAGCGTGCCGTTCAGCAGGCGCTGCTCGGTGGCCGTGTCGCCCGTGGCGAAGGCGGTCTGGAAGGCCGCGCTGGAGGCCAGGCCGAGGATGTCGTTGGCCCCCACCTGGACGGTGATGTTGCTGACGTTCCCGCCCAGGGCGGTCAGTTCGGACACAAGCAGGGCGTCCTGCGAGGCCGGCGCGGCGGGGCTGTAGTTGGCGTTGAGCAGGCCGTTGGCCGCCGAGGGGGTGAAGAGCGAGGCGGTCGTCTCGCCGACGAGGCCCAGGTTGATGAGGGCCACGGGCGCCCCGGCCTGGGCGCTCAGGAAGGCGTCATACGGCTGGGCGTAGCCGGGGAAG
>CAXTWM010000532.1:0-2395 GCA_964247915.1 uncultured Armatimonadales bacterium | reverse complement strand
GGGCAGGGATATTGGACCTCGGACGAGCGGGCGGGGGCGCCGATCGGGACCTGCTACGGCTACCGTCTGCCCCGGCGCGGCAGCACGATTGACCAGGCGAACAACGACGGCTTCTCGCGGCTGGACGACGGGGACGCGCGGACGTTCTGGAAGAGCAACCCCTATCTGGACCGGCATTTCACGGGCGAAGACAATGTCGGCCACCCGCAGTGGGTTTTGATTGACCTGGGCCGGATTCAGCCCGTGGACGCGATCCAGATCGCCTGGGCTGCCCCGTATGCGACCCGCTACCGGGTGCAGTATTGGGACGGCGATAGCGGCGGCGAAGACACCCGGAGCATTGATGACACCTACGGGGCCGGCGGGGCGTGGCGGACGTTTCCGCTGGGGACGGTGACGGGGGGGCACGGCGGGGCCGTCCGTCTGCGGCTGTGCGCCGCCCCGCGCCCGGCCCGGTTCGTCCGCGTCTGGATGACCGAGAGCGGCGGCGGCCCGCGCGACACTGGCGACCTCCGGGACGGGCTGGGCTACGCCGTCCGCGAGATCGGCCTGGGAACCCTGGAGGAACGGAACGGGCGCGTCGGATTCCAGGACCTCGTCCGGCACGCCCCGGACGGCAGGCGGCAGACGCCGGTCTATGTCTCCTCGACGGACCCGTGGCACCGGGCGGGGGACCGCGACCCCAACGTCGAGCAGCCCGGCTTCGACCGCGTCTTCCGGTCCGGGCTGGGCGGCGGCCTGCCCGTCCTCATGCCGGCGGGCGTTTTGTACGACACGCCCGAGAACGCCGCCGCCGAGCTGCGCTTCCTGCGGGCGCGCGGCTACCCGGTGCAGCGGATGGAGCTGGGCGAGGAGCCGGACGGTCAGTATGTGACGCCCGAAGACTACGGTGCGCTCTACGTCCAGTGGGCGGACGCGCTGCACCGGGTAGACCCGACGCTCGCGCTGGGCGGGCCGAGCTTCCAGACGGCGATTGACGGCTGGGTGGCCTGGCCGGACGCGCGCGGCGACCGCTCCTGGCTGCGCCGCTTCCTGGGCTATCTGAAGGGGCGCGGGCGGCTGGCGGACTTCGCCTTTTTCTCGTTCGAGTGGTATCCGTTCGACAACGTCTGCGCCCCGCCCGCCCCGCAGCTCGCGCTGGCCCCGGACCTGCTCCAAAACGCGCTGGCCCGGCTCCAGCGGGAGGGCCTGTCCCGCCGCATCCCCTGGCTGATCACCGAGTACGGCTACTCCGCCTTTGCGGGCGAGGGGGAGATGGGCTGGCCCGGCGCGCTCTTGAACGCCGAGGTCGCCGCCCAGTTTCTGACTGGGGGCGGCTCGGCGGCCTACCTGTACGGCTACGAGCCGAACGTGCCCATCCACGAGGTCGCGGACTGCCCGACCTGGGGCAACCTGGCGATGCTGCTCTCAGGCGGCAACGGCCGCCCCCCCAAGCCCCTCGCGACCTTCTACGCCGCGCGGCTGCTGACGCGGCAGTGGGCGCAGCCGGACACGGACAAGCCGCAGGCGGTCTACCGGGCGTCGTCCAGCCTAAGGAGCCGCCTGGGCCTGCCCCTCGTGACGGCGTATGCCGTCCACCGGCCGGACGGACGGTGGTCCGTGTTGCTGCTGAACAAAGACCCGAAGCGGGCGCACCCGGTCACGGTCCGGTTCGGGCGCGCGGGCGGGGCGGCCCCCCTTTCCTTTTCGGGACCCGCCGACCTGTACCAGTATTCGGCGGCTCAGTACGTCTGGCATCCCCGTCAAGCCGACGGTTTTCCCGCCCCGGACCTGCCGCCCCGGCACTCGCAGACCTCCGGGCGCAGCGTCCTCCTGCCGCCGTTCTCGCTGTCCCTGCTGCGCGGATCGGTCGCCGGCCTGCCGTGATGTCCGCGCGAGCGATGTCACTCGATGCCGGATTTTTTGTGTCCGGCTGACAACTCTGGCAAAAAAACGTCGTCCGCGTGGGGCGTTCCGGGTCATAAACGGTGGAAAGTGAGGTATAATAGGGTTTCAATCAGGAGCAACGCCGCTTCTCATCGGTGCCGACAGTCAGAGTGGTGCGAAGCAGCCCGTGCGACCCTTTCCGGCCTTTCATCCGCCCGCACGACCCCGCGCCCAGAGCGCTTCCTGTCTTGGAACACGACGCCGTCTTCCCCCTTATCCGCAACGACGCGAACCTGTCAGTTCATAGGGTCCACCGATCTATGCACTGGACCTTCACGCGCTCGTGGAAGCGTTCGCCCCTCTGTCGGTACATCATTACCGTCGTTCGCTGAAAGGAAGTCATTATGTCATTTCGTTCCCGCATGCCGGTTCGATCCTCCAGGGGCTTCACCCTGATCGAGCTGCTCGTCGTCATCGCCATCATCGCGATCCTCGCCGCCATCCTGTTCCCCGTCTTCCAGAAGGTCCG
>CAXTWM010000531.1:0-2446 GCA_964247915.1 uncultured Armatimonadales bacterium | reverse complement strand
GGCCTACATCCTGCACGGCACGGTCCCCGGTGGGGACCCGAATCGCCTGGACCCCATGGCGATGGGGCGCGGGATGCACCCGGAGCGGATGGACCGCATGAACGCGGCGCGGCCCGTCCCGCCCGACCACGCCACGCCGAAGCCGTAGGCCGCGCCGCTTTTGGCGGTGTCGTCCCGCTGGAGGGTATAATCGTTGACTATGAACATTACACTCGATGCTTCCCCGGAACTGGAAGGGCCGCTGCAAAAGGCGGCGCGGACTCAGGGGACCGATGTCGTAACCTACCTGCTCGGGAGCGCCCGCTTGCGTCTGCGGCCCGATGTCCTCACAGAAGCGGAGATCCCTCTGTTGCAGATCATCAACGCCCCCCTGGCCCCGCAAGCCCGGTCGGAACGCGACGCGCTGCTCGCGGCGCAGGCGCAGCGCGGACTAACGGCGGAAGAACAGGCGGCCCTCGCGGACCGGATCGACGCCGTCGAGATGGCGAACGCGGGACGGTGGCAGGCCCTGGCCGCGCTCGCCCGTCTGCGCGGGCTTTCCCTGGCGGAGATCGCCCGCGACCTGGAAATCCCCCTCCCCTGAGTCATGTCACACACCTACGTCCCGAGAGCGTTGGCCCGGTAAGCGACATGGAGGGTGGAGCCACCGAGATATGGGCGCATCCCCGCCGATTCTACTAAAAAGCGGTGATGAAAATCGGGTACAATGGCAACCTCTATGAGCGCCCATTCGGAACCGATACCATTGTTAGCCTCCGAGACGGGGGAGGAAGTCCAGGGTGAACTCCTCTACGACCTGGACTACGATGAGTTGAGCGAGACGAATGACCTCTGGACGCCGTACATACAAATGGCCGCGCTCGAGATGTCAATCCGTGGGGTGTCGCCCGCTTCCATGCCGGACAGTAAGGGCTGGGACTGGCGGGGAAAGTCGAACGCTGCCCAGGCGGGTTCCCCCTACGCCGACTGGCGCTTTTTTGGCATAGGCTATCGGGGGTTCTTGCAGGGGGCTATTGCCATCTCCACGACGCCGCTCCCATGCCGCGCGCCGGCCCACCACGGACAGACAGCAGTCGGTGTCGAGCTTGTGGCGACCGCTCCCTGGAACATAAAGCGATTCATGGCGTCGCTGAGACGCGAACCTTTCCTAGACTAGATCGGGCGAGTGCTGTTTCGTGTCGCGGTCAGCTACAGTCTCGCGGCGGGCTGCGAGGGGCGCCTGTCCCTGTATTCTGTCCCCAGGGCGGAGTCTTATTATCGCGGGGTTTGTGGTATGATCGACCTAGGCGTCGAGTTATACCACGGCGAGTCACTCAGGCGCTTTGAGATGACTCGGGAACGCGCGGCAGCCTTTTTAGAGGAAACGTCATGAGCCAACGGATCAACTTCACTGTGGACTTCCCGCCCGGATGGGGCAAAAGAGCGCTCTCAAAGTTCGGGCCTGAGGAAGACTTCACCGACACCCACTCCCACAATATGCGGCGGGCATCCGCCAGACAGGGTGTATTGGGCGGAGAAGTAGTCATGGAAGAGGTTGGCACTATGGTCGAGCGGGCCGTCGTGGGCGCTGAAACCAATCAGGAAGCCGTCCCAGTTCAAGAAACCATCAGTCGTTGGGGCTAGAAGCTCCTGGTGTGATGCTCCCCCAAGCGCCCTCGGGATTCCTCCCGAGGGCGCTCTGCTATTTGCTGCTCCTCTATGGCTTCCGTCAGCCCTCGCCGCGCCCGGCGATGACGCGGCCCAGGGCGACGGCCTGGACGGCGGCGGCGCCCGCCTCCAGCAGCAGCTCGCGGCAGGCGACCAGGGACGCCCCGCTTTTGGCGATGTCGTCGAGCAGCAGGACGCGGCGGCCCCGGATCAGATGCGCCTCCTCCACCCGGACCGTCGCCCGGTGCAGGGCGCGCGTGCTCGGGCCGCCGAAGATGATCCGCCGGATCGTCGCCTGCCGCACCAGACAGGCGGTGGCGTCCACCCGGCCGTTCGCGGCCAGCCGCTGGGCCAGGGTGCGGGTCGGCCAGAACGCCTGGAAGGCGCGGTGGGGCGGCACGGCGGCGACGGCGATGTCCGGCTCCAGCAGGGGGTCGAGCTGCTCGAACAGGCGCCGGAGCGGCCACTGGCGGTCGGCGTTCAGGGCCGCGATGAGCCGGGTCCAGGCGGCGTTGCGCGCCACGGCCTGCGGGTCGGCGGTCGGGGCGGCGTCCCCGTAGCCCGCCCGGCCCTCGCGGACGACAGGGAGGGCGTTGTGGAGGGCGTGCCGGGCGGCGCGGGCCTGGCCGTGCGGGTAGACGTGGCCCAGGGTCACGACGCGGCCGGGCCGGTTGAGGCGGTCGGCGGCGGCGACAAAGATGGCGGGTCCGTCGGATGGCTGGTCTGGCGGCAACGGGTCTGGCGGCAACGGGTCTGGCACGGCGGGTTCCTGGGGTCGTTCCGGGGGGCGGGCCAGGGT
>CAXTWM010000530.1:0-2450 GCA_964247915.1 uncultured Armatimonadales bacterium | reverse complement strand
GGGGGCGGGGTCCGCTGCCGGGGGCCCGGGGAGGACGGGCCCTAGGCGGCGGGGCACGTCCACCCCCAGGCGCGGGCGTTCCTGACCGAGACCGTGGACTACTACAGAAAGGCGCCCAAGCCGGGCGAGGGGCCGGAGATCAAGCCGCACCCCGCCGACAACTGCCATGTGGACTACGGCGGCAAGCGCGGCCACGGCCTCCCCGTCTTCCAGCCCCTCCCCCCCGAACCGGGCGTGGCCCCGCTCCCCAACGCCGTCTGGCCGCACCGCCGGTGGGCGGCCGGCACCGCGGCGTGGACCAGGGGGAAGTACGTCAACAAGACCGGCGTGCTCTTCCAGCCCTCGCGCATGGCCGGCGACGCCTGGCGCGTGACCGTGTACGCCGTCCACGAGAAGAACGGGCACCTGGACATTGACGTACCGGACCCGCCCCCGCTCAAGGCCACGGCCAAGAAGAGCACCGGCGTGTTCCTGACGTACCGCGAGGTCCGGATCGCCCGCTACCTGACCAAAACGCCCGCCGTCGTGCGGGCCCACCTGGATACCGTGCGCGCCTACTACGAGGAAGCCCGCATCAAGATGACTGGGCCGGCGCGCGCCGAGTCCATGACCAAGACCGAGTATGACGCTCACATCAAAGCCGCCGTCCACCAGGTCAGCGGCGCGGCCCCGTTCCTGGGGAAGTACGCCATTGACCCCGGCCTTAGCCAGTACGTCGGGGCTGGAACGGCGGCGCAGCCCAGCCCATACGCCGTCACGTTCCGCACCTACGCCAACCTCAAGAACTTCATCCACCACGAGAAGCTGGGGGCGCTGAACGCGGCCGGGCTTCATGGGCCGGCGGCGGAGGCGACCGCTTCGGCTCAGACCAACGCGCTGCTGCTCACGAATGATGTGGCGACGGAGAACAAATACCATCTGAGATGCGACGACTGGGCCGATAAGATCATCACCGAGGCGTGCGCGCACTATCTGGGGGCGGAGCCGGAGGGCATCGTCATCCTCCACTTCGGCGCCCTCAACAACTTCAAAACGAATACCTATGACGGCAAAGCCATCAACCTGCCCACCTCGACGCACTCCCGCTGTGCGTTCCTGTCGGTCGCCTCGCGCGACTCCCCTTTGTATCTGAACCACACGCCGAAGAGCAAGAGCACTCTCGAGAAGGTGATAGCGCACGAGATCGGCCACCACTTGTTCCTGCCCCATTCGCCTTACGGTAATCCCCTGCCTTACGGGAACGACCCGGTGGAGCAGGCCGCGGAGGACCGTCGGCACGATCACTCCGACCAGTTGTGTATCATGTCGTACAGCGAGGACGACCTGCACTTCTGCGGGCTGTGCGTCCTGCGCCTGCGCGGCTGGAACGCGGACCCGCTCCACAGCAATGGAATACAAAACAAGAAACCCTAGCCGCCGAGGCCACGGGCGCGGGAGCCGCAGCCCGCTCCTCCTGGCGCTCTGCGCCGCGCTGGCCTTGACGCCGCTGGGCGGCTGCGGCATCGCCCGCCGCCGCCCCCGCCCCCCCGCCCAGCCGGGGGCCGCCCCGCCGGCCGCCGCCGGCGGCCGCCCCGCCCGCGCGGCGCCGCGCGGCCGTTCACGCGGGGGGGGGGGGGGGGCAGCCCCCGCCGCCGCCCCCTCACCCCCGCCCTGACGGGGGCCGCAACGCCGGCCGCCGCAGGAGGACGCCACGCCATGCCGATCACGCTCCGCCTCTCCGCCTACAAGTCACACTGGATCGTCGGCGAGCCGCTCGGCTTCAACCTGACTCTCCAGAACCACAGCCGCAAGACCGTCCACGTCCCCGACCTCAACTCCGCCCGCAACTGGCAGCCCGACTACACCGTCCGGGGGCCGGGGGACGTCAAGCCGGTCCACTTCAACACCGGCTTCCCCCGCTTCCTGCCCGAACCCGCCGACCGCAAGTTCCGTGACCTCGACCTGGTGGCGGTCAAGCCCGGACAGAGCCTGGAAGGCCGGATCGAGGTGCGCGCCGACGTCAGCCGGCCCGGCGACTACACCGTCTCCGCCTCGGCGCAGACCTCCCTGGGCGTCGTGGAGGGCGGGCCGCTCACCCTCACCGTCAGCGCCGCCACCCAGCCGACTCAGGCGGCACTGATGCCTTCAGGGCCGGGCGCCCCGACGGCCTGCTGGATCGTCTCCGGCCCGCACGGCGCCCAGGTGCAGCGCAACCCGTTCGGCCATAAATCCGACGATGACGGGGGGCGATACTTCGTGCTGGACGGCGGCGCGCTGGTCGCAAACGTCGGCCCCGACGCCCGCGAGCCGTTCCTCACCGAGACAAACGTCGTGGACGCCGATCTGATTGACTGGACCGGCTGGCGCGACGGCGCGACGCTGTGCGCCGTCCAGGGCTTTGAGGACATCAAATACCCTTTCCTAAAGGACCCGGTCCTGCGCATCCCCCTGCCCGGCCACGCCCGCCTGGT
>CAXTWM010000529.1:0-2452 GCA_964247915.1 uncultured Armatimonadales bacterium | reverse complement strand
CCCGGCGGCGGGCTGCCGCCGGGGGCCGCCTGCGGGGCGGGCGGCGGGGGCGAGGCGAGGGTGAACTTCTCGGCCCGCAGGTCGGCGGCCAGCATGGCCGCGTTCTGGTAGCGCAGGTTGGGGTCTTTGGCGAGGGCGCGCTGCAAGATCTGCTGCAAGGCCTGGGGGATGCCGACCGGCATGGCCGGCTGGTTGTTCATGATGTTGTAGGTGATGGTGATGACGCTGTCGCCGACGAACGGCTTGCGCCCGGTCAGCATCTCGTACAGCGTGATGCCCAGCGAGAACAGGTCCGTGCGGTGGTCCACGGTATGTGAGGCCACCTGCTCCGGGGACATGTAGGAGGGCGTGCCGAAGACCTGCCCCTGCGTCGTGATGCTCGGCTCCGCCGTGATGCGCGCGATGCCGAAGTCGGTCAGCTTGATGACGCCGCCGGGCAGGATGTGGACGTTGTCGGGCTTGACGTCGCGGTGGACGACCCCGCGCGAGTGGGCGTAGGCCAGGGCGTCGCACAGTTGCAGCGTGATCTCGACGGTCTCTTTCAGGGGCAGCGCGCCCTGCATTTGCAGGATGTCGCGCAGGGACTGGCCTTCCAGATACTCCATGACCAGGAAATGCCGGTCGTTCTCCTGCCCGACATCGTGGATGGTGACGATGTTGCGGTGCGACAGCGTCCCCGCCGCCTTGGCCTCGCGGTAGAAGCGCTCGATGCGCTCGCGCTTCTGCGCGCCGGCCAGGTGCGGCGGCAGTTGCAGCTCTTTGACGGCGACGCGCCGGGCCATCGTCGGGTCGATCGCCTCGTACACGATGTCGTTGGAGCGGGCGATTTCGCGGATGACCCGGTACTTGCCGAGGATGGTGTTTGACGAGACGGCCAATGCTCAGATACTCCTACTTGCGCCGCCCCCAGCGGGACGACTTTTCTTCCTTCGCCGGGGCGCCGACACCCGCCGCTTCGGGCGCGGCGGCCTGGTCTGCGGCGCCTCCCTCATACGGCGTCAGGGCGCGGACGGAGAGCACGACGGCGGTGATGTTGTCGCGCCCGCCGCGCTCGTTGGCGGCCTCGACCAGCGCCAGGGCGGCCACCGAAGGGCTGTGCTCCTGCACCACGGCCTGCATCTCGTCCGGCTCCAGGTGCCCGGACAGACCATCGGAGCAGAGCAGCAGCGTGTCGCCGACGCGAAGCTCGTGCGTGGAGACGTCCGTCTCGACGGCCGCCGCCGTGCCGATGGAGCGGGTGATGATGTTGCGGAAGGGCGAGATCTGCGCCTCGGCCAGCGTCATCGTCCCCAGCCGCACCTGCTCGGCGACCCACGAATGGTCCTCGGTGAGCTGCGTGATGGCCCCGTCCCGCAGCAGGTATGCGCGGCTGTCGCCCACCTGGGCCAGCGTCACCCGGTCCTCGCGGACGACGGCGGCCGTCAGAGTCGTCCCCATGCCCTGCCGGTCGGGAATCATCTGGGCGGTGTCGTAGATCAGGCCGTTCGCCTGCGCGACCGCCAGCCGCAGGCCTGCCTCCACGTCCGCGCTCGGGTTGGCGTAGTACGACTCGATGACCGTCTTCAGCGCCATCTCGCAGGCGATCTGCCCCGCCGAATGACCCCCCATGCCGTCGGCGACCGCATAAAAACAGCCCTTGGTCGCCAGAACGGCCGGGTCTTCCGGCTCGAAGAAGTCGAACTTGTCCTCGTTGTTGTCGCGCACCCGCCCCAGGTCGGTCTTGGCGCCCATCTTGACGGTCGCGACCATCCGGGGGACGCGCCCGACCTCGGCCCAGCCCTCGCTGAGTTCCTCCCGGTCCAGGCGGGCGGTCTTTTCCTGCGTCGTGTTTTCTGAAGTGGTCATCGCCTCTGGCATGGTGTGCTTATCTTTCCGCTTGCGTTGAGGAGTCGTGCGTCGGGGAGTCGTGCGTCGGGGCGTCCTGAGCCGGCGCGGCGCGCGTGGGGACGCCGTCGTCCTCATAATCGTCCGGCACGTCATACTCCGGCGCGGTCCGCTCGCGCGGCTCGGCGGGCGCGGCTTCCGGCCCGGCTTCTGCGTCTTCCACGGGGGTGGTCTCCTCGGCGGCAGGCTCCTCGGCAGCGGCCCCCTCGGGCGCGTCCAGCATCTCGAAGCGCATGGCCGTGCCGCCGATCAGGATGAGGTCGCCGGGCGAGAGCGTTTCCGGCTCGTTGGCCGCCAGCCGCCGGCCGTTGAGGAGCGTGCCGTTCGTGCTGCCGATGTCGGTCAGCCGGAACACGTCGCCGTCCGCGAGGATCTGCGCGTGGCTGCCGGAGACGTAAGGGTCGCCCTGGATGATCACGCTGTTTTCCGCCCGCCGCCCGAAGGTCGTCGCGCCCGGCACCAGCGGGTAAGTGCGCCCGCCCTCCTCGCGCGTCTCGACGACCTGCGCGCGGGCAACCCCCACCCCCGGCCCCTGCGCCTCAGGAACGGCGGAGGCCTGAGGGGGAAG
>CAXTWM010000528.1:0-2456 GCA_964247915.1 uncultured Armatimonadales bacterium | reverse complement strand
GTAGTCCAGGACCGGCGTGGGGCGGGCCGTGGACTGGTAGCCGTTGGTCAGCACGAGGACGACCACTTTGTCGTCGGGCAGGCACAGCATGTCGCAGGTGAACCCGGCCGTGCCGCCGGAGTGTTCCAGGGCGCGGTGGCCGTGCTTGGGGGACACGAACCAGCCGAAGCCGTAGCCGCTCGGCGTGCCGTCGGCCAGCGGCGTGTCCCCCCACAGGAGGGCGTAGTCTTTCTCATGGAGGAGGGTCGGGGCCAAAGTCTCCGCCCCCCACTTCGCCATGTCGCCCAGCGTGGAGACGAGCATGGCCGCCCCGCCGGTCGCCGTCGGCTGGATGGGGTCGCGGTTTTGGAGCCGCCCGTCTTCGTAGGCGTACCCCGCCGCCCGGTTCGGGATGATGTCGCGCGGCTCACCCGAGCGCGTGTGCGTCATGCCCAGCGGGGTGAGGATGCGTTCCCGGACGAACTGGATATACGGCTGCCCGGTGATCTTTTCCAGGGCCAGGGTCAGCAGGAAGTAGCCCGTGTTGCTGTAGTGCCACTGCGTGCCCGGCGCGAAGTCCATCGGCCTGCCCGCCGCCAGCGCGATGACCTGTTGGGCCGTCATCACGTTGCGGTAGGAGCCGTAGCCCATGATGGCCTCATAGTCCGGGATGCCCGACGTGTGGGACAGCAACTGCCGGATGGTCACGTCCTTCCACGCTTCGGGCAGGCCCTCCCGGTAGCGGCTGATCTTGTCGTCCAGGCCGATCTTGCCCTGATCTACGAGCATCATAATGGCCGTGGCGGTGAACTGCTTGGTGATGGAGCCGATCTCGAAGACGGTGTCGGTCGTGACCGGAACGCTGCGCTCGACATCGGCCAGCCCGTACCCTCTGGCCTTGATGACCTTGCCGCTCTGGACCACCTCCAGGGCGAGGCCGGGGATGTGCTGCTTTTGGAGCTGCGCCTGGACGTAATCGTCTATGGCATCCGCCCGCGCCCCGGCGGGCGTCAGCATCGGCCCGGCCAGGCAGAGCGGCAGCAGGACGAGCCGGAAGCAGAAGTTACGTCGCCTCATCTTCGGTTAGCTCCCATCCCGTGTACCAGGCCCCCCGGAAGTGGGTGTCCTTTGAAGTCGCGCCCTCAAACACGGTCGCCTCGACGGGTTCAAAGTGCGCGCACACAAGGGGCGCAGGATTTCCAATCCCACGCCTCTTCGGCCCATGTGCGCGCCTTCATGCAATGTTCCCGCCTGCGGCTCCTTAGTGGTGTGGTCAAGGCTTGTGCAGCGTCACGCCTTTGGGGGCGGGGGACAGCAGGGCGGAAAGGATGGTAGCGGCCATGAAGCGGTTGCCCCAGTCGTTCATGTGGACGCCGTCCCCGGTCAGCAGGTTGTCGGTGCGGCCGGTCGTGCGGGCCAGGTCGAGGTAGGTCAGGAAGGGGCCGCGCAGGTCCACGAACAGGCAGTGGCGGCGGCGGGCGATGTCCCGCAAGGCCTGGATGTAGTCCGTCGCCATCGCGTTGCGCGGGTCGTTCAGGTCTTCGCCGATCACTGTGGGCGACAGGAGGACGACGACGATGCCCTGCGCCTGGGCCTGACCGACCATCTTCTCGACGTTGGCGCGGTACACGTCCAGCGTGACGCCGCCCGGCCCGCCGCCCTGGGGGTGCTGGGCGTTGAAGCCGTGCCAGACGTCGTTGACGCCGACGCTGACCGTGAGCAGGTCGGGTTTTTTGTCGAGCACGTCCCGATTGAAGCGGGCCAGCTCGTCATTGGACGTGTTCCCGGACACGCCCGCATTGAGGACTTCGATGGCGTTCTGGGGGTACGCCGAGGCCAGATACGCGCGCATCAGCCCGACGTAGCCGTTCGGCCCGTCCCCGAATTGTGTGATGCTGTCGCCGAGGCAGACGATGCGGTGGACCCCTTGCAGCGGCGTCCCCGCCCCGACGCGGCCCTGGGCATCAGGCGTCAGGCTCGAAAAATGCTTCGCGGCGGTCGTGGGCGCGGCGGGTGCATCGGCCCGCACGGGGGATAGGGGGAACAGGGCCAGCGCGGTCAAGGCGAGGGCGGCCTGTGGCAGTAGTCTGTGGGTAGTCATAACGGATACCTCTTTGTCGGGAGCAGTCCGAGTTGATTCGGCGGCTATCGGCAAAGTTCCTGCTCGTGACGAAGTTTACACGCGGCGTCTGAAGCCCTACATGCGGGGTCTTGTAGCCTGAGGGGCTACTTGGCGTCGGCGGCGGGCAGCGGGACCTTCTGGTCGAGGTGGGCCTGCGGCGTCAGGTCAATGTCCCAGGTCTTGGGGGACAGGCCGAGGCCGGGCGTGGGCCGGAAAGTGACGGTGTGCTTCCCGGCGGGCAGAGTGGCCCACTGGCCCAGGGCTAGGCCGAGCACGGGCTGGCCGTCCACCGTCACTGATTGGGCCGAGACGCGGACCAGGCTGGGCTTCGGGGCGGCGGGGTCGCGGGCGATCC
>CAXTWM010000527.1:0-2459 GCA_964247915.1 uncultured Armatimonadales bacterium | reverse complement strand
CGACAGCCCCAACCCCTCCCCCAGAGGGAGAGGGGTTGGGGAGGGGTCTTTTGACCGGAACGCTCTACATCGTCGCCACCCCCATCGGCAACCTGGAAGACATCACCCTGCGCGCCCTGCGCCTCCTCCGCGAGTCCGACCTGGTGGCGGCGGAAGACACCCGGCACACCCGCGCGCTGCTGTCCCATTTTGAGATTGGGACGCCCCTGATCGCCTACCACCAGCACTCCGAGGCGGGCCGGGCCGACCATCTGGTCCGCCGGCTCCTCGAAGGCCAGACAGTCGCCCTCGTCACCGACGCCGGGACGCCGGGCGTTTCCGACCCCGGCGTCGAACTCGTCCGGGCCGCGCTCGCCGCCCAGGTCCCCGTCGTCCCCATCCCCGGCGCTTCCGCCGCGCTCTGCGCCCTCGTCGGCAGCGGGCTGGCCCCCGCCCGGTTCGCCTTCGAGGGCTTCCTGCCGCGCACCAAAGGCCCTCGCCGCGCCAAGCTCGCCGCGCTGGCGCGGGGCGAGACGCGGACGCTGATCTTCTACGAGTCCCCGCAGCGCATCGCCGACACCCTGCGCGAGATGGCGGACGCCTTCGGCCCGGCCCGGCCCGCCGCCGTGGGCCGCGAGCTGACCAAAAAGTTCGAGGAGTTCGTGCGCGGCCCGCTGTCCGACGTGGCCGCCCACTTCGCCGCCCACGCCGCGCGCGGCGAGATCACCGTCGTCGTCCAGGGCCTGGCCGGCGACAGCGACGACGAGGAGGCCGCCCTCCCTGAGCCGGAACCCGTGGACATCCCCACCGCCCTGCGCGCCGCCCTGGACGCGGGCCAAAGCGAGCGCGACGCCGTCAAGACGGTCAGCGCGGACCGCAAGCTGTCCCGCCGCGAGGTCTACGCCGCCATGCTCGCGCTCAAAGCCGAGCCGTAACGGCCCCGCGTGTGCTATAATAACCGCGCCATCATCTGTTTATTGTGTTGCTACGCGATGTTGCCCCCGGAATGAATTCCGGGTCTTCGGTAAAGCAAATGTCCGAGGTTAAGGGCGGAAGAACCGCTTCCGCAACCGATCTTATGTCCACGCAGGTGGACAACCGCACTTCTACAGACCCGGAGTTCATTCCGGGGACAGATCAAGAAACGCCTCGCGAGGAGAAACACACTCACATGGAGCGAAAGCTGCATCAGGAACCCCAGTTCGACATGGAAACGCTGCGCCGCAAGTGCGACGCCTGGAAGGCGCACGGCGCGGCCAAGGTGGTCATCGAGTGGAGCACCGGGACGGGGCCGACCGTGTTCTACTACCCCGCCGGGGAGCGCTTGCAGGGCGTCAAGTGGACCGTTGCCGTCGAGACCTACAACTACAACGAGGTCTACGCCGATTTCATCGAGCACAAGCTGATCCCGCAGCTCCGCGAGGTGATCCACGCGCGCGGCCTGGCCGAGACCGTCCTGTGCGTGGACTTGCAGCCGCTCCAGATCCAGCGCCAGCGCCGCCGCCAGATCGAGCGCACGCAGACGGCGGCGGCGGGGCACCACTAGCCCCGTGTTCAGCATCACCAACGAGAAGGTGGCCGGGTTCGTCCCGCGCTGGGCATCGTTCCGGGGGTTCTCGATCCTGTTTGACCCGCCCGGCGACGCCCTGACGCCGATGGGGCCGTGTCTGCATCTGGCCTGCGACGTGGAGGCGGACCCCGCGCTGGGGTTTTACAAAGCTCTGCGCGACGGCCTGGCCCGCCTGGACCCGGACCTGCTGACGGCGGCCTACCTGTTCTGCCCGCTCCCGCCGCCCTCGTACCATGTGACGGTCTGGGACGGGGCGAACGACGGCAATGCGACCTTCGTCGCGCCCGACAAGCGGCCCGCGCTGGAACAGCTTCTCGCGGGCCTGCCCGACTCGCTGGCCCTGCCGCACGAGATGACCGCGCCCGCCCTCGCCTCGCCCCTCGTCCGGCGGGACTGGGACATCGAGTTCCGGTTTGACCGCCTCGCCATCCGAGGCGCTCTCGTCGCACGGCTGTCCCCGACCGAAGCCTCCGCGGAAGCGTTCGCCGCGTTCGTCGAAGAGCGTCACCGCCTGAACGACTTCGTTCACGAGACGTTCGGCATCGCGACGTATGAGGACTACACCCCACACGTCTCGCTGGGCTACTTCGCCAGCCGCGAGGGGGCGCAGTTGGCGAGGCCCTGCCTGCCCGACTGGAACGCGCTCTTTGAGGAGCGGATGCAGGGGCTGACGCTTTCGTTCCGGCGCGCCGGCTTGTACGGCTTCACCGACATGGCGACGTTCTTCAAGGCCGCCGGGCCGGACCGGTCTTGACCCTCCACCCGCCTCCACCGCTCCCTACCGTTCCGCCGCTGAAGGGCGAAAGTGGGGAACTGTCCCAAATATAATGACGGCCGCAAAACTCTCAAAACACGTCCGACAGTGTGAACCACCCCATATTTTGTGTTCCACCGCCCTCCCCCCCAACAT
>CAXTWM010000526.1:0-2460 GCA_964247915.1 uncultured Armatimonadales bacterium | reverse complement strand
CATCGCGGGTGTCGGCCATCGGGCCGATGAGGGCGATCTTCGCGCCGGCGCGCAGCGGCAGGACGGGCGTCCCGTTTGCCGATTTGTTTTGGAGCAGGACGAACGACTCTTCGGCGGCCCGGCGCACGAGTTCGCGGTGTTCCGGCACGGCGGCGGTGACCTCGGCGCCAGTGGGATAGGGGTGCTCAAAGAGGCCGAGGGCGAACTTCACGCGGAGGACGCGGCGGACGGCCTCGTCCACGGTGGTCATGGAGACGCGGCCGGAACGGACGAGGGCGGGCAGCTCGGCGTCGTAGACGTGCGAGCGCATGTCCACCTCAACCCCGGCGGTGAGCGCCTTCTGCGCGGCGGTGGCGGGGTCGAGCGCGATGCCGTGGTTGATCAGCTCGACGACCGCGCGGTCGTCGCTGACGACGAAGCCGTTGAAGCCCCACTCTTTGCGCAGGATGGTGTCGAGCAGATAGGGGTTCGCCGTGGCCGGCACGCCGTTCAGCGGATTGAAGGCGCTCATCAGGGTGGCCGCGCCGGCGTCCACGGCGGCTTTGTAGGGCGGGAGGTAGTCCTGGCGGAGCCGGCTGTCGCTCATGTCGGTGGTGTTGTACTCGCGGCCGGCCTCGGCGGCCCCGTAGGCGGCGAAGTGCTTGACGCAGGCGGCGACGGACCGGGGATCGTCGAGCCGGTCGCCCTGGAATCCGTGGACGTAGGCGCGGGCCATGGCCGAGCCGAGATAAGCGTCTTCGCCCGCGCCCTCGGCCGTGCGTCCCCAGCGGGCGTCGCGGGAGATATCCACCATGGGCGCGTAGAACCAGCGGATGCCGGAGGGCGTCGCCTCCTCGGCGGCCATGCGGGCGAGCGAGGTCCCGAGCGCGGGGTCGAAGCTGGCGGCGACCCCGAGCGGGAGCGGATAGCCGGTGCGGTATCCGTGCAGGACGTCGGCGCCGGTCAGCAGGGGGATGTGCAGGCGGCTCTTGTCAACGGCCGCGTGCTGATACGCGGTGACCTGCGCCTGTCCGCCGACGTTGAGCAGCGAGCCGATGAGGCCGCGCTCGGCAAGCTGCATGGCGGTGAACTTCGGGCCTTGCGGGGTCGCGGCCTCGCCGTTGGGGCCAGCGATGGTGGTAGCCGAGGTGGTGCCGGAGGTGTTGTACTGCACAAGCTGGCCGAGTTTTTCCGCGAGCGTCATCTTCTTGAGCAGCGCGTTGACGCGGCGCTCGATCTGCGGTGACGCGAGCAGCGCGTTCGGGCGGGTGGGACGCGGCGAGGAGTGCGGCGGCTGCGCCGGAGCCGCCGCGCCGGCAAGAACAAGACCCGAGGCTACAAATAAGCCGCGCAGGGAAGCAAAAGTGAGGGATCGAATCATAGCAGTACCCCTTCGGTTCAGGATTGAGAAGACATTATATCCGATAACGTCCTTTGTCGGATATAATGGGAGTCCCGGCGGAGACTCCCGGCCTCGGATCGGCGTCCAGCACTTCATCATTGCAAAAACGGGGCGCTGTCGCCGTTCATGCGCTTTTTTGCGCCCAGTCTTATGAACTCGCCTCCCTCACAGTCTAGCCTCCCCAGATCACGACGCCGACTTCTCATCGTCGGCAGGGTATTCTAGGTTGCCCCAAGTCAATGTCGGGCGCTCCCCGCGCGCCACAGTGGCCGCCCTGTGCTGCGCCGCGCTGTTCCTGTACGCCGTCTATCTTGGCGCATTGGGCGTCCTGCTGCCCGCCGTCGGCGTCTCCTTCGGGCTGGGGCCGGCGGCCCAGGGGCGTTTCTTCCCCGCCGACTTCCTCGGCTTCATCGCCGGGGTGCTGGTCTGCGGCGTCCTGTCCGACCGCCTGGGGCGCAAGGCCGTCCTGCTGGGCGGGGTGGCGGCCTACGCGCTGGGGCTGGCCCTGTTCAGTCGGTCCGGGACGTTCGGCCCCGCGCTGCTCGCGACCGCGCTGATCGGGGCGGGCAGCGGGGCGATGGAGACCGTCGCCAGCGCCCTGGCCGCCGACCTCTTCCCCCACCGGCGCGCGTTCCTCATCAACGCCCTCCAGGTCGCCTTCGGCGCGGGGGCGGCCCTTGGCCCCGCCCTGGCCCATCGCCTTCTCCTGGCGGGCACGGACTGGCGCGCGCTACCCCTGGCCCTGGCCGCCGCCAACGTCCTGCTGTTCCTCGCCCTGGCGCTCCAGCCCCAGCCGGACACCCGGCACGAGCGCGAGGCGCTGGACCCGGACGCCCTGCGCGCCATCCTGCGGCAGCCCGTCTTCCTGGCCCTGTGTCTGTCTCAGGCGCTGTACGTCGGGGCCGAGGTCGGGTTCGCCTCGTGGATGCCGACCTACTTCCAGCGCCGCCTGCCCGGAGGTGCGGCCTGGGCAGGCGCGGTCGTTTCCATGTTCTGGGTCGGCATGACGGGGGGGCGGCTGGCGACGGGATGGCTGGTGACGCGCCTGCCCCTCCTGCGGCTGACGCTCTTTCTGGCGG
>CAXTWM010000525.1:0-2463 GCA_964247915.1 uncultured Armatimonadales bacterium | reverse complement strand
GGCAGCGCCCTCGGCGGGCGGGGGCGGCAGCGGCAGGCTGACCCGGCAGGCGACCCAGAGGGTGCCGTCGGGGTTCGTCCGCGTCGTGATCTGGTAGACGCGGGCGGCCGCGCCGTCGCCCAGGCTGATCTGGACGGGCAGGGCGTCCCCTTTTTCATCCTGGTCCACGGTCCCGAACGGGGTCCCGCCATCCTCCTGCCGCCGCGTCAGCTCGGCGTGCAGGTGCAGGGGCTGGAGGGGGACATCGGCGGCGGCGACCCGGCTGCGGAACAAGCTCAGGCCGCCGGTCGTGCCGCGCACGATCAGCAGGTGGGCGGCGTCATACGGAACGACGTCGGTGAGGCCCGGCGGGAAGGTCGGGTCGGGGACGCCCTGCTTGCCGTCGCGCGTGTGGCCGTTCTTGACGCTGTGGGTCAGCCCCAGCTTGGCGAAGACGACCGTAGGCGCGAGGTGGTAGACGTGAATCTTTTCCCAGCGCAGCGGGGCGGGGCGGGCGTGGGCGACGCCCGTGCTCAGGGCGACCGTGGCGGTCCAAAGGAAAAATCGCTGCCAGCCTAAGTGCGGCATTGGTTGACGTTCCTCTCTAAGTTTGCTCTGAGCGGCGCAGGTCCTTGATGTTGAACTGGAGCAGTCGGCGGCCGTTCCATTCGTTGATCTGCGGCGTGTAGACCGCTTCCAAAAACTCGCCCGGCCCGGCGCGGTCGGCCCAGTCCCCTTGGCCCCAAGCGATGCAGTCCGTCGGGTCCATCATGGCGGCGCGGACGCGCATCTTGAGGTGGGTCATGTCCTTGCCGATGCGCCGGGCATCGCAGATCAGCAGGTTCTGTGACGCAAACCGCGGCTCCGGGTTCGCCTGGCCGAAGGGGGCGAACCTAGCCCACTCTTCCAGCAGGTCCAGGCTGAGGGCGGACGGGTCAATCGTGCCGTCGTGGGCGAGGCGCGGGACGAAGTCCTCGTCGGTCAGGGTCGCCCGCGCGTGGGCGTTGATCTTCTCTTCAAAGCCGGCCAGGTTGTCCATCGTCAGCGACAGGCCTGCCGCCATCTCATGCCCGCCGCAGCTTTGCAGCAGGTCGCGGCAGAGCTGGATGCCCTGGAACATGTCAAAGCCGGGGATGGAGCGGGCGGACCCCTTGCCGTGCGTCTCCTCGTCGTTGACGCCGATGACGATGGCGGGCCGGCCGTAGGCTTCCACCAATTTTCCCGCCACGATGCCGACCACGCCCGCGTTCCAGCCGGGCGAGGCGATGACCAGGACTTTCGTCCGGTCCAGGTCAAGGTTGGCGACGACCAACTTGGCTTCCTCCAGAATGCGCCGCTGGGCCTGCTGGCGCTCGACGTTGAAGGCGTTCAGTTTCTCGACCAGCAGCCGGGCCTCTTCGGGGTCGCCGGTCAGCATCAGGTCCAGCGCGACGGCGGCATCGTCGAGCCGCCCGACGGCGTTGATGCGCGGGCCGATGCCGAAGCCGACCGCCTCGGCGGACAGCGGCTTGTTGGTCTTGATGCCCGCGCCGTCCAGCAGGGCGCGCAGGCCGACCTTGCGGGTGACGGCAAGCTGTCTCAACCCAAAGGAGGCGAAAACGCGGTTCTCGCCCAGAAGGGGCATGACATCGGCGACCGTGCCGCAGGCGACGAGGTCCAGGAACTTCTGAATGAAGGCGCTTTCATGCGTCGGCTGGACCAGCCGGACCAGGGCCTGCATGGTCTTAAAGGCGACCCCGACGCCCGCCAGGCTGGGGAACGGGTAGGTCGAGTCGTGCCGGTGGGGGTTGACGACGGCATAGGCGGGCGGCAGGACTTCGCCCGGCTCATGGTGGTCGGTGACGATGACGGTCATGCCCAGGCTGTTGGCGTAAGCCACGGCCTCGCGCGCCTGGATGCCGCAGTCGGACGTGATGACGAGGGTGGCACCCTTCTCGTAGGCGTAGTCTATCGCACCCGATTTCAGGTCGTAGCCGTCCCGCTTGCGGTGCGGCACCCGATATTCCAGCTTCGCGCCCAGGGCCGTCAGCGTCCGAACATAAACGGCGGTGGAGGTGACGCCGTCCACGTCATAATCGCCGTGGATAAAGATCGTCTCGCCCGTCGCCAGAGCGTCCTTGATGCGCCGAGCGGCCTTGTCCATGTCGGGCAGGCCGAAGGGGTCATGGAGCTGACTCAGTTCGGGCCGCAGGAAGGCGTCGGCGGCGGCAGGGTCGCATAGCCCCCGGTTGCAGAGCAGCCGCGCCGAAAGTGGGTGCAGGCGCAGCTCACGGACGAGGGCCTGTTCGGCTTTAGCATCCCGTTCCGGCTCAGTCCAGCGTGTTTGGGTAAGTGATGTCATGCTGTTATGGTACGCGCTGGGAGAACCCCTCCCGCCTCACAAGTCCGGCACCCTCCCCTAACAAGGGGAGGGCCTCAGAACCGCTTGGCGGGCCGCTTCTTTTTGGCCTTGATCGCTGAGATCTGGATCTCGCCGGGCGCGGC
>CAXTWM010000524.1:0-2469 GCA_964247915.1 uncultured Armatimonadales bacterium | reverse complement strand
AAGATGCACTGATCCCCAACAACGCTCTTTCTCTCTGGCCCTCCCCCGTTGGGGGAGGATGGCGAGTAACGAGCCGGGAGGAGGTTTCTCAGCCCCGGAGGCGCTTCGTACTCTCCCGGATCGGCCTTTCAACGCCGGGCCGATCCGGGTATAATAGCCCCGTCTTAGAACGGAACTCTCATGGGCACACAGGTACCGGCGCAGCGGACCAAACACATCATCATCATCGGGGCGGGCATCGGCGGCATGGCCGCCGCCATGCGCCTGCAAGCGACGGGCCGCTTCCAGGTCACGGTCTTGGAGAAGAACGCTACGGTCGGCGGGCGCGCGAACATCCGCGAAGTGGGCGGCTTTCGGTTCGACACCGGCCCCTCGCTGCTCCTGATGACCGACGTTTACCGCGACCTGTTCGCCGCCTGCGGCGAGGACTTCGACTCCTGGGTCCGGCTAATCAAGATGGAGCCGAACTACGCCGTCCACTTCGGCGACGGCCAGAGCATGGAGATGTCCAGCGACCTCCCCCGGATGATCGCCGAACTGGAGCGCATCGAGCCGGGCGTGACGCCGGGCTATTACCGGTTTCTGGAAGACGCGGGCCGCAAGTACCGCATCGGGCGCGCGAAATTTGTTGAAAGGAACTTCGCCAAAGCGACCGACTTCTTCAACGCCCCCAACCTGAAACTGCTCGGCCAGCTCAACGCCCTGGACAAGCTCTACGCGCACGTCTCGCAGTTCTTCGGGAGCGACCATCTGCGCCAGGCGTTCTCCATGCAGTCCATGTACCTGGGCATCTCCCCGTTTGAAGCCCCCGCCGTCTACACGCTCCTGCCCTACACCGAGCTGGCCGAGGACGGCCTGTACTACCCCGAGGGCGGCATCTACGCCCTCCCCCTAGCGATGGCCGCCGTCGCTAAGAAACTCGGTGTTTCCGTCGAAACGAACCGGAACGTGACGCAGATCATGGTCCGGGACGGCAAAGCGCGCGGCGTCTGCGTGGACGGTGAAATGCTGCCCGCCGACCTGGTGATCTCCAACGCGGACCTGCCTTACACTTATACCGATCTGCTGGCCGAGCGCCCCGCGAAATTCGCCGAAAGGAACTGGAAAAAGACGCCCTTCACGTCGTCGGCCTTTATGCTGTATTTGGGCACGGACAAACCATATCCCAGCCTGCGCCACCACAACTTCTTCCTGTCGTCCGACTACAAGCGCAACTTCGAGGAGATTTTCGACGCCAAGGTCCCCCCGCGCGACCCGTCCTTCTACGTCAACGCGCCGGGCCGCACCGACCCGACCGTCGCCCCGCCCGGCGGCGACAACCTGTTCGTCCTCGTCCCCATCCCGCACCTGACCGACCAGATGCGCTGGGACGAGGGCCAGATCGCCCGCTTCAAGGACAAAGTGTACGACAAGCTGGAAGCGCGCGGCCTGACGGATCTCCGCCGTCACATCGTCGTGGAGCAGGTCGTCACCCCGCACGAGTGGCGGGACCAGTACAACCTCAAATACGGGGCCGCCTTCGGCCTGTCCCACGGCATCCTGCAAGTGGGCTGGTTCCGCCCGTCCAACAAAGCGCCCGGCGTGGACGGCCTGTACTTCGTCGGCGCTTCCACCGTCCCCGGCACGGGCGTCCCCCTGGTCTGTTTGGGCGCCAAGCTCGTCACCGAACGCATTCTTGCAGACACTGCTTAGAAAGCCATTCACTCGTCATGGCCCTCTCCGAACTCGACATCGCTTACGCCCACGCGAAGCGGCTGAACGCCCACCACGGCAAGACCTACTACTTCAGCACCCTGTTCTTCCCGCCCGCCGTCCGCCGCAGCGTCCACGCGCTCTACGGCTTCGTCCGCTACCCCGACGAGATCGTGGACAACCCGCCGCCCGGCTCCGACCCCGCCGCGTCCCTGGAAAACTACCGCGAGGCTACCCTGGATGCCCTCAAGACCGGCGGCTCCGACCTGCCCGTCCTGCACGCCTTCGCCGATATGGCCCGCCGCCACTCGCTGCCCCCCGAGTACCCGATGGCCTTCCTGGACGCGATGGCGATGGACCTGACCCGCGCCCGCTACCAGACCTTCGACGATTTGAAGACCTACACCTACGGCAGCGCCAGCGTCGTCGGCCTGATGATGTGCCACCTGCTGGGCGCACATGACCCCGCCGCGCTGGGACCCGCCCACGACCTCGGCCTCGCCATGCAGCTCACCAATTTCTGGCGCGACATCGGCGAAGACTGGGCCACGCGCGGGCGCATCTACCTCCCCCTGGAAGACATGGAGCGCTTCGGCTACACCCCCGCCATGCTGGCGGCGGGCTGCGTCAACGAGCCGTTCATCGCCCTCCTGCGCTTCGAGATCGCCCGCGCCCGCGCCTTCTACGAATCCGCCGACGAGGGGATCTGCCTCCTGCCCCCCGATTGCCGCCTCCCCGTCGCCCTCGCCCGCACCCTCTATGCCCGCATCCTAGACA
>CAXTWM010000523.1:0-2489 GCA_964247915.1 uncultured Armatimonadales bacterium | reverse complement strand
GACCCTCCCCCGCAATCCCCTCGCGCGTCTGACCTCTCCCCGGCGCGAGCGCCGACCCTCCCCTGTTAAGGGAGGGTAAGTCGTTGCAGTCGTTCATCGGCTGCCTCTCATCGGCTGCCTCCCGGCGCACCACTCGCCCCCGGCTATCACCCTCCCTTAACAGGGGAGGGTGGCGGCTTGCCGCCGGGAGAGATCCCTCCTACCAGGTGGAGAAACCGCTCCCGCGCGCCGACAATCAAAGCGGCATTCGCACGCCTTCCGGCCCCAGAGTCGGGACGTCCGAAGCGAAAGGGAGTTCACATGGGAATGGTCATCGTGTTCCTCGTCCTGGCGGCGGCGGGCGGGACGGCGTGTTATTTTCTGCTCCGGCGGCTGTGCTGGGACGCCTGGGCCGGGTGGCGGCGGGGGCGGCAGGAGGTCCGGGAGGACCGGCGGCGGGAGGAGCACACGCAGCAACAGCGCCGCGAGGCGCTGGACAGCGTGCTGGCCCAGATCGGGCGGCAGGACGAGTCGGGCCGCCGGGCCGCCTGAGAAAGCCTCTCCCGGCTCGCGATCCCCTCCCGGCTCGCGATCCCCTCCCGGCTCGCGATCCCCTCCCGGCTCGCTAGGGCTTTATTGGGGCAGGGCTTCGCCACCCTCCCCTCACAGGGGAAGGTGGCGAACTTTTCCGCCGCGCCCGTCGTCAGGGAAGAACGCGCCCCTTTCGGGCGCCGACACGGAAAGGAACCGAACCCATGACACGATACCGAATGATCTCCCATCGAATGATCTGCAAAGGCTGGGCCGCGCTGGCCCTGGCCGCGCTGGCCCTGGGCGGGCTGGGGGCGGCCCCGGCCCACGCGGACGGGCGGCCCGCCCTGCGCTGGAGCGGGGACGTGGACGACACCACGCTGGTCTACTTCCACGCCGATGACGTGCGGACCCGCGACGTTTCCGGCAAGGCGTCCCGCCAGACCTCGGCGGAGGTCTTCGACCGCCTGCCGCGCGGCCCCATCCAGGTGTACCTGACCCGGCGCGAGGGGCGCGGCCAGGTGCGGGTCGTCCAGCAGCCGACGCCCGACAACGGCTTCACCGCCGCCGTCCGCATCCACGACCCCCAGCCGGGGCGCGGCCACTACGACTTCGCGCTGGCCTGGGCGCCCCTGGCGTTCCCCGGCCACCGCAGCTCCTGGGACGGCGACGCCTATGGGGGCGGCGACGGGGACGCCTATGGGGGCGGCGTCGGGCGTGACCACATCTTCCGGGGCGCGATCGGGGGCGGCCCCCGGCGGTAGGGGGCGCTCCCACAGAGTTCCCGCCTCTGCTCCCCGGATGGCGTCCCCGGATTGAAATCCGGGTCTTCGGTAGTGCATCCGTCCGCCTGCGCGGACTAAAGACCTGCCGCCTGCGCGGACTAAGGACGGGGCTTGGGGGCAAGCCCTGAGCAGGTCCTTCCTATTCCCTTAGTCCGCGAAGGCGGACGGATGCACTTCTACAGACCTGGAATTCATTCCAGGACTGCCAGAGGTCTAATGAGCAAAGCCCCTGCCTCGGGACAAGAGGCAGGGGCTTTTCCCGTCGGCATGGATGCCCTCCCCTCACGGGGGAGGGCCTGACAACGGCCCCGCCCGCCTACGGCCCGGCGGACACGGCGGTCACAGACCACAGGTTGCTGGGGGCGTTGTCGGTGTACGGGCCGTAGCCCGCGACCGTGAAGTCGAAGGCGCTGCTCACGCCCCACAGCATCGCCCGGTAGTCGGTGTTGTTCCACAGGAGGTGCGAAAGGCCGTCCGGGCCGGTCGCCAGGGCGGTCGCGCTCCACAGGTTCTGGGGCGCCCCGTCGGTGTACGGCCCGTAGCCGGCCAGCGTGAACGAGAAGTCCGGGTTCACGTCCCAGAACATCGCCCGGCGGTCCGTGTTGCCCCACAGGAGGTGCTGCACGTTGTCCGGGCCGACGGAGACGCCCAGGGCGCTCCACTTGTTCTGGGGCGCGCCGTCGGTGTACGGGCCGTACCCGGCCAGGGTGAACGAGAAGTCCGGGTTCACGTCCCAGAGCATGACCCGACCGTCGCTGTTGTTCCACAGCAGGTGGCTGACCCCATCCGGCCCGGTGGCGAGGGCCGTGGCCGACCAGAGGTTCTGGGGGGCGCCGTCGGTGTAGGGGCCGTAGCCCGCCAGGGTGAAGGTGAAGTCCGAAGCGACGTTCCAGAGCATCGCCCGGTGGTCCGTGTTGGCCCACAGCAGGTGGACGGTGTTGTCCGGCCCGACCGAGACGCCGACGGCGGACCACTTGTTCTGCGGCGCCCCGTCGGTGTAGGGGCCGTACCCGGCCAGGGTGAAGGAGCCGCTGTCGTCCACGGTCCACAGCATGACCCGCCCGTCCGTGTTGTTCCAGAGGATGTGGCTCTTGCCGTCCGCGCCCGTGGCGCCGGCGGTGGCGTGCCAGACGGTCTGCGGGGCGCCGTCGGTGTACGGGCGGAAGCCGTTGAGGGTGAACGTGCCGTCGGCGG
>CAXTWM010000522.1:0-2497 GCA_964247915.1 uncultured Armatimonadales bacterium | reverse complement strand
TTCTTAGTGAATCGAGCTGACCAGTTTAAAGATGGGCGACATGACCGAGATGGCGATGAAGCCGACCAGGACGCCCATGAACACGATCAGCATCGGCTCGATGAGCGACGTCAGCCCCTTCACCAGAGCGTCCACCTCGTCGTCATAAAAGTCGGCGACCTTGCACAGCATCTCGGACAGCCGGCCCGTCTCCTCGCCGACATCGATCATGTGCGTGACCATGGCCGGGAACAGGCCCGACGCGGCCAGCGGCTGGCTGATCTTCGCGCCCTCGCGGATCGAGGTCCGCGCGTGGACGATGGACTCGGCCAGGACGGCGTTGCCGGACGTCTCGCCGATGATCTCCAGCGAGCGCATCATCGGAACGCCCGACGCGATCAGAGTGCCGAACGTCCGGCAGAAGCGGGCGACACTCATCTTCAGCGACAGGTCGCCGAAGATGGGCACGCGCAGCTTCAGCTTGTCAATGTTGTAGTGCCCCTTCGTCGTCTTGTCGTACTGCTTGAACCCGATGAAGCCCGCCACGCCCAGGATGATGACCAGCCACCAGTACGACTGGAGCCAGTCGCCGACGGCGAACAGCGCCAGCGTCACGGCCGGCATCTCCACGTTCATGGAGAGGAAGATCTCCTTGAAGCGCGGCAGCACGAACATGAACAGGGCCAGGACCATGACGCCGGCGAAGTTCAGGACGATGATGGGGTACATCATGGCCGACTTGATCTTGCCGCGTATTTCCATTTCCTTTTCCAAGAATCCTGCAAGCCGGTCCAAAATCACGTCCAGGATGCCGCCGATCTCCGCCGCCCGGATCATGTTGACGTACAGCTTGGAGAAGGCGTGGGGGTGCTTGGAGATGGCGTCCGTCAGCGACAGGCCGCCCTTGACGTCCTTGCGGGTGGCGCTGATGACCGCCTTCATCGCGTCCTCTTTGGTCTGGGTTTCCAGGATGTCCAGGCACTTGATGATCGGGATGCCCGCGTCGATCATCGTCGCGAACTGCCGCGAAAAGACGACCAGCGTTTGCAGCTTGATCTTCTGCGCCTTGCTGCCCGCCATCCGCATCTTGAGGCCGGCCCTGGCCTCGGACAGCGAGACGACGTGGAACTGCTGCTCGTGGAGCTTGGCGAGCACGACCTGCTCACTGTCCGCCTCCACCTTGTTCTTGACGATCCGGCCCGACGGATCAACGGCCTCATACACGAATGTCGCCACGGCGTCACCTCCTGCGCTCTCTTCTTTCCGCGCTCTCTTCTTTCGCTTCCTGCTATGCCGTGTCCATTATCGGCAGTCCGGGCGAGGGGCATTAGGCTCCCCACCAAGGCACCCATTCAACGCCGTCCGGTGACGCTTGACAACATTTACAAAAACATATATAATAACATTATGAATACCGTGCCTGCTGTTCTTAAAAAGCCGGGTCGTCCGCGAAAAGAGACCAGCCGTGGAAACCAGTTGAACCAGATTACGGTCCATCTGCCACCTGAACTGGTCACGGCCCTTGATGAAGAACTGAGCGGGTCTGGTATGCGGAGCCGGAGTGAGATCATCCGCGAAGCCTGCCACACCTATTTGGATCAGCGCAAGGAGCAGGCTCGATCGCTCTCCCTCACACGACGTATGCAGGGCTTCTCGAAGGAGGAGCGGCGAAAAGTGATGGCGGCAGCGGCGGAGACACTGGCCGATTATTACCGCACCGATCCCGAAATCCAGGAGTGGCAGGCGCTCGAGGGGGAAGACTTCTACGACATCGGTGACGGGACAGCCTAATGAATAAGCCCCCGGACCCTAAGCGCGGCGAACTCTGGCTAGTGGATTTGGAGCCAACGCGCGGCTCGGAGATGCAGAAGATACGGCCAGCCGTCGTTGTCAGCGCTAACTCCATTCGGGCACTCCCCGTGCGCGTCGTCGTTCCGCTGACCGGCTGGCAGGAACACTTCGCGTCATCCCCGTGGAAAGTCCGCGTCGAACCCGATGTCCGCAACAAGCTGACCAAGCCCTCGGCGGCGGACAGCTTGCAACTGCGCTGCTTGTCCCTGGAACGCTTCTCGGCGCGGCGCGGGCTAGTGTCCAAAAGCGTGGTGGAAGAAATCATCGCCGCCGTCAACTACTGTCTGGAAGAATAGTCTCCCACTATCCCAACGTCGGGAGCGGCGGCAGGCTGCGTACCTCAACAGCTAAACGGCCGGGGGCTTGCGGTAGAAGAAGGGGCGGAACAGCTCGAAGCCGAGGGAGCGGTGGTCGGACAGGCGCTCGGTGCCGCCGACGAACAGGACGCCGCCGGGGCGCAGGGCGCGGAAGAAGCCCCGCGCGATGCGCTCCCTGGCGTCGTCGGTGAAATAGATGACGACGTTGCGGCACAGGATCAGGTCGTACTCGGTGCGCGGGTAGGACGTGCCCAGGAGGTCGTGGGGGCCGAAGCGGACCAGGGCTTGCAGGTGCGGCCGGGGCCGGAAGCCGCCGGGGGACGGCTCGAAGTGGGCGGCCAAGCGGGCGG
>CAXTWM010000521.1:0-2507 GCA_964247915.1 uncultured Armatimonadales bacterium | reverse complement strand
CCCCCGTGGTTGCCCTGTGCCCGTGGTTACCCCCATGCTCCCCTAATGACCCTAACGCGCCCCGTTTGACAACCCCGCCCGCTTTGGGATACAATAACCCACCGTGACGCCGCCCGACTATTCACTCGATCCGCTGTGGGACCTGCTGGCGCTGGACGGCCCTTCCGGCGACGAGGGGGCGATGGCCGACTGGCTCCAGAACTGGATCACGCGCGAGCTGCCCGACGTCCGGGTGGAGCGCCTGGGCGACTCGCTCCTGGCCGTGCGCGGCCAGCGCCCCGCCGTCGCCCTGTTCGCCCACCTGGACACCACCGGCTGGACACTGGGCTACGACAAGCGCCTCCTGCCCATCGGCGGGCCGGACGGCAAGCCGGGCGATCCGATCCGCCCGGCGGGGACGCAGGACACCGGCAGCACCCTGGCCCGGCGCAAGGACGGTTCGTGGAAGGCGCGGGGCAAGACCGCCGCTGTGCCCGGCTCGCGCTGGGTCTACGCCGCTGCGCCCGTCCAGGAAGGTGGGGAGATCGTCGCGCCCTACCTGGACAACCGCGCGGGCGTCTGGGCCGCCCTCCACGTCCTGCGCCGCTGCCCCGATGTCGCCGTCGCCTTCACCGCCTACGAGGAGACGCGCGGGGTGGGTGCCCTCGTCTGCGCCCGCCGCCTGGCCGAGACGCTGGGCATCACGCAGGCATTGGTGGCCGACCTGACCTGGCACACGAAGCACGTCAAATGCGGGCGCGGCGTGGCCGTCTCGCTCCGCGATAGCTGCCTGCCCCGCCAGCGCTACCTGGACCGCGTTTTGGCCCTGGCCGAAACCAGCGGCCTGCCGTTCCAGCGCGAGATCGAAAGCAGCGGCGCCTCCGACGGCGCGGCCCTGGACCGCAGCGGCGTCCCCTTCGACTGGGTCTTCGTCGGCGCCCCCGAAAAGGGCGCCCATACCGCCCGCGAGCGCGTCCACATCGCCGACCTGCAAGGCATGGCCGCCCTGCTCGTCCATCTGGTGAACGGTTTGACTGCAACAGGAGAATGATGCCATGACTATCACGTTAGCGCCGGAAGCGGAAACCGCCCTCCGCAAGACCGCCCAGCGCATCGGCCAGGAACCAGACCTTATTGCCAGCCGGTTGCTGGTAGAAACCCTCACGCAGCTGGAACAGGAATTTGCGGCTGGTGTCGCCGCCATCCATGAAGCGATGGGGGACGTAGAGGCGGGGCGGGAACGGCCCTATGAGGAATACATGGCCGAACGTCGTCTGCGTTCTCCCGGCCCAGCGTCGGCATGAGTACCTACCGCGTCATTGTGACCGAAACCGCAGAAGGTGAGATTGATGCCGCCCTGGCGTACCTTCTGCTCCGTTCGCCTGATGCCGCACGGGATTTTCAGGAGGGCATGGATAAAACGATCCTGTCACTCTCGGAGATGCCGCGCCGCTGCCCGCTTGCACCAGAAGATGGGGTAATCACTCGCCCATTGCGTCAGTTAATTTACCGTCATGGCCGGACGGCCTACCGCATCCTCTTCACCATCTTTGAGGCCGAGGGGGACGCCCCGGCCTTCGTTCGCGTCCTTCGTGTCCTCCACGGCGCGCAGCAGCAACTCGGCCTCCTGATAGACGACTCCGACGAAAATTAGCCCACCATGCTCGACATCAAACTCATCCGCGCCGAACCCGAACGGGTCAAAGAACGACTCGCCGCCCGCCTCGCCGACCCCGCCGCCGTTGACGCCGTCCTGGACGCCGACACGCGCTGGCGCGGGGCCACGTCCGAGGCCGAAGCCTTGCAGGCCGATCTGAACCGGCAGACCAAAGCCTCCGGCCAGGCCATCGGGCGGCTGATGAAGGAAGGCAAGCCCGAGGAGGCCGAGGCCGTCAAAGCCGGGCTGCGCGACCTGGGGGACCGCATCGCCGCCCTGAACGCCGAGGCCAAGCGGCTGGGGGACGAGCGGGACGATCTACTTTTCTACATCCCCAACCTGCCGTCCGACGACACGCCGCCCGGCCCCGAAGAGAACTTCCAGATCGTTAAGACCTGGGGCGAGCCGAAAGCCTTTGAGTTCGACGCCAGGCCGCACTGGGACCTGGCGACCGACCTGGACCTGATTGACTTCGCGCGCGGCGCGAAGCTTTCGGGCAGCGGCTTCGTGCTCTATAAAGGTTGGGGCGCGCGCCTGGAGCGCGCCCTGATCCAGTTCATGCTGGACCTGCACCGCGACCGTCACGGCTACACGGAATGGGCCACGCCCTACTTCCTGAACCGCGACAGCGTCCGGGCCAGCGCCCACCTGCCCAAGTTCCAGCCCGAAATGTACCATGACGGCGCGGACGACCTGTTCGCCCTGCCCACCGCCGAGCCGGCCCTGGTCAACATCCACCGGGACGAGCTTCTGGACGGGCGCGACCTGCCCCTGAACTACATGGCCTACTCCCCCTGCTGGCGGCGCGAGGCCGGCGCGGCGGGCAAGGACACGCGCGGGCTGCTGCGCGTCCACCAGTTCGACAAGGTGG
>CAXTWM010000520.1:0-2529 GCA_964247915.1 uncultured Armatimonadales bacterium | reverse complement strand
GACGAAGTCTGTCTTTCTGGCATCAGGCAAGTTTGGGTGTCGGGCTGGCGCTGGGGGGCATCGCGCCGGCCTTGGGGCAGGACGAAGCGGCGGCGCCACTGGCGGTGCTGACGCAGCACAACGACAACGCGCGGACGGGGGCGAACCTCCACGAGACGATCCTGAACACGGCCAACGTCAACGCCAAGACTTTCGGCAAGCTGTGGACGCTGGCCGTGGACGGCTACCTGTACGCGCAGCCGCTTTATGTGCCCAGCCTGCGAATCCCCGGCAGGGGCCTGCACAACGTCGTCTTCCTGGCGACCGCTCACAACAGCGTCTATGCTTTTGACGCGGACGACGCTGGAGCCGCCGACCCGCTCTGGAAGATCAACCTGGGGCCGTCCATCCCCGCCGACGAGATTTACAAGACCCGCTGGACCGACATGCGGGTTGAGGTCGGTATCACCAGCACGCCCGTCATTGACCTCGCCGGCAAGACGATCTATGTGGAGGCCAAGACGAAGGAGGGCGGAACGTATGTTCATCGCCTGCACGCCCTGGACCTCGCGACCGGCAAGGAGCGGCCGGGCAGCCCCGTCGTCATCAAGGGCAGCGCGGCGGGCACGGGCGACGGCAGCGTGAACGGGCGCATCACGCTGGACCCCGTCCAGCACTTGCAGCGGCCCGGCCTGCTGCTCGTGAACGGCGTCGTGTACTTGGGCTTCGGCTCGCACGCCGACAACCCGCCGTTTCACGGGTGGATTCTGGGCTACGACGCCAGGACGCTGGCCCGCGTCTGCGTTTTCAACGTCACCCCCAACGGCACGGAAGGCTCGGTCTGGCAGGCCGGCATGGGGCTGGCCGCCGACGACGCCGGCAACATCTACGCGATGACCGGCAACGGGACGTTTGACGCCGACACGGGCGGCCGGGACTACGGCAACAGCCTGCTGAAGCTGCGGCTCAAGCCGGGGACGCTGGGCGTCGTGGACTACTTCACGCCCTACAACCAGGCCGCGCTGAACGAGCACGACTCCGACCTGGGCGCGTCCGGCCCCCTGCTGGTTCCGGGCACGACGCTGGTCATGGGCGGCGGCAAGAACGGCTGGCTGTACCTGACGCACCGGGACGATCTGGGCCGCATCCACGCGGGCGCGGACAGCCAGATCGCGCAGACCTTCCAGATGACGCCGGGCAACATCCACGGCGGCCCCGTTTATTGGAACGGCCCCGGCGGCCCGCAGGTCTACATCTGGCCCGAATACGACCACCTCAAAGCCATGAAGTTCGCCGGCGGCAAGCTGGTCGAGACGCCCGCCTCGCAGTCCAATGTCGTTGTGCCCGACGGGATGCCCGGCGGCTTCCTGTCCGTTTCGGCTGACGGCGGCAAGGCGGGCACGGGCATCGTCTGGTCCTGCACACCGTATGACGCCAACGCAAACTGGGAGACGGTGCCGGGCATCGTCCGCGCTTATGACGCTTCGGACCTGTCGCACCTGCTGTGGGACTCCCACCAGAACGCGGGCCGGGACGACGTCGGCATGTTCGCCAAGTTCTGCCCGCCCACGGTGGTCAACGGCCGTGTGTATGTGTCCACCTTCTCGAACCAGTTGCAGGTGTACGGCCTGCTGAACCAGACGCCCGCCATCCAGAAGGCCGGCGCGACGGCGGCGGGCGTGGTCGTCACCTACGCCAAGCCCGTGGACCCGAAGACGGCGACCCTGCCCGCGAACTACGCCCTGGACTACGGCGCGCGCGTCCTGCGGGCGACGCTGGGGGCGGACGGCAGGACGGTGACGCTGGCGACTACGCCGCTGCGCCCCGGCGTCCTTTATACTCTGACGGCGGCGGGCATCCGCGACCATGACAACCCCGCCCTCGCCCTGCCGCCCGCCACCCACGCCTGGCTCCAGCCCGCCGCCGCCACGGCCCACCGCTGACGGCTTGTTTTCGCGCCAGTACCAGTACCAATACCACATTTCCCTAGGGGGGCGTTGGTACTGGTACTGGTACTCTTGTTCCGGGCCGCCGACAGCCGCCCCGGCGCGGGCATGGTTCCGGTTCATGCACTGTTTGTCTACTACTGTACCGCCATTGTAGCCGATGAGTGGGGGCCGTGTCAACCCCCGCCGCTGCGGGTATTCTGTTCACGAGGAGACAGCAATCATGGCTGACCAATCGGCCCCACCGTCCGACCTGCGCCCGATGCGGCCCATCAAGCGCGTCCCACTTGTCGAGGAGATGATGCCCCTCACCGGGCCGGCGCTGACGGACCCGAACGACCAGCCTTTCGCCACCGCACCCGCCGCGCCGTCCTCTGCCGCCACCGCGCTTTCCGCCGCGACGCCTTCCTTTGTCACTTCGCCCGCGTCCGCGCCTTCCGCCGCCTCCGCGCTGGCCTCCGTCGCCCCTGCCGCCGCCGCGCTCGTGTCCGCCCCGTCCGCCGCCGGTGCGCTCGGCGCGATCACCCCCCTCCTCGGCAGCGTCGCCCCCGCTTTGGGCGGGGCGGCGCCCGTCGTCACCAGCGCCGGCGCCTTGATCGATGGG
>CAXTWM010000519.1:0-2532 GCA_964247915.1 uncultured Armatimonadales bacterium | reverse complement strand
CCTGCACGTCAACGGGCATCTGACGCTGGGCGAATTCGGGCAGGTTGGCGAGGGGGCCGAGGACGCGGAACCGGGCGGGCGCGTGCGGGTCGGTCGCCACGCGCAGGCGCAGCGCTTCGGGGCGGGTGTTGGTGCGCCAGACCTGGGCGAAGGCCAGGAAGAAGCGCTGCTCCGGGGTGAAGCCGCCGATGCTGACGCGGGGCTTGCCGGCCTGGGCCTTCTCGAAGGCGAGGTAGGCGATCTTCAGGCCGCCCAGGTCCGCGATGTCCTCGCCCAGCGTCAGATGCCCGTTGACGTGCAGGTCGTCCACGGCGACGAAGCGGTCGAACTGCTGCGCGACCAGGTCGGCACGCCCCTGGAAGTTCTTCTTGTCAGACGCCGTCCACCAGTCCTTCAGGTTGCCGTCGGCGTCGAACTGCCGCCCCTGGTCGTCGAAGCCGTGCGTCATCTCGTGCCCGATCACCGCCCCAATGGCCCCGTAGTTGGAGGCGTCGTCGGCCTGGGCGTCGAAGAACGGCGGCTGGAGGATGCCGGCGGGGAAGACGATCTCGTTCATGGACGGGTTGTAGTAGGCGTTGACGGTCGGGGCGGTCATGCCCCACTCGGTCCGGTCCACGCGCCGCCCCAGCTTCTGGAGGTTCCGCCGGAACTCGAACCGCCGGGCGGCCAGGGCGTTGACGACGTAGTCCGGGCTGCTCACGGCGAGCTTCGAGTAGTCGCGCGGGCGGTCGGGGTAGCCGATCTTGATCGCCATCCGGTCCAGCTTGCGGAGCGCCTGGCGGCGCGTGTCCGGCCCGATCCAGTCCAGCGACTGGAGCCGGTCGCGCAGGGCGGCCTTGAGGTTCAGCACCAGGGAGAGGGCGCGCGCCCTGGCCTGGGGCGAGAAGGTTCGGGCGACGTACAATGTGCCCAGCCCTTCGCCGAGCGACCCGTCGGTCTGGGCCAGGACGCGCTTCCAGCGCGGGAGCTGTGAGGGGGAGCCGCTGAGGGTTTTGCCGAAGAAAGCAAAGTGCTCCTGGACGAAGGCGTCGCTCAGGTCGTCCGCCGTCGCGTTAATCAGGTGCCAGCGCAGGTAGGTCTTCCAGTCTGAGAGCGGCACGCCCGTCAGCATCCCGCCGACGGCGGTGAAGAACTGCGGCTGGCCGACGAGCAGCGGGCCGGGGTCGGGGACGCCCACGGCGGCGAAGTACGGCTCCCAGGACACGCCGGGGGCCAGCGCATCGAGCTGGGCCAGCGTCATCTTGTGGTAGGTGGCGTTGGGGTCGCGCTGCTCCAGGCGGGTCATGGAGGCCGACGCCAGCCGGGTCTCGATGCCCAGGACGGTCTGCGCCTCCGACTGGGCCTGGCCGGGCGCGTCGCCGAGCAGGACGAACATCCGGGCGACGTGGGCGGCGTAGGCGTCGCGCAGGGCGCGCGATCGGTCGTCGGCCTTAGTGTAGTAGTCCCGGTCGGGCAGGCCCAGCCCGCCCTGGCCGAGCCGGGCGATGGTGTGCGCGCTGTCTTTAGCGTCCTGCCCGACGCCGAATCCCCAGCCCGCCCGGATGCCGGTCTGGTGCAGGTGCGCGACCTCGGCCAGCAGGCCGGGCGTGTCGGTGACGGCGGCGATGCGGGCGAACTCGGGGGCCAGCGGCCGGGCGCCCTCGCGCTCGATGCGGGCCGTGTCCATGCCGGAACGGTAGAAATCGGCCACCTTGCGCTCGACGCTGCCGGGCGGCGCGGGCGGGCCGGCGGCGGCTTCGTCCAGGATGGAGTGCAGGACGGTGCTGTTGCGCTCCCCGATCTCGCTCAGTCCGCCCCAGGTGGAGCGGTCGGCGGGGACGGGGTTGGCGGCCAGCCACTTGCCGTTGGCGTACTGGTAGAAGTCGCGGCAGGGCAGGACCGACGTGTCAATCGTCGAAAGATCAACGCCGTGAGTCATAGACGTGGCGGGCGCGGGCGTCTGGGCCGGGAGCCGGGTCGCGGTCAGGCCGAGGCCGACCAGGAGCGGCAGGAGCCGGAGGGAGGCGTGGTTGGGCATTGCGAGTCTTGCTTCTTTCTTGCGGGTTCCGCTGAGAGTTGTGGTTGCGGGAGACGGCTCCTGGGGGCCGTGCGGCAGCGCTGCCGTGTGATACAAATTAACGGCCCTGCGCTGCGTGGGCGCGGGCGGCGAGGATGTCCGTGAGGAGCGGCGACGTGCCGATGTAGCGGCCCATCTGGAACTGGACGTGCGGGTGCCGCTCCCGTGCCTCTTCCAAAAGCGTCGGCAGGTCGTCGGCGACGTGCGTCCCCGTGTGCAGGAAGTACGGCACGGCGACGATACGCTCCGCGCCCCCCGCCGCGCAGGCGTCCACGGCGTCGGGGATGGTCGGCTCGTTGCACTCCATGAAGCCGACGGCGACGTGGTCGAAGACGTTCCGTGCCTTGACCTCCTCCACGACCCGGAACATATCTTCATTGGCGACGGGCCGGGGCGAGCCGTGGACCATCACGAGCAGGGCGGTTTTCATAGTTGTTTCAATCCGTGGCACGGCTTCTACTCCACGAAAGGCCGGG
>CAXTWM010000518.1:0-2565 GCA_964247915.1 uncultured Armatimonadales bacterium | reverse complement strand
CTCCCAGCCCGCGCCCCCGTCCGCACGTCCCGCCTGCCGCTCCAGATGCGTCAGGACCAGGCGCACGGCCTCTTCGGTCGTCTGCGCGACGGCCGGGGCAGATTTGGGGTCGCCGACCACGTCGTCTTCGGGCGCGGTTTCCGTCAAAGGCTGGGTCACGACTCGACGCTCTGGATGGAATCGAGGAAGCGGGGGAAGAAGCCCAGCTTGCGGCCCCCGAAGGAGCGCAGGATCTCCTGGAAGTGGGGCGCGTTGCGGCTCGACGCCAGCGTCGTCACCAGTGTCCGCCCCTTCTCGATGTCGGCGTGGTAGCCGCGCGCGGCCTCCTTGGGGATGCCGCCCGCCGTCACCATGCCCCAGATCATGCCCAGGATGCCGCCGAACAGCGCCCAGACGAGCTGGTAGGCGAGGGCGTGGGCGGCGATGAACTTTTCCAGCGTCTCGAAGAAGACCAGCGTGGACCCCAGCAGCGAGCCGAGCGGGGCGCCGATGACGAACCCGACGATGCCGCGCGGCGCGATCTCATCGGCGGCGTTGATGGGCCGCTCGACGTCGTGCGTCTCGACCTCGCGCACGCCGGTCGCCAGGGTCGCCTGATCCGGCCCGTTGTGCGTGTCGGGGGTGCCCGACGCGCCGCCCGCCCCGTGATAAACGAGGGTGATGTCTTCCAGCGGCACCCCGTCCTCGATCAGCGCCTGTGCCGCCTGCTCCGCCTGGGCGTTGTCGTCAAACACCGCCACCACTGTTCCGGCCATTCGTTCGTTTCTCCTGTGAAGTTTCTGCCGATCCTATCCCCGCACCCCACGCCGGACGACGGACGGCCCCCGTGCGGGGGCCAGGCCGACGGCGGCAGAGGCCAGCGAGCCGAGCCGCACCGAATGGGCGTGGCAGATCGCGATGGCGAGCGCGTCGGCGGCGTCGTCCGGCTTGGGCACTTCCGTCAGCCCCAGCAGGCGGGTCACCATGAACTGCACCTGCTTCTTCTCGGCCCGTCCCGTCCCGACGATAGCGCTCTTCACCTGCGTCGGCGTGTATTCCTCCCAGGGCAGGCCGCGCTGGGCCAGCGTCAGCAGGATCACGCCCAGCGCGCGGCCCACGGGGATACCCGTCGTGACGTTGTTGGTGAAGAACAGCCGCTCGGTCGCCACGGCCTCGGGCTTGTACCGGTCCAGCAGGGCGTTGAACTCGTCGTAGATCGTCTTCAGCCGGCTGGGGGCGTCGTCCTCGGGCGGCGTCGAGATGACCCCGCAGGCGAGAAACGAAACCCGGTCGCCGCGCTTCTCGATGACGCCGTACCCCGTGGTCGCCGTGCCGGGGTCAATGCCGACGAGGATCATAGCCGGACCACTTGGCCCGTCCGGGCCGACTCGTAGACCGCCAGCACCAGCTCCACGGCCTTGCGGCCTTCCACGCCGTCCACGACGGGTGTTTCGCCCGTCCGGCAGCAGCGGACGAAGTCCGCGAGCTGCGCCCGGTGCGCCTCGCCCCAGACCGCCGCCGGGTCGGACGCAGCGGTCAGCGACCCCGCCTGCGCCGTCGCCGCCTTCGTGCCGCCCGTCGCGACTTGGAGCGCGTGGGCGTGGGCGGCCTCGCCGCCGCCGGACACGCCGCCCTTCGTCGTCAGCGTGTGCAGCATGTCGCCCTCGATGATCGCGCTGCCTTCGGTCCCGTGCAGGGCCAGCCGGACCGGAAAGCCGGGGTACAGGGCGGTGGAAGCCGACAGCGTCGCGACCGCGCCGCTGGCGAACGTCACGGTCGCCGCGACCACGTCTTCCACCTCGATACGCTCGTGCGCCAATGTCCGCGCCTGCGCGTAGACGGTTTCAATCGGCCCGCCCAGCCAGCGCAGCAGGTCGGCGGTGTGAACCCCCTGGTTCATCAGCGCCCCCCCGCCGTCCAGCGCCCAAGTCCCGCGCCAGTCGCCCGAATCGTAATACTCCTGCGTCCGATACCACGGCACGCGCGCCTCGGCGAAGACCATCCGGCCCAGCGCGCCGCCGTCCAGGGCCGCTTTGACCTCGATGCTGGCGTGGTCGAAGCGGTGCTGGGAGATGACGGCGAGACGCCGGCCCGACTCGCGCTGGGCGGCTTGGAGCCGGTCACAGGCGGCCAGGCTGACGTCCATCGGCTTCTCGACGACGACGTGCTTGCCCGCCCGCAGCGCCCGCTCGCCCAGGTCGGCGTGCGTCCCGCTCGGCGTGCAGAGGCAGACGGCGTCTACCAGAGGGTCGGCCAGCAGATCGTCGAACTCGCCCACATCCAGCCCGAACCGCCCGGCCAGCGCCCCCGCCCGCTCCGCGACCGAATCGCAGCAGGCCACCAGGGTCGCCCCGTCGTCCTGGAGGGCCGCCAGCGCCTGCGCGTGCGTAGGGGCGATGGTGCCGCAGCCGACGAGGGCGAACCGCAGGGGAGTGTCGGACGTTGGGTGAGACATGTGAAGAGATTGTAGAAGAAAAGGGGGGGTAATGTCAAGTTCTCCGCCGTGAATGGTGCGGCCAGAAAGCCTAAAAAGGGCGAACACAAGGTTCGCCCCTACGGAGACGGGCTGTGCTGTAGGGTGCGAAC
>CAXTWM010000517.1:0-2567 GCA_964247915.1 uncultured Armatimonadales bacterium | reverse complement strand
CGGGTTCCTCGCCGGGGGCGGGGCGGGCGGCGGCGTCGCCAAGAACTTCGTCACCGTGGGCCGTATCCCCGGCGGCGCCCTGGTCGAGCAGGACGTGCCGACGACTCTAGGAGGCGGAGCGCCGGGCGGGGCGCAGGGCGCGCTGGAAGTGACCCTGAACCACCCCGATTTCACCACGGCGGCCCGGCTTGCGGCGGCCATCAGCGCCCACCTTCCTCCCGGCGCGACTGGGGCCGGCGCGGAAGATGCCGCCACGGTGCGCGTGTCCTTCACGCCCGGCACCCCGCCCGTGTCGCTGATCGCCGTGCTCGAATCCGTCCCCGTGGAGACCGATGAAGTCGCCCGCGTGGTCATCAACGAGCGCACCGGCACCGTGGTCATGGGCGGCAACGTGGAAGTCACCGCCTGCGCCGTCGCCCACGGCAGCCTGACCGTCTCCATCGCCAACGCGCCGGTCATCTCGCAGCCGGAGGCGTTTTCTAAGGGCGTCACCGTGACCGCGCCGCGCAAGATCGTCCAGGTGCAGGAGGGGAACGAGCGGCTTATTCCTGTGCCGAGCAGCACGACACTGGACAAGGTCGTCCGCTCGCTGAACGCGCTGGGCGTGACGCCGCGCGACCTCATCGCCATCTTGCAGGCGATGAAGGAAGCGGGCGCGCTGCACGCCGAGATCGAGGTGCAATAGCCATGCTCCGTATCGAAACGCTCGCGCCGCCCGCGCTGGACAAAAAGCATCTGGACCTGAAGAAAGCCACGCAGCAGTTCGAAGGCTACTTCGTGAACGAACTCCTAAAGGAGATGCGGAAGACCGTTCCCAAAGACACGCTGGTCAAGGACGACGGCGACGGCCAGGAGATCTTCCAGGGCATGATGGACCAGACGCTGGCCGATGCGATGTCCGGTCGGGGCGACCTGGGCATGGCGAAGATGATGTACGACCAGCTCGCCCCGTCCCTTGGGGACGCCCCGCAAACGGGCAAGCCGAAGACCGACGAGAAGGCTTAGGAATCAAGGCTTAGGAACCATGACCGACACGAAACGGATTTTACAGGTCTTGCGCGACGAGCTGGCGCTGCAAACGCGCCACTGCAAGCTGCTGGAAGCCCAAGAGCAGGCGCTGCTGGCCTGCAACCGCGCGCGCTTCGCCGCCCTCCAGGAAGAGCACTGCGGGATGCTGACCATCCTGGAAGCGCAGGACGCCGCGCGCCGGGCCGCGCTGACGGACGAGGCGGGGGCGGCGCTCACGCTCTCGGCCCTGAAGGAGATGCTGCCCGCCACAAGCCTGCGCGGCCTGCCCGCCCTGGAAGACGGGCTGCGGCGGACGCTGGGCCGGGTGCAGGCGCTGACCCGCTCCAACCAGAAGCTCATCCAGAACGAACTGAATTACCTGGCGTTCACGCTGGACCTCTTCGTGGAGGCGGGACGCACAGCCGACAACGGCTACGGCGGGGGCGGCCGCATGGCGGGCCGCCTGCTGCTCGACCGCCGCGCCTAGCCTGAGACTGTCGGGCGAGAGAGGACTTCTGATATGCCGGGGACGTTTTTCGGAATCGAGATCGGACGCACGGGTCTGGCCGCCGCACAGATCGGGCAGGACGTGACGGGCCAGAACATCGCCAACGCCGGCACGGACGGCTATTCCGTGCAGTCGGTGGACCAGGTGGCGCTTGACCTCGTCGCCACGGACGACCACAGCGCGGTCCCCGCCGGGGAGGCGCTGGGCACGGGCGTCGCGATCAGCCGCATCGGGCGGGCGCGGGACCAGTTCCTGGACACCCAGGTCCGCGAGGCGACGGGGGGCAAGAGCTACCAGTCCACGCTCCAGGGCGCACTGACTCAGGTGGGTGACGCTTTCGGCGAGCCGTCGAACACGGGGCTGAACGCGGCCCTGGGCGCGTTCTTCAACGGCTTCCGGGACCTCGCCAACAACCCGGACGACCTCGGCGTCCGCGCCACGACCATCCAGAAGGGGGACGCGCTGGCGCAGGTCTTCGGGGGCGTCCAGCAGCGGCTGACGTCGCTGAACACGGCGCTGACCCAGCACGCCGCCGCCGACGTCCAGAGCTTGAACGACGACAGCAGCCAGATCGCCGCGCTGAACGTCACCATCCGGCAGCAAAGCGCGTCGGGGCACCCGGTCAACGGGCTGCTGGACCAGCGGGACCTGCTCCTGGACAAGATTTCGGGCCTGGCGAACGTCTCCACCACGGCCAACTCGGACGGCACGGTCAACGTCTCGGTCGGCACCCAGGCGCTGGTGGTGGGGACGGACGCCTACGCCGTCACGCAGGGCAGCCTGACCGCCCACGGCGACTTGAAGAGGGGCGAACTCGCCGGCCTGATCCAAGGCCAGAACGATGTCGCCGCCTACCAGGGGAAACTCGACACGCTGGCCGCCTCTTTGGCGGCGCAGGTCAACAGCCAGCACAAGGCCGGCGCGGGCCTGGACGGCACGACGGGCCTGAACTTTTTCACCGTCACGGCGGGCAAAGAAGCCTCCACGATCGCGGTCAACCCCGTCCTGGAGAGCCACCCGGAGCAGCTCGCGGCGGCGGCCCTGCCCGCCC
>CAXTWM010000516.1:0-2575 GCA_964247915.1 uncultured Armatimonadales bacterium | reverse complement strand
GACGGTGGAATCGACGTAGAAGAGTGTTGCGCCCCAGCGGTCGTGGGCGAACTTGGCGTCCGTCCAGGCTCTCCACGCGGCGGCCTGGGCGGGCGGGGCGGCCCGCAGGGCGCGGTTGAAGGTGGAGAACCAGAGGGACGCTTCGGGGGTGAGCGTCGCGCGGGCGGGCGCGAACGAGACCCGCATCCGTCCGGGCCGGCTCCAGAACGTGACACACGCCGCCCGCTCGGCGTCCGTCCACAGCGGCGCGGGCGCGGCGGGGATGGCGGGCGGAGGCGCGGCGGGCCGTGACGCGCAGGAGCTTAACGCGAGGGAAAGCAGCAGGAAGACCGGCAGGGCATGTCGAAGGGCGGGTGTCATGGGATCTCTTGCATCAGGTGCGCCCGGTCTGGAGACCGGGGCTTTAGAAGTGCAGGTGTCCGCCTTCGCAGACAGCCCGCTTCGCGGGTTCTGAATGTCCACGCAGGTGGACAATCGCTTTATCGAAGACCCGGAATTCATTCCGGGGACATGACGCGGCTAACCCCGCCCCTTGCCGACGCGGTCCGGCAGGTACTCCCAGTGCCACGGCTCCGGCAGGTAGGCGACAAAGCCAAACTCGCCGGCCCGGCGACCCAGCCAGCGCCAGAACCAGGACTCCTTCCAGGGGTCGGCCTGCGCCGTGGACGGTCCCAGGCCGCTTGCCTCGCCTGTCGGCGTGGGCTTGAGCCGGAGGGCGAAGTCTACGGCGATGCCGCCCTGGTGATTGGAAAAGCCCGGCGCAGCCACGCGCACGCCGACATAGTCACGCAGCAAGGCGGCGGCCGCGTCGCCGAACTCGCCGCCGGGGAGCGCCAGCCGCTGCGCCCGCGTCGCGGCGAGGTAGCCCGCGAAGTTGCGGTCCCAGATCGAGAACTGCGTCGAGGCCGACCGGTAGGCGTTGTTGAGGGCCAGCGCCTCGACGCGCCCGGCGCGCGCGCGGCGGTCGGTGGTCTCGGCATCGCTCCCCGTGGCGGCCTGGTCAGAGGCCAGGTCGGCGCGGGCGGCGGCCAGCAGCTTTCCCAGGGCGGCGGCGGCATCACGGCGCATCACAGTCGTCGTGCCGGGAACGGTCGCGAGCGCGGACGGCGGCAGGTCGTAGAGGCGTGGACGCCCGGAGTTGACTCCCCGCGCGACATGCAGACGGTAGACTTTCTGCTTAAAGGCATATTCCTCGGCAGACAAGCTCCCCTGCGTCAGCCGCTCGGGCGCCACCGCCGCTGCCGGGTCTGCGGCGGCCTTGTCCGCTGCTGTCTTGTCCGCGCGAGCCGGGACGGCGGCGGTCAGCAGGACGGCGGCCAGGGCCGGAAGAACGAGGGCTGATTTGTTCATGCTCGCTTGTTGTTCCCCGCACCGCCGATCTCCTGCTGGCTATTGGGCGCATCTTTGCGGGCGACTGAAGTCGCGGCAACGAGTTCACGAAACCTGCCTCCGCAGGTTAGGATCACGTTCTTAGTCCGCGCAGGCGGACTTCGTGCTTTTGTTGCTGCGGTTTTAACCACCCACTGAAAAATGCGTCAATTGTGAGACGCAACGGAGCAATTTGGGGGCAGGAAAATCGCCTTAACCACGCACTTTATAAGGCGGAAGACGAGCGCAAAGGGCTGACACGGCAGATGGCGCAGTTCAGGAGCGTTTCAGCAAATCTTGACTTCTTGCCCGCTATGTGATATACTATCCCTACGTTGCCAAAAAAACAGCGTGACACGAAGCGGCAGCCCGAGGGGCTGGCGCTTTTTTGCTGTCTCCGCCCCGGCCCGAGCTGCCTAGAACGGCTTGCTGTAGAGGCGGGTGCGGCGCCCCGGCGGCAGGCTGCGGTAGGCCAGGAGCACGGCGGCGGAGAGGTCCCGGACTTCGCGGTCGGGGTGGCACTTTTCGGGCCGCTCGGCGAGGTTCTGCAAGCACCACTCGATGGTCTCGTTCCCCAGGTGGCCCGCGTCGCAGACCAGGTGGGCGTCGCCGCCCGCCCCGTCCAGGTCGTAGAGCTGCCGCAGGATGCCGTGCAGGTAGGCGTCCGACGCGGGGCGGGGGAGGGCCGGAAGGTCCCACCGGCGGCAGTAGCGGTAGAACTCTTGGTTCTCGGTCTTGTGTTTGCGGGTGCTCATGGGGACAGTGTACCAGAGCGGACGCGCTTTTGCGGCAGGAAGCTAGGGCCGCGTGAAGGTCATGCGGTTCAGGTCATATCCGCCGCTGTCTTCGACGAGTTTGAGGACCTGGCGGCCTGAGGGGAGGGTGACGTGGGCGCGGACAGTGGCCCAGTTCTGCCAGCCGCCCGTGCCCGGAACCGTGACCGGGCCGGTCAGGTCCGTGCCGCGCGCATCCTCCAGGTGGAAACGGCCGCCCGCGCCCGCCGCCGAGACGCGGAACTCTACCGTGTACGTCCCCGCCGCCTTTGCCGTGATGGTATATCTCAGCCACTCCCCCGCCGCCGTCCAGCCGACATAGTAGCCGCCCCCGGTGTCCATGCAGTCGGCGATGTCCACCCCGTCGTTCGGGCGGTACAGGCCGCCGCTGTTGACGCCGTTGCCGCCAAGGTCTGCATCCGTGACCGTTACCG
>CAXTWM010000515.1:0-2614 GCA_964247915.1 uncultured Armatimonadales bacterium | reverse complement strand
GTCTACACCGACCTCGCGGGCGGGGGCCAGCGCGAACAGGGCCGCGCCGCCGCTATGGGACAGGTTGAAGCCCAGGCGCGCACCGTCAGCCGCCAGTGCGGGCTTGCCGCAGGGGTTGTACCGGAAATGGAGGGCGGGCGGCGGGCAGGCCAGGGCGTCGCCCAGGAGGACGCGCAGCAGGCCGCGCGCGGCGACGAACCGGTCCCCGTCGCGCGTCCGGCGGAAGCGGCCCGCGCGCGCACGCTCGTCCTCGGAGAGCGTCCGGGCCAGCACACCCAGCGCGACAGGGGGACAGTCCAGGTCCGCGCGCCAGACCTGGACGCCCCCGGCTCGGGCGTCCTCCGGGACTTCAATCGGCGTCAAGGGCATCCAGGCACGCGCTCAGGCGTTCCCCCAGGGCACCGACGTGTTCCAGCAGGCAGCTCAGGTGCGTCCCCGGCACGTCTTCCACGGTCAGGGCCGGCGCGGCCTCGCGCCACAGGGCGACGGGGTCGGCTGGGAACAGTTCGGGGTCATCGGCGGCGCGCAGCAGGCGGACCGGGCCGACGTAGGGGCGCGGAGCGTAAGCCGCCGCCGCGCGGTCACACGCCTCGATCAGCCCCGGCTCGCCGCGCCCGCGCAAGACGCGCCACCGGCTCTGCGCCCAGGCCAGCGGGGGCAGCAGGAGCTGCTGCCAGGCGCGGAAGCGGCGCGGGGTCCGGGCCAGGCGGCGCAGGGCCAGACGGAACGGGGCATTGATCGCGTGGGCCTCGATGAGCGCCAGGAACTCGACCCTCTCGCCCGATGCCGCGAGCTGACGCGCCATCTCGTAGGCGACCAGGCCCGACCCGCAGAAGCCGCCGAGCCGGTACGGGCCGTGCGGCTGGGCCGCGCGGAGGACGGGTAGGTAATCGGCGGCCATGCCCTTGATTGTCAGCGGGCCGGGTCCGCGCTCGGCCGGCGGGTGCAGGAGAAACAGCGGCTGCTCCGCGTGCAGGCGTCGGGCCAGGTGGTAGCAGTAAAAGCCGCCTAGCGGGTGGAAGCCGTACAGGTAGAAGAAGGGCCGCCGCGATCCGCCGCTGAGACGGGCCAGCGGCGTCGCGGGGGCCGGAGAGCCGCCCCGGCGCAGGTGAGCGGCCAGGGATTCGACCGTCCCGCCCTCATACAAGGCGGACAGCGGCACGGACCGGCCGCAGGCGTGGGCGACCTGGTCCAGCAGCCGGGCGGCCAGCAGCGAGTGCCCGCCCAAGTCCCAGAAGCTGTCCCGGACGCCGACGGGCCGGATGTCCAGCAGGTCCTCCCAGATCTGGAGGAGCTGGTGCTCCAGCGGGTCCTGGGGCGGGACGAAGTCCGGCCCGCGCTCCCCCGTCTCGCCGGGCGGCGGCAGGGCGGCCCGGTCCCGCTTGCCGCTGGGCATCAGGGGGAGTGCGTCCAGAAAGACGATAGCGGCGGGGACCATGTGCGCGGGCAGCATCCCGGTCAGGAACCGGCGCAGGGCGGGGCCGGTCGGGGCGAGGCCGGCCTGGGCGACGACATACGCGACCAGCCGCCTTTCGCCGGGCCGGTCCTCGCGCACGGTGACGGCGGCGTCCCGGACGTGGGCGTGGCCGCGCAGGGCGGCCTCGATCTCACCCAGCTCGATCCGAAAGCCGCGCAGCTTCACCTGCGTGTCGCGGCGGCCCAGGAAGTAGACCTCGCCTCCGGCCCCGCGCCGGGCCAGGTCGCCCGTCCGGTAGAGCCGCGCCCCCGGCGTTCGGTCGAAGGGGTGAGGCAGGAACCGCTCCCGCGTCAGCTCGGGCCGGTTCAGGTAGCCGCGCGCCAGGCCGACCCCGGCGACGTACAGCTCGCCCGGCTCGCCCCCGGCGACCGGGTGCCCGTCGTCGTCCAGCAGGAACAGCCCGGCGCCCGCGATGGGGAAGCCGATGGGGATAGGGGCGTCCCCCCCGGCGCAATCACGCGGGACCGTCCAGCAGGCGGCGTCAATCGTCGCCTCGGTCGGGCCGTAGACGTTGTGCAGTTCGGCCCTCAGAAGGGAATGAACGAGGCGCGGCAGGTCCGGCGGCATCGCCTCGCCGCCGCAGAACAGGTGCCGCAGGTGTCGGCACTGCCCGATGTCGGGGTGCGCCAGCAGCGTCCGCAGTTGGGCCGGGCCGAACCCGGCGACGGTGATCCGCTGCGCGGCCAGCGTCTGGACCAAGTACCCGCCGTCCGCCGTCCCGCCGGGGCGCGGCAGGACCAGCGTCGCCCCCGAGACGAGCGGCCAGAAGATGGCCCAGACGGACGGGTCGAAGCTGAACGAGTAGGTCTGGAGCATCCGGTCTCGGGCGGTCAGCGGGAAGCACCGCTGACGCCAGCGCAGGTTGCTGCACGCGCCCCGGTGCGCCAGCAGGACTCCCTTCGGCTGCCCGGTCGAGCCGGACGTGTAGATGACGTAGGCGAGGTCATCCGGCGCGGCCCCGCCCGGCAGGTCGGCGTCACTCTCCCCATCCTCCAGGCCCGCCCCCAAGGGGATGACACGCCCCTCGGCGGGCAGTGCGTCCCGGAAGCGGGGCTGCGCCAGGGTGAGGACCGGGCGGGCGTCGCCCAGCAGGAAGGCCAGCCGGTGGGGCGGGTAGGCGGGGTCGAGGGGGAGGTA
>CAXTWM010000514.1:0-2638 GCA_964247915.1 uncultured Armatimonadales bacterium | reverse complement strand
CCCGCCGCCTTCCTTCGGGGGGCCAGCCCCCGGCGCCGCGCCGGGCGCGCAGCAGTATGGGCAGCCGCCCGAGCAGAAGTACGACCTGGCGGGCAACCCGATCCCGACTCCGGGCGGGACGCCGGCCCCTCCCCCCCCTTATGGGACGCCGCCGGGCGGCGCGCCGGCCTGGCCGCCGCCGCCCGCCGGGGCATATGGGCAGACTCCCGCCGGGCCGTTCGCCCAGCCCGGCGTCTACCCGGTCGAGGTCAAGGGCGGCCAGATTCTGACGATGGGCATCCTGAGCTTTATCTGTTTCGGCATCATCCTCGGCCCGATGGCCTACGTCCAGGGCACGAACGCCCTGGCCGCGATTGACCGGGGCGAGGCCGACCCGTCCCAGCGCGGCAGCGTCGCCGCCGGGCGCATCTGCGGCCTGATCGGCGGCATCCTGAGCGCGATCCTGATCGTGGTGCGGATCGTCACCCTCGTCGGCGTCCTCGGCGGCCATCACTGAGGCCCTGGGGACAGAGCATCCGGCGCACAGCACCCGCTTTTCATGGGAAAGGCGGGTGTTTTTGTGTCTGGGCGGGACCTGCCCCGGCGCATGTTAACGCCTGATTAATAATTAACAGAGGGTTAATAATTATCAAAGTCTGCGATTACATGTCGCAGGAACCGCCGGGGCATGGTATAAAGACGACATGGAGGAGTCACCACTCATGCCCGATTTCCGACCCGATTTTCAGGAACTGTGCCGGGACGAACCCGGCCGCCGCGCCTTCCTCGCGCGCATGGCGGCGGCGGGACTGGGGGCGGCGGCCCTCGCCCTGTTCACCGCCCGCCCGGCCCAGGCGACGGGCAAGCAGCTCCTCGACCTCGTCACCACCCCGGACAACGAGCACTTTCCGGGCATTCCGGGCCGCCACATGAACGAGCGCGTCCTGAACTACGCCCTGACGTTGGAAACGCTGGAGGCCGACCTGTACCGGCAGGCGCTCAACCTAGCGGCGGGCAAGGACATCGGGACGCCGCTGCCCGCCGACGTGTCCGATTACACGCTCTCGATCCCGACCGGCTACCTGCCGCCACCGCACCCGCAGATGGGCTTCACCTACTTGCAGCAGTTCGCCGCCGTCGAGGCCGCCCACCGCGACTTCCTGCGGGCGGCGATCCAGCAGATGGGCGGGACTCCCGTCGGCCCCCATCCCGGCGGCTACCGCGCGCCCTTCGGGGCGACGCTGCGCTCGATCCTGGAAGTGATCTCGCTGGTCGAGGAGACCGGCGTCCGGGCCTACCTGGGCGCGGCGGGGGCGATCACCGACCTGAAGCTGACCCAGGTGGCAGCCAGCATCTACTCGACCGAGGCCCGGCACTCGTCCGTCCTGAAGCTGACCTTGATCCGGGACCCCAGCCCCTCCCGGATGCTCGGCGACGCGCAGGTGACGCCCCGCCAGAAGGGCGAGTACGACTTCGAGTTCTTCCAAACGCCGGAGCAGATACTGAAGTCCGTCCAGCCGTTCTTGGCGTAAGGAGCCATTTCACCATGCACAACACAGACCAACTTCCTTCCCATACGCCCGCCTACATCCCCACCTGGATCGGCGCCGAGGGCCAGACGCCTGCCATAACAACGATGGCCGCGCCGGAAGACGCGGGCCAGTCGCCCGCCGCCCGGCGCAGGTTCCTGAAGGCGGCGGGCCGGGCCGCCGTCGGCATCGCGGGCATCGGGGCGGCGTCCCTGGTCGCCTCCCGCGAGGGCGTCTTCGGGGCGTCCAAGACGCTCACCTACGGCGACATCCCGACGCTGGGCCTGCTGGCCCTGCCCGGCCTGAACCTCAAAGCCGACGTCAAGGTCCTCAACTACGCCCTGGCCCTGGAAGACCTCGAATCGGAGCTGTACCGGCAGTGCGTCGCCCGCCTGACCGGCGGCGGCCACACGCAGCAGGGCGCCCCCATCCCCGGCCTGAACCTCGACACCTACCTGCCGGACGTCTACCACATCATCCAGTTCGCGGGCGTCGAGGCCGCGCACCGGGAATTCCTGCGCGGGGCGCTGAAGCTGGACGGCATCATCCCGAACCTGGGCATCAAGCCCAAGAAGTACCAGTTCGGCGTCGAGACCATGAGCCGCGAGCAGATTCTGGCCCTGCTGATTGACGTGGAGGCGACGGGGACGATGGCCTACCTGGGGGCCATTCCCTTCTTCCGCACCAAGATATTCTTGACCACGGCGGCGGGCATCCTGGGCACCGAGGCGCGTCACACCGCCGCCTTGCAGGCCGTCCAGAACCGCCTGCTGTCGGACAACCTGATCGCGGGCGGCACGCCCGCCCCGCCCGCGCCGCTGGCAGCCACCAACCACGGCATTGACACCCCGATGGATCCGGACGCCGTCCTGGCGAAAGTCTCCCCGTTCATCGTTGGCTAGCCGTCGTGAGAGGTTCAAAGTAAGAGGGGCCGGCACTTTCAGCGCCGGCCTCTTTTTCGCTCTCCTGCTTCACAGCACCCGCCCAGTCACGGTCCGGCGCATGGCGAAGCATCGTCGGGGCGGCACACTTCCTCCCAGAAAGTCAATCAAAAAACAGGCTTCTTGTGGAACAGTTGGGGCATAGCGTTGTCGGAGTTTCTGTCAACACGCTTTTCAACGCTCCTGCGA
>CAXTWM010000513.1:0-2647 GCA_964247915.1 uncultured Armatimonadales bacterium | reverse complement strand
ACCTTGCCCCACCCCGTTAGTGTGGTCGCCCCGCCCGCCGCGACCGTGCCGCCGTAGACGGTGAAGACCGCCTTCACCGCGTCCAAAAACCCGCCCAGGCCCGTGACCTCGCCCGTCGGCAGGACGAGCAGGACGGCCAGGATGGGGGCGCCGTACAGCAGCAGCGCCCACCCCGCGGACCAGGCCACCATCGCCGGCACGTCCCGCTGCGGGTGCGTCATCTCGTCCCCCGCCGCACTCGGCAGCTCGAAGCCCGTGTAGTTGAAGACCAGCACGGGCACGGCGGCGATGAACACGGCATACGTCGGCGAGAAATCATGCGCGCCGAAGCCGTGGACGCCGTACTTGGCGGCGTAGATGCCGACGGAGACGGTGAAGAACGACAGAACGACGATCCGCGCCCACGCCCCAATCGTCGGGAGCCACTTGCCGATCTTGAAGGAGACGATGGCCGACCCGACCGTCAGCCAGATGAAGCCGAGCGCGAACCCGTACTTGGCCGCGCCGTGCAGCGGCGTCACGAAGTCCCCGAAGGCGGTGACGGCGGTGATGCACAGGGACCCGCCCACCCAGATCGGGTTGGAGACCCAGTACAGCACGGCGGTGATCGCCCCGGCGAGCCGCCCGAAGGCCAGCCGCGTCCAGACATACGGCCCGCCCTCATCCGTGAACGCCGAGCCGAGTTCCGCCGTCAGCAGTCCGTAAGGCAGAAAAAAGAAGACGCCCAGGAAGGCCAGCCAGGTGAACCCCTGCGCCCCGTTCTTGGCGACCGCCCCGATGGTGTCCAGTCCGACCAGGGTGCAGATGAGGTAGAAGAGGATGTCGCGCCGCCCGAAGTGGCTTTGCAGTTTCCCCCGCTCCTCCCGCGCCGCCCGCGTCGCGCCCATTTGTTCCGATTCCTGCTCCTGGGGTTTGGGCATGAAGTGGCCTTTTGCGTCCCCGGCCCTGAAGGGCCGGGCTAAGAAGAACACGAAGCCCCTCACCCCAATAACCGAGACGCGGGGCTGAGGATAAGCCTGCGGGAACCTATCTTCAGCCCCGGAGGGGCTTTGTCCGGCGGAGCCGGGAATAGCCCGGCCCTTCAGGGCCGGGGCGCAGTCGCCTTCCGCCGCAGCGCCTCGCCGGGGTGGGCGCCGGTGAACGCGCCGTTGTCCAGTACCTGCACGCCGTTCACGAAGACGTCCGGCAGGCCGACCGGCGCGGCGGCGGGGTCCGCCGTGGTCGCCCGATCCAGAACGGTTTTGGGGTCGAACAGCACCAGATCGGCCTGGAAGCCCGGCTTGATCTCGCCCCGGCCCGCAAACCCGAAACGGCGGGCGGGCAGGTCGGTCATCTTGTGGATGGCCGCTTCCAATGTCAGGGCGTGTCTCTCGCGGACGTAGCGGCCCAGGACGCGCGGGAACGAGCCGGCCCCGCGCGGGTGCGTCGGGTGCAGGCTGCCGTCGGTGCAGAACATGATGCGCGGGGAGGCGATGAACTTTTGGACGTCGTCCTCGGTCATGGCCGTCACGACGACGCTCTCGCCCGCGCCCGGCTTCGCCTGCGGCCCGTGCGTGTGCGCGACGATGGTTTGAACGACCGTCACCGGGTCCTGGTGCGTCAGGTCGGCGATCTGCGCGACCGTCTTGCCCTGCCAGTCCGGGTCCGCCGTGTCACCCGTCAGCAGGATGTGGCTCGCGCCGCCAACCTCGGCCAGCCCCTTGGTCCAGGCCGCGCGGTCGCTCCAGTCGCGCGTCGGGATCAGGACGGTGATCGTGGACTGCCAGAACGTGTACGGGTAGACGTCCGCGCTCACGTCCTGCCCGCGCTTTTGGGCGTCGTCCATCAGCGCCAGGGCGTCCCCGGCCTTGTTCCAGACGGGGGAGGTGTCCAGCTTGATGTGGGAGATCTGGGCGGGCATCCGCCCGTCTTTCCCAATCAGGATCAATTCGCGGAACGAATCGAAGACCTTGTCGCCCTCGTCGCGGACGTGGCTAATATACAGCCCGCCATGCCGCCCCGCCACCTGCGCTAAGGCGACCAGCTCGCCCGTCGTGGAGTAAAAGCCGGGGTCGTATTCCAGGCCCGACGACAGCCCCAGGCCGCCCGCGTCCATTTCCTGCGCCACCAATGCCTGCATCTTCGCCGTCTCGTCCGGCGTTGAGGCCCGCTTGTAGTCCTTCCCCATCACCTGCTGCCGCATGGTCCCGTGCCCGACAAACGAGGCGATGTTCAGCGCGACATGGGTGGCTTCAAGCTGGCTAAAATAGTCCTTTAACGGGAAATGCGAGCCGCCGTCCTGGCCGACCACGGAGGTCGTGATGCCCTGCCGGATCATGGTCTCGGCGTTCGGGTCTTGCAGCAGCCCGCCATCGGCGTGCGAGTGGGCGTCAATGAAGCCGGGCGCGACGACTAGGCCCGTTGCGTCCACGACCCGCTCGCCGGGCAGCGGGCGGAGCCGCCCGACGGCCTGGATGCGCTCGCCCTGCACCCGCACGTCCTCCACCCGCCCCTTCGCCCCCGTCCCGTCTATCACCGTCCCGCCCTGAATCAGCGTGGAGGCCGGCGCGGCGGGCGTCGCCTGCCCCCCGGCCGTCCCCGCCGCCCGCGCCCCCACCCCGCCGGCCCTGCCTAATCCCCCCCGCAGGGCGGGCATTAAAAGGTGCTT
>CAXTWM010000512.1:0-2661 GCA_964247915.1 uncultured Armatimonadales bacterium | reverse complement strand
CCCCACCACCGCCCCTTGCCGCGCCTGCGGTGACGCCCGCTGCCCCGGCTCCTGCCGAGACATCCCCCCTCGGCCAGAAGCGGATGCTCGACGCCGACACGCGCCTGGACCGACTCATTTCCCTTGATGTCATCAGCGTCCCGCTCGGCGAAGTGCTCCAGAAGGAGAGCCTGGACAAGAGCACGGACACCCTGGAAGACGAACACCGGTTCCTCCTCACCGCCGCCCCCGACTGCGCCGACCTCAAGACGCAGATACGCCTGAACGGCCGCCCCCTGCGCGTGCTGATGACCGCCCTGGCCCAGATGGTGCCGGGCGTCTGGACCCGCACCCCCCACGGCTACCGACTTGCCATGACGAAAGAGGCCGCCAACGCCCGCGCGGAGTGGTGGCGGCTGTTCCTGGGGGAGCGCGAGAAGGCGCTCGCCTTACAGCGGCAGGCCGTGCTGGCCGCTATGCAGACCAAAGCCCGCCGCCGCCAGGCCAACGACCCAGAGACGGAGCCGTCGGACCACGCGACCGAGGAGGAGGTGGTGAACCAGCACGACTTCTTTTACTCACTGCCCCAGGCGCTGAAGGAACAGATCGCCGCCACTATGGAAGAAAACCCCTTCTACGAAATGGGACACATGGGGTTTGGGAACGAGGAAGAGCGGTTCGGCACGATTGGGTGGCTGTCTCAAATGTCGCCGGAAACGCAGGAAAAGTTCAAGGCGACGATGCAGAATAGCGTGAACCGTTTGGCGCAGGCTCCGCCGGCTTATCAGAAGTACGCAAGTCAGGCACGAGCCGCCCTGGCGGCACTCGACCCGAGCAAGGTCTACTTCTGGTTCCAGAACGGGGGCTATACGGTTCTCGCAACGCCTCTTAATGCACCTCCTTCGGTCAGCACGGCATTGGAACTGCATGTTCCCCTGAACGAGAGCATACCGGTCCTGATGCTGAACCAAGCTCCCCTCCTTAAAGCGGTGGAGAAGTTGGGGGCGTCGGCCCCAGACGAGTGGAAGCGCCTGGCAGCCTACCAGCGTGGGCGCGTCTGGCATAACATGCTGCCTAATCTGCCGCCCGAAGACCAGAGCGTTTGGCATCCCCTAATCAGCCGGGCGGCGCAGACGGACTGGCTGGGCGAGCAGGGGCACATGGAGTACGTCTGCGACTACTACTCGCACGGCGGCTACTCCATGCCTGATGAGCAGAAGAAGCTGCCGGTCAAGCGCCCCCTGGCGACGGAACTCGGCGAGATGGCGGCGAAGCGGGACGTGAGCTGGGTCAAGGACGCGGACGGCATCTACCTGGTTCGCAACAACCGCTGGTATCGCGACGACGACCTGGAGGTGCCCCAGCCGCTGCTGCGCCGCTGGTTCGCGGCGCTGCTCCAGACCCGCTGGCAGGAGGCCGCCCTGGCAGTGCAACAGGCGACCCCACAGTCCGCTGCCCTGGCGACGGCTCCCAAGATACTGCCGCAGTCCCCGGCGGAGCGGACAGCGGCCCTGCGGCAAATTTGGGACTGGACGGCAGAGGTGTTCAGCACACTGACTCCTTGGCAAATACGGAACGGGCTGTCCTTGTTCCAGCCGGAGGAGAAGGACCTAGCCACGCAGAACGACTCCTCGGCAGCCAAGCTCGATGAAAAGCTGAAACACTATGTCCCGCAGGGCATCGTGAAGCCCGGCTTCAATGCTTTCGCGGCGGCGACCCGAACGCCGCCGTTCTGGCTGGCGGTCACGATGCTGAAGGGGTATCCGCACACGGCACAGTTGTATGAGAGCCTGGATGACGCGGGGCGCACGGAGCTTTTGGAAGGGCGTCTTCCTACGTCCGCCCTGAATACATCGCAGCTCGCGCAGGCGGTGGCGTTGCAGCCGCAGTTGCCCCAGGCCATGCAGGACTTCCCACCCGCCTCGGTTTCGCTAGGGCTGCTCGATCATTCTCCGGCCTCCGACCGTGTCGCCTTCGGGCAAATGCAGGCACCGATGCGCCTGGAAGTCTCCACCCCGCCGCCCGCTCCGCAGAGCGCGCCGTAGGACAGGAACGCCCCCACCCCCTCTCGTATCGGAACGAGAGGGAGTCGGGAAAAGACGTGGCTTACCCCTCTCCCGCGTAGCGGGAGGCTTTATTGGGGTGGGCAGGGGTCGGCGCTCCGCGCCAGGGGTGGCGGCATCCTGCCTCCTCCTAAGCCTCCTCCCACGCCCGGCGCAGCACGGCCAGCGCTTCCGGGGCCTGGGCCGCTAGGTCTTCCCACGACCCCTCGATGCTGATTCGTCCGTCATAGCCGGTCGCCTTGACCACGGCCAGGTAGTCGCGCAGGAACGCATGGTCTGAGGGCTGGGGGGCGCGGCGGCCCGCCCCGGCGACGTGGACGTGGCGCAGCAGCGGGGCGGCCTCGCGCGTTTCCTCATAACTCTGGCCGTCGTGGTCCACATGGTACAGGTCGCTCAGGACGGCGACGGCGGGGTGGTTCACCTCCCGCGCCAGGATGACCGCCTCGGCGACGCTGTTGATGAAGTTGCACTCCGTCACGTTCAGCGGCTCGATGGCGACCGTCATGCCGTGCCGCCCCGCCGCCACCCCGGCCCGCCCCAGAAACTCCCGCGCCTGCTTCTGCGCCTCCTCCCGCGCCCAGCCCGGCGGGATGCGCCGCGCCGCGCCGCTCCCAAAGAC
>CAXTWM010000511.1:0-2674 GCA_964247915.1 uncultured Armatimonadales bacterium | reverse complement strand
TTCCGGGGCCGCCCTGGTTGACGCCCCCGCCGGCAAGTCGGCATGATTATACCGGACGCGGCGGCGGCTTGGCAAGAGGAGCGGGGACGGTGAGGGGGGAGTCGGCGGGGGTGACTACCGACCGGCAGCCAGGGCAGTCGGCTTCGCGTTCGCCTGCGGCGGGCCGGGCTGACGCAGAGCGGCGACCGCGACGGGGGCGTCCGTGGGGCTGAAGTTCGGGTTCAGGTGGAGCGCCCGACCGAAGAAGGAGCGGGCAGCGGGGCGGTCCCTCCGCTTGGCGGCGATCATGCCGGCGTGGAACAGGAAGTCGGCTTCCGGCGTGTGCCGGCTCAGGGCGACCCGGCTCAGGGCGGCGGCCTCCGCATAGCGCCCGTTCTTGTACAGGCACCAGGCCAGGGCGTCGGCGGCGTAGACGTTCTTGCGGGTTCGGTATTCCTCCCGCGCCGACCGCAGCGCTTCTAGGAGGTCACGGTCATGGTTCGCCTGGAACAAAGCCATCTGCCAGCCGCCGCGCACGCCGTTCGCCTTCTGGAGACGATCAATCTGCCCGGCCAGGGCGTACTGACTCTGCGCCTCGCCCCTGCGCCCGGTCAGGGCGTACAGGTCGCCCAGGGCGGCCACGGCTTCCAGTTGCGGGACCACGGCCACGGCCTTCCGGTAGCAGCCGATGGCGTCGGCGTAGTCGCCCCGCCCCGCCTCAGCCCGGCCCAGCGCCATCAGCACCCGGTAGTTATGGGGCGTCGTTGTCAGGGCGTCCCGCAGGGTCTGTTCGGCGGCGGCCTGGTGGCCCTCGCTGTAGAGCATCAGCCCGAGTTGGGCGCGGCACCAGCCCGTGGTCTCGGCGTAAGGCCCGCCGGCGTCAATGGCCTTGACCATCAGCCGGATACCCCCGTTGCGGACGTCGCCGGTCAGCCACAGCAGGTGCCCGCCCCGGCTGTACGAGGCCAGGTCGGGCCGGATGTCGAGCATCCTCTGGTAGTGCGCGTAGGCGGCGTCGTAGTCGCCGATCTCCTGGTCGGCGTCCCCGATCAGGCCGTAGGCGTCGTTGTTCCGGGGGTCCAGGGCCAGCGCCCGACCCGCCCAGGCCTTGCTCTGCTCGAACTCGTGCCGGTCGCTCGTGACCCAGGCCATGCCGATCAGCGCGGGCACGTCCCGCGCGTCCAGGGCGAGCGCCTTCCGGTAGACGGCCTCGGCGTGGCCGTAATAGCTCAGGTCCGCCGTCTCGCGCGCCTTCTGCATCAAAGCGTTGCCCAGGTCAATCCACGCCCTGGAGTCGCGGGGATTCTGCTCGGTCGCGCGCGTGTCTTTGGTGATCGCCTGATCCAGCCGCGCGTGGCCCCCGGCGGACGTGTCCGCCGCCGACGCATCGGCCTGGGCGGCGGCCAGTGAGGCGACCGGGCGGGCGGGCGCGTGGCCGCTGTGGCACCCCGCGCCCGCCGCCAGGCAGGCGAGCAGGAGCGGGAGGACGATCAGGAGGGGCCGTCTCACGTCGTCTTCGCCCCCGCCGCCGCGTCGGGCGGGCGCGACCCGAGCTGTTTCAGGGTGTCAGCCGCCGTCTTCGCGCCCAGGGGGCTGAAGTCCGGGTTGATACTGAGCGCGCGAGCCAGGCACTTCCCCGCCGTGACCCGGTCGCCGGCCCTGGCATAGATCATGCCCGCATGGAACAGGATGCCGGCGTCCTGGCTGTGCCGAGCCAGGGCGGTCTGGATGGCGGCTTTGGCCTCCTCCTCCCGGCCGTTCTTGTAATAGCACCAGGCCAGCGTGTCGGCGTCGTTGATGTTCCGGCTCGCCTTGTTCTGCTCGGCGAGCTGCATCGCCAGGGGCAGGCGGCGGTCGTGGTCGGCGTAGAACTGTGCCATCTGCATGTGGTCGTCTATGCCCATCTCAGCGTTCTGCCCGTGGAGCGCCTCCACCCGCCCGTACTGCCGTTCGGCCCCGGCCTTGTCGCCGGTGAGCTGGTAGATGTCGCCCAGGGCGGCCAGGGACGCCAGATCCGGGGCGACGGCGACCGACTTTTTGTAAAACGCGATGGCGGCGGGGTAGTTCCCGCGCGCGGCCTTGAACATGCCCATCGTCGCCAGCGCCTGGGCGTCGCGCGGCGTGCTCTTGAGGGCGTCGCCCAGCGTCTGCTCGGCGGGGAGGAGCGCGCCCTGATTGAAGAGCATCAGCGCGAGCTGCGTGCGGCACCAGGCGGTGTTCTCGGCGTAGGGGCTGCCGGTCTTGATCGCCTTGATCATCAGCCACATCGCCTTGCGGGAGTTGCCGTCCAGGTAGAGCAGGTGCGCGCCCCGGCTGTAGGAGGCGATGTCGGGCCGGATGTCGAGCATCTTCTGATAGTGCGCGTAGGCGTCGTCGTAACGCCCCTGCGCGGCGTCGGCGTCGCCCAGCAGGCCGTAGGCCGTGTTGTCCTGGGGGTTCAGCGCGACGGCCTTGTTGGCCCATTCGGCGCTCTGGCCGAACTGGTTGCGGTCGCTGTTGACCCAGGCCAGCCCGGTCATGGCATCGGCGCTCCTCGGGTTGCGCACCAGGGCCTGTCGGTACACCTGCTCGGCGTAGCCATAGTAGTGGGGGTCTGCGGTCTCGCGCGGCTTCTGCATCAGCGTGTCGCCCAGCCTGACCCAGATTTTGTCGTCGTTCGGGTTCTGACGCAGCAGGCCCACCCACTTGGCGATGC
>CAXTWM010000510.1:0-2675 GCA_964247915.1 uncultured Armatimonadales bacterium | reverse complement strand
GCCTTCGGCGTCGGCGTCGTCGGCAGCACACTCACCGGCGCGGCCGTCGGCGGCATCGTGGGCGGCCTGATCGGCGCTCTGACCCACATCGGCGTCCCCAAGGAGCATGCCGAATACTACGCCGAGGGCGTCCGCCGGGGCGGCACGCTGGTCACGGTGAACTCGCCGGACAACCAGGCGGAAGAAGCCGTGAACATCCTGAACGGGCACAACGCGGTGGACATCGAGGAGCGCGGCGCGTCCTACCGGACGGCGGGCTACACCGGCTACAACGAGTCGGCGGTGCCGTACACGGCCGAGGAAGTCACGCGCGAGCGCGACCTGTACCGCACGGCCCCCGTCCCGGCGGCCGTCGGCACGACGGCGACGACGCCCAAGGTCAACACGGGCGGCGATCAGGTGCTGGAAGTCGTCGAAGAGGAGCTGGCCGTCGGCAAGCGTCAGGTGCAGCGCGGCGGCGCGCGGGTCCACACCTTCGTGACCGAGACGCCCGTGTCGGAGCAGGTGACGCTGCACGAGGAGCATGTGACGGTGGACCGCCGCCCCGTGGACCGGGCCGTGACCGGCGCCGACACCGCCTTCCGGGAGGGCACCATCGAGGTGACCGAGACCGCCGAGGTTCCCGTGGTCTCCAAAGAGGCCCGCGTGGTCGAGGAAGTCGTCGTCGGCAAGGTCGCGACCGACCGCGTCGAGACTGTCTCGGACACCGTCCGCCGCACCGATGTGGAGGTCGAGGAGATCCCCGGCACGACGACCACGACCGGCACCACGACGACCGGCACGACCAAGCTCTAAAGCCAAGCGCAGCACAAAGAAGCCCCTGGACCGGAGCGATCCGGCCCAGGGGCTTTTTCGTGCGTCTTCCCCCTGTTTGCCCGCCATGAACGCGGAGGAAACGGGGTATGACGGATGGAAGGGGATGACAATGCCACAAAAATTAGTCGGCGTGCTGCTCGACATTGACGGCACGCTCGTTGACAGCAACGATGCCAACACGCGCGCCTGGATGGAGGCGCTGCTGGCGCACGGGATCGAGGTCAACTACCTCAAGTTGCGCGAGGGCGTGGGCATGGGCGGCGACAACTTCCTGCCCAAGATCGTCCACATCGAGAGTGACAGCCCGCAGGGCAGGGCCGTGAGCGAGACGCGCAGTGAGATACTGAAGTCCAAGTACCTGCCAACCTTGCGCGCCTTCCCACAGGTCAAGGAACTGCTGACGCGGCTGCACGGGGACGGCCTGAAGCTGGTCGTCGCCACGTCCGCCAAGCCCGACGAGGCCGACGCGCTGCTGAAGCTGACGGGCGCGGCGGAATTGATTGACGCCATCGCCACGACGGAGGACGCCGAACGCTCCAAGCCGGCCCCGGACATCATCCATGCGGCCCTGAAGAAGTCCGGCCTAGCCGCTGGCGAGGTCGTCATGCTCGGCGACACGCCTTATGATGTCGAGTCGGCTCAGAAGGCCCGCGTCGGCATCATCGGCGTCCGCTGCGGCGGCTGGGCCGCACCGGATTTGAAGGGCGCGCTGGCCGTTTACACCGACCCCGCCGATCTTCTGGCGCACTACAACGAGTCGCCGCTCCTCGCCCGCTGACCGCCCGCCCGGTTTGCCTGTATTTCCACGGGGGTAGACCATGCTGAAAACCTTCGTCTAGAAAGACACGCAGACCATGAACAAAGCACAAACGGCCCTCGCTCTGGGGGCGCTTCTCGCGCTCGGAGCCGGCGCCCTCGCGCAGAACGACGCCCCCGGCGCGACCAATGCCCCGATGGCAACCCCAATGATGAGCACTCCCGTCACCGCCGCCGACCGGCAGTTTCTGATCCAGGACGCCCAGGGCAGCGTCTCGGACTATGCCAACGGCGCGGCGGCGCTGAACCAGGGCCAAAGCCCCGCCGTGCGCCAGCTCGGCATCTGGCTCTTACAGGACCACAACCGGCTCAACATCGGCCTGCTGATGCTGGCCCAGCGCAAGGGCATCACCCTGCCGCTGACGATCTCGGACGCGGACAAGACCAAGCTGAACGCGCTCACCGCCAAGACCGGCACGGACTTCGACCGCGCGTTCCTCCAGGACGCCATCCAGACCAACCAGCAGGACATCAGCGACGCCAAAAAGGAACTGGCCGCGACCACCGACCCGGAAATCCGGCTGCTGGTGACGGACTACCTGAGCACCGAGTACGGCCATCTGACGGCGGCGCAGACCATTCTGGCCGGCATGACCAAGGCGGCCAGGCGGCGCTAGGGAAGACCCCGAAGGCCCGGCACTGGAAGTGCCGGGCCTTTTTGCTTCGCCTCCTTTTTGCTTCGCCTAATGATCCAGCGCCAGCACCAGGCACTTGGCCGAGCCGCCGCTTTTGATGAACTCCGACAGGTCCGTCGCGTGGACCGTGTACCCGCGCGCCGTCAGGGCGTCCGCCAGAGCGTTGCACCCGCTGTTCATCACGACATGCCGGTCCACCACGACCGCGTTACCGCCGAAGCGCAGGGCGTCCGGCCCGGTCAGCGTGATCTTGTCCCCCGGCAGGGCCTCAATCGCGGCGTTCGCCCCGGCGTCAAAGGCCGGCGGATAATACGCCAGAAGCTCGGGCGACACGGGAATCAGACAGGTGTCCAGGTGATACCAGCGGCTGTCGGTCAGCCGCAGCGGCAGGACGGGGACGCCCAGCAG
>CAXTWM010000509.1:1606-2691 GCA_964247915.1 uncultured Armatimonadales bacterium | reverse complement strand
GAGAGGTGAAAACCAGACAGCCCCCAATCCTGGCGCAACTGCACCCGACGGGGGAGCCGGAGTAGGGCCAAGCCGACCGGATACCATCGCCTCTTCTCTTGCCCCCCCAGAATTGGGGGCCGGGGGGCCGACTTCCCCCAGCACCTCCCGCGCCAGGGCCGAAATCGCCTCCCCCGTCTCCTCCCGGTAGGCGTTGTGGGCGGCGTACTTGAGCAGGGTCGGGACGATGTGCTGGGCTTCTTCCTGGAGGCGCCGGCCCAGTTCCCGCCCTTCTTCCAGCGGCTGCGAGAGCAGCTTGGTGATCAGGTGCTCCAATGTCCGCGCGTTCAGGGTCAGGCCGACGTTGGTGTGGGTCGCGGCGGGCAGCAGGTAGCGCAGGAGGTCGAAGGCCGTCGCGCGGGAGGCGGCCTCATAGGCGCGCTCGGTCTGCCTTTCCCCGCGCGGCGTCCGCGCCTTGATCTGGGCGACGAAGTCCTCGTTCCAATCCACATAGGCCCCGAGCAGGGCGCGGATCGTCCCCCGGTAGTCGTCGGCCAGGCGCGGATCGGCCATGATTTTCGGGGGGTAGTAGACCTTGCTCGGATCAAACGCGACGTAGCGGGTGCTTTTCTCGGTGTAGGAGGCCAGCCGGGCGTCTTCAACCAGTTTGGACGCGATGATGCTGACGTCTTCCAGGGCCAGATGCACGACCCCGTGCTCGGCCACTGAACTGTGACCGTAGCCCAGGACGTACCGCTCGGCGAACGCCCGCGCCCGCTCCTGAAGCTGCCCGAAGGCCGCGCCGGGGTCGCCGGACGCCCCGCCCATCTCGATCAAAGCGCCCAGGCCCTCGGCCTCGATCATGTTCCGCAGGTCCTCGCGCAGCGACAGGCGCGAGCGCGAGTAGCGGGCGAAGAGGTAGGCGACCACCTCTTCCGGCAGGTTCTGGAGCGCGTACACGCTCCGGTCGCTGTTGGTGAAGAAGCGCGAAATGTCGGTCGCGCCGCCGGAGGGCGGCGCGGACGTGCTAAGAGGCTCGGCGACTGTCATGCCCTGCCCGTTCGCCGCCAAGCGCGCGGAATCCTGCCCCAATGCGCCCCCGGCCT
>CAXTWM010000509.1:0-1506 GCA_964247915.1 uncultured Armatimonadales bacterium | reverse complement strand
AGGCCGGGTTCCGACGAGGCAGGGTTGGGCCTCACCGCACCGGCCCCGGCCAGGGGTTGCCTGTCAATTGGGCTAGGTACTGCCCCTCGCCGTGCAGCGACCGCTCCAGGCCGTAGTTGACGGCGTTCTCCTGCCGCACCGTCCACAGGGTCAGGCCGCCGTAGAGGACGGCCAGGGCGCACATGACGGCGGGCGTCCCGGCGCGGAAGCCTTCCACCAGGCCGACCGAGGCCGGGACGCGCTTGATGCGGGCGGCGATGGCGAGGATGAGGGCCAGCAGCAGGGGCAGGGCGGCCCCGAAGGTGATCCCCAGGAGGAGCTGCGCCTGCGCGGTGGGCTGGACGTTGGGGGCGTCGCCGCCGGACAGCGTCTGGCTCATCGTGGCCGTCAGCGTCTCGATCCCGTGCGTCTGCCACGCGGCCAGGGCGATAAATAGGGCGAGGACAGCCAGCGTGACCAGGCCTGCCAGCATGGCCCGTCCGAAAGGCCGGCGGAAGGCGGGCCGCAGCACAGCCCAAATAGACAGAAGCGCAAGGGGAAGGAACAGGAAGACGGCGACGGTGAGGACGACGCCCCCCGCATCCTCCGGCCGAGTGTCGTGGAACAAAGCCAGCCCGGTCAGGCTCAGGAGCAGGACGGCCCAGGCGCCGACACTTGCCCCGACGGCCCAGGCGCCGACACTTGCCCCGACGGGCAGGGGCCGCCGCTCGCGCATCCGGGGTAGCCGGCCCAGCCCCCAGGCGGCCAGGCCCAGCAGCAGGAACAGGCCCAGGTTGGCGGCCAGCACCCAGCCCGCGAAGAGCGCGACTGCCAGGCGCGTGAAGGCCGGGAGGCTGGTGCCCGAGAAGTACTCGCCCACCTTCAAGCGCCGCACCTCGGCGGCGGCCCCGGCCTGCGCCCGCGCCTCCCGCGCGGCGTCGGGGTGGCCCAGGCGCGTGACATACTCGCAGTAGGCATCCAGGCGGCGCTGCGCCAGCCGGTTGTTGGCGTCCGGCGAGGAGGACGCGCCCGGCTCCGCCCTGATCGGGGCGGCCCCGCCGGGCCGGGAGCGGGAAATGGCGGAAATCGCGATGCCGACCAGGACGCCGATGTAGGAGTTCGAGTCGGCGCGCATCAGGTCGCCGCAGTGGGCGAGCGAGCGGCGCAGGGCTAGCCCGTCCTCCGCCCGTCCGGCCTGCTCCGCTTCCACCGCCTGGACCGTGACCAGGCGGGCGACGGCGCGCAGGGGGGCGTACTGGGGGAACAGCAGGGATGCCGAGATCGCCGCGCTCCCGACCGCCTCGCGCTGCCCGGAAACGCCGTCCAGGATGCGCCAGCGGCCCTCGACTTCGTCTTCGGCGTACTCGCGCCACGCGGTCTTGCGGCCCGCCCGCGTGACGGCGGCCAGGCCCTCCGCATCCCGGTGGGCGGCGAACAGGCCGATGGCCCGCATGAACGGGAAGTAGGCATTGTCCGGGTCCAGCCGCTCCCCCGCCGCCGCGTCGGCGTCGCACGCGGCGCACTGAG
>CAXTWM010000508.1:0-2700 GCA_964247915.1 uncultured Armatimonadales bacterium | reverse complement strand
CCGTGCCACCAGAAGCCGCGCACGACCGCGCCCAGCGGCATCCGGGCGAAGGTCTCTTCGATCTCGGCCCGCTCCCCCGCCTCGTTCGCGCCGGGCCGGTCCTGGGCCTTCGGCCCGGTGATCCAGAAGGCCATGCCCTTCGCGGCGATGACGTCGTCCACCTGGCTTCCCAGCAGGGGCGGGTCGAGGCACAGGCACAGGTACGGGTTCAGGCGCGGCAGGAGGGCCGTGCGGGCATAACGCAGGGCGTCGGCGTCGTCCTTGAACTTGCCGCGCAGGTCGTTCCTGACGGGCAGGCCCCACCGGGCGGCGAGTGCGGGCGTGGCGATGAGCAGGTCGTCGGCCCCGGCGATGTCCACGGCGACACAGGGGGAAACGTAGACGTTCGGGTCGGGTACGACCGCGCCTTTGTAGGCGTTTTGGAACGTCTTCAGGAGCGAGAACGGGTCGGCGACCGTGATGGGCGTGCCGGTCTGCCCCTGGTCCTGCAAAGCCTGGAGCCAGAACGGGTCGTCTTCGTCGTGGACGAGGTAGACGCGCGGCTGGGTCCGGTTGACCAGCCCTTGCAGGGACGTGAGCAGGAGCTGCTCGTCATGGGTCAGGCGGCGCACGTCGGCCACATACAGGTGCCGGGCGGGCAGCGGCGTCTTCGGCTGCAACGTTGGGTAGGGCCGGGGCGGGGCCGACAGCGTCAGATTGGCATAAATGCGCGGGTGCGGCAGACCGCCCAGCGCGGCGAACGCCGTCCGCACCTGGGCGGCGGGCACCAGCCCCTTCTGCGCCAAGGCGGCCACCGTCCCGCGCGTTAAAAGCTGCTCCAGGGCGTAGGTTTCGAGCGCACCGTTGTGGAACCCCGTGGCCGTCCAGACGTCCACGGCCCCGGTAAAGGCATCGCTTTTATGCACCAGCAGCGCCGCCGTCGGCTGGCCGCCCGCCGTCAGGATCGGAACGATCTGCACCCCGGCGGGGATCGTCGCCGGGTCCAGCGCCTGCGCGTCCTCGCCGTAGCCCCAGTCCAGCGTCAGCGAGGAAAGGCCCAGCAGGTTGCTTGGGGGAATGAGCGTCTTCCCGGACGGGCCGCCCCGGAAGCCGCCCACCCCGATGCCGTCCGGCCCAAATAGGGCGGGGTCGGAATTGTGGCCCAGGTCCTTCCAATCGCCGTTCGCCTGCTGCGCGGCGGCGTGGGTGAAGGGGATACCGGACAGGATCAGGCAGCCGCCCGCCCGGTGGAAGGCGCGCAGGTTGGCGAACGCGACCTGGGGATAGGCGTTGCCGTAGGGCAGGATCACGGCGGCATAAGCCTTCGCGTTCAGCCGGGCGGGATCGGCCAGCGCCGCCGCGTCCAGCGGGTCGGCGGGGATGCCCGCTTTTTGCAGGTCGGCGGCGATCTGCTTGGGCGAGAGGTCGGCGGGCGTGCCATAGGGCGTGAAGCCGGGCTGGGAAAAGACGGCGACGCGCGGGGCCGCCTCGGGCGCGGCGAGGGCGGCTGCCGTCATCAGCGACAGAAGCGCAATAAGTGTTAGCAGCAGTTTCATCGTATTCTCTTTCTAAAGCGGCGCGATTGCGTGAGCCAGGGCCGCGTGAGCCAGGGCCGTGTGAGCCAGGGCCGCGTGGGATTGAAAATCCTGCGCTGTGGGGCGAAGCGCCCAGTCTCCCCCTGCGGGGAGACAAGAGGTGGCACAAGAGCGGTTTCTTCTGTCCACGCAGGTGGACAATGGGCGTCTGCGCCCCACAGCGTAGGAGTTTACTCCCACGCTACTCCGGCCCACGCTTCTTCGGCTTATGGCCTTCCTCGCTGCCTCACAATAGCTCATTATTTTCTCCTCACGCGCGGTCACTGGCTCTTCGCCCGGAACACGGCGATCTCGGCCAGGCCGGCATTCTGCGTTCCTGGCTTGACGCCGGTGACGTGGAACGTCAGCGATGTAACCGTTTTGGCAGGGAACCGCAGTTCAAGCGGCGTCATGGCGTCATTGGGCAGCCCACCCACGGGGAGCATGGTGCCGTCGCTGAAGGTGATCAGGCCGGACGTGATCTGGTCCGTCGTGTTGGGCCGGTCGTACAGCAGGATACGGTTTATCGTCTGCGGCGTCGCCCAGGTCAGCGTTAGGGTCGCCCCGACCGTGCTTCCCGCCGACCACTCCTGGCTCCTGTCGCCGGGGTAGCCGCCGACGACGCCGTCCACGGCCCCTTCGGCGGAGTAGCCGCCCTCCGCGCCGCTGGCCGTCACTTTGGCCGTGCCGGTGACGTTGTCCTCGGTCATCAGGTCGTCGTCCGTCGGCGGGGCGGCGGGCAGATGCCAGGTCACGCCTGCCATGCGGAATGAGACTTGGGCGGGCGCGAAGACCGTCCGACCGCGCCAGGTGTGCGGCGGGCCGGTGACTTCCAGAGGTGCGCCGGACAGCGGCAGGGCAACGGTCGCGCCACCGACCTGGACCTGATTGCCGTCCATCAGGCCGCGCGGGGCATAGAACAGGTCTCGTATCCTTCCGTGGTAGAGGTACGCGCCCTCGTTCTTATGGACCAGACCGACGCCCATACAGGCAAGCATCATTTCCTGTGACGCAGGGACCGAGGCGGCTGAGGTCTTGGCCGCCACCCCGGAAACACCCGCGATGCGCCGGACACTGGCCTGGGCGCTCAGGCCATTCCAGCCGCCCGGCGCGGCCTGAACCACGACCGTCACACCCTGACCCATGG
>CAXTWM010000507.1:0-2725 GCA_964247915.1 uncultured Armatimonadales bacterium | reverse complement strand
GCGGGTGCGGCGGCTCGGCGGTCGTGGCCTCCCCCCCCGCGCCGCGCAGGGCCGCAGACAGGTACATCGGGATGTTCATGCCGATCTGGTCAATCAGGATGGACACGGGGAACTGGCCCGGCGCCAGGGCCAATGTCAGCGGGTAGCCGATGAACCCCGTGTTGCCGTAGACCCCGACCAGCAGGACCGCGCCCAAAACCCCCGCCGGCAGACGCATCGCCCGCCCGACCGCGTAGGCCACAAGGGCCGACGCCGCCTCGGCCCCAAACGCCGCCAGGACGGGCAGGGCCAGCGCGGACGACAGGCGCGGCGCGTGGAGCAGCCCGTGCAGGACGAGCGCGGGCAGGGTGACGCTGACCACCAGCCCGTTCAAGATAGGAACATGGGCCGGGTGCAGGACCCACGCCCGTTTCAACCCCCAGCCCAGCCCGATCAGCAGGAACGGCGGCGCGAGGGCGGCAAGGATGGCGGCGAGGAGGGACAAAAACTAGCCTAACAACGCCAGCACCCGCGTCAGAAGGTCTTTCGCGGCTTCGACGCCTTCCGGCACGGGCTTTTTCAACTTCGCGGCCTCGGCGACAGCTTGATCCACGGCCCGGTTGATCTGGGCCTCGGTTTTGTCTTCACTGAACGCGGACAGAAACTTCTGCCAGGCGGACAGGGGGATGCCGGAAAGCTGCTCCTGAAAAAGCCGCTCCCGGTACTCATCCATGATGCCGGTGCGGGCGAAGCGGCCAAAATTGCCGCCGTCATCATGCAGGGCTACATCACTGATCGGCTGTGATTTCGTCGGATAATATTGGTCCACCGAAGACAGCCGCAGGGCGTTCCGCTCCCCGCCTTCTTTGACGTACCGCCACCAGTAGTTCCGATACTCGGCGGCATAGCGCGCTCCCGTAACAAACGGCTGATAAAGCTGGGGCGAGCCGCTGATGACGCTGGATAGCGCCCACGGATAGACCACGAGCAGATCGGCGGGGGCGCAGACGTTCGGGGACGCCTTGTAGCGAAAGCTCGGCTCACGCTCTTTGGCGAGCGCATACCAGCCTTTAAGCTCGATCCCCAGGAGTATTTTCGGCTCCACGTCCGCCGCCGTCCGCAGGATCACGTCGGGGAAGCGCTGGGACTGCCGGGCAAAACTATAAGAGGCGTAAGTCTGGTCGGGGTCCCAACTGCCGCGCACGGCGTTCAAGGCTTCCACGACCTGAGCCTCAATGGTGGCTCCGAGGGAACTGTTGAACGTGAACAAGTCGGTCGCCAGAACGCCGGAGATGAGCAGATCGGTTCTGAAGAACGAGGGCAGCGCGTAGAGCGTTTTGAAGACGTTGTCGTAGAGCGCCCGGTGTTCCCAGGCGCGATCCGGCCCCTCAAAGACCGGGGCAGCAGGTGTTTCAGGGGACATAAGCCAAAGCCTCTCTTGTCATTTCCCGCTCGATGCGCCTCTTCGCCTGGGCGTAATACTCCGCGATGATTTCGGCGCTGTGGCAGTGCCGCCCGGTGCGAAGGGAGGCGACGGCGGCGGAGCAGAGGCCGCCGAACGGCTCCCAGACCACGTCGCCCGCGTCGCTGCTGGCCGTGATGATGCGCTCGATCAGCCGCAGGGGCTTCTGGTTGGAATGCAGCACTTTGGCGCGGTCGTCCTTCAAACGCTCCGCCCCCCGCACCGCCGGCTCCAGCCAGACGTTGCTGATGCCGTGCGTGTGGTTCCACTTCGCCCGCATCCGCGCCCACTGCGCCGCCGTCACGGGTTGGCGGCCGTCGGTGGAGAAATAGGGCCACTCGGTCGGCGCCCCGTGTTCATTGGCGTAGCGGGCCAGTCGCTCCATCATTTCCGGCGGCGGGAAGTACCACAGATGGTCGCGCGTGAAATACTTGCGCGTGGCGGCGTTCTTGACGCCGCAGGCTTCGTTGGTCTGGCCGAACGGCAGTCCCGTCCGCGCCCATTCCGCCCGCAGCCAGTCGCGCAGGGGCAGCCTCTGCCCGTCGGGCAGGGGGAGGCGGACGGCGCGGACGTACTGTACGCAGACCTCGGTGACGACCGGGAAGCGGCGGATGGTCTTGCTGTTGACGTTGCCGGCGACATGGGCGATGCCTTTGTCCCAGACGTGACACGCCCGGTACTCCCAGCCGTGCCCGGCCATGACCGGATGCACCGTTGCCCAGCCGACCTCCGTCCCCCAGAACCAGAGCGTCGTTTCCGGCAGGGCGTATTTCGCCCACGCGGCGACGTGCGGCGCGTACCACTCGGCCAGCCCGGCGGCGGTCGGCGGGTCGCCGGGGAAGCCTGCCACGCCATACGCCCCGTCGGAGACGATGACGGTCGGGTCGGGCCATTCGGCATAGCGCGTCAGCGCGTCCACCATCTCCACGCAGGCTGTCCCCGGCGCGGACCGGTCCGTCAGCCGGGAGAACGTCGGCGCGGGCGGGTCATACAGGAACGGGAGCAGCGTCAAATCATCGTTGATGGGTAGGGTCATCCTTTTCCTCCATTTCCTCCATGAAGATCGGGCGTTCCTCCGCCAGCGCCGCCAACAGGATGGCGGCGGCCCGGTGCGCGTCATAAGGCGACCAGACGGGGTAGACGCCCGGCGGCAGCAGTCCCGTCACGGCCACAGCCGTTTCCTCCCGCTCGGTCATGCGGGTGTCTCCGCCGCGCAGGTCTTCCGCGTCAAAGCTGCCGCGACCAGGCCGGCGAAGAGGGGGTGGGCGCGGTTGGGGCGGGATT
>CAXTWM010000506.1:0-2751 GCA_964247915.1 uncultured Armatimonadales bacterium | reverse complement strand
GTCTTCAGCCCCAGAATCCACAAATCCCCGCCGTCGTTCAGGACGTGCAGCCCGTCCCCCTCCGGGTTGAACTGCCGCGCCCAGACCGTCTCGCCGTGGAACCGGAAGTAGCGCCCGACCACGTCTTCCAGAAAGACCGTCCCCGGCCCCCGCCCGTGGAAGGCGTCCGCCGCCTGGAAGTTGATCCCCAGCCGCCGCAGCACCAGCGTCCGCGCCGCGTCGTCCTCCAGGAACCAGAACGGGCCGCTGGAGAAGTCCGTGTTCAGCCCCTCCACCGTCACGACCGGCTGCGCCCCGTCCCCGAACCGGAAGACGGGGGCCGCCTGCCCGCTGAGGGGCGCGATGACGCTGAGATTCGCCTTGCAGCCGATGATCCGCCGGACGCCACCCCGGATGATAATCGTGTGCCCGACCTTGTAGTCCCCGCGCGGCAGGTACACCGTGGTCGCGCCCGAATCAATGGCCTTCTGGATGGCCGCGCTCGCGTCCCCGTCGCTGTCCGCCTTCGCCCCGAAGGGCTGCGGCGACACCCAGGCCGAAGGCGCGTCCCACGGGGCCTCGGGCGTCTCGCGGACCGGCAGGGCCAGCGGCGGGCCGGGCGCCCCGAACAGGCTGCCGGCGGGCTTGCTCAGGAACAGCGGCACGTCCGGCCCGGCGATGTCACGCCGGCCCCCGACCCGGTCCGCCACGGCGACCTTGTAGCCCGACGTCACGATGCCCCGCGCCGACAGCGGCGCGTCGGCGACGACGGCGGCCTGCCCGGACGCCGCCCCCGTTCCCTTCAAACGCGCCCCGACCAGCACGGAGAAGCCGCCCGCCGCCACAAACGCGGGCACGGCATTGACGCTGCGGAGGTCGCGGACGGTGCAGGGCTGTCCGTCGTTACGCAGCCCCGCCGTGTTCTGATACTCCAGCGTGACGTGTTCCAGCGTCTCGCTGTCCACGGTCGTGGCGACGTGAATGCCCAGGTCAAAGCCCCGCACCGAGACGTTCTTGATCAGGCATGGCCCCTGCTCGTCCGTGTAGCCCAGGTCCAGCCCGATCACGCCCTGCCCGTCGCCCGAGACGACCGACACGTCATAAACGCCGCCCTGGTTGTTGGCGATAAACTGAAGCCCGCACGCGCCCGGATTGCCCGCGCCCGTGTCCACGGTGAGGTTGTGGACCTCGTTGCCGAACCGCTGCGCGGGCCGGTGGCCCGTGTAGATCACCGCCTTCGGATGCCGCGCGTCCCCAAAGCCGGGGCAGGCGTCCCGCAATTGGAGGACGGCCCCCGCCCGGCTCTGCCCTTGCAGGACGGTTTCGCGCTCCTCGCCGCTGTGCGGCCAGCGCAGCGTGTCCGAAACCCGGTAGGTGCCATTGGGCAGGTAGATGATCGCGCCCTGGCCGGGGTGGTCGTCCAGCGCCCTCTGGATCGCCGCCGTGTCGTCCGCCCGCCCGTCGCCTCGGGCGAAGTAGGGTATCTTCGTCACGTCCACGACGCCCGCGTCCGCCGGGTACACGATGTTCTCCGCCCCCGCCAGCGGCTGCCCCAGCGGACGGTGCGGGTAGCGCGGGCGGGCGTGACGCGGCTTCCAGTCCGTCAGATGCGCCGCCACAGCCCTAGCGTCGGCATTGCTGAAGCGCACCTCGGCCAGCCCCGAGTTCTCGCCGCCCTTGTAATTGGACACGATCTGGAACTTAAAAAAGCGCGCCGGGACTATGACGGGGAAGCGGACCGCCTGGCCCGGATCGTCGTCCCGCCCCGACGCCTCTGCCAGCCGGAACGTGCCGACGGGCCGGAACGCCTTGCCGTTCCCCGAAGCCAGGATCGTCACATCCTTGACGCCCCGGCTGTTCCAGCCGCCGCCCTCATTGTAGTTCCAGACGTAAACGCCGTTGACGCGGCACGCCCGGCCCAGATCAAACACCAGCCACGAGTCCGGGTCGCCGTTCCACATGCAGCCGCCGTCGCTGCCGACATCGCTCGTGTGGACGTAAACGCCGCTGCCCTTTGCCGTCTCGCCCCAGCCCGACCCATCAATCAGCTTGCGCGGAGTCCGCCCCGCCGCCATCTGCGAACTCGACGCCCAGCCGTCCGCCGGGGTCAGCAACGCGCCCAGCGATTGAGTCCGCTTCCCCAGCGGGGCAGCGTTCGTGACTGCAATCGAGGCAACGAGAACAGCCAGCGCACAAAGAAAGCGCCGCAGCGCGAGGAGGCACATGGGGAAGCCTTTCCGTCACTCTTTCAGCCGCCGATAAACGTCACGCCCGTGCCCGCCACGGCCTCGCCCAGACGATACGCCGTTTCGCCCACCGCCCGCAGCCGCGCCAGTGTGTCTTCCGCCGCGTCCGGCGCGACGATCAGCACGAACCCGATGCCCATGTTGAACACGCGGAACATCTCCGCCTTGGACACGCCGCCCGCATCCTGAATTAATCGGAACAGCGGCGGCACGTCCCACGCGCCCTGATCAATCTGGACGCCGACGCCGGGCGGCAGGACGCGCGGGATGTTGTCCACGAACCCCCCGCCCGTGATGTGCGCCATTGCCTTGATCGGGGCGGGGGATAAGTCCAGCAGCGGCAGCACGGCGGGCGCGTAGCAGCGGTGCGGCCAGAGCAGGGCGTCCCCCAGCGTCTCGCCGCCCAGTTCCGCGACGGGCGCGTCCAGCGCCATCCGGCGATCCTCCAACAATGCCTGACGCGCCAGCGAGTAGCCGTTCGTGTGTAGCCCCTCCGAGGCCAGGCCCAGCAGGACGTCCCCCGGCC
>CAXTWM010000505.1:0-2771 GCA_964247915.1 uncultured Armatimonadales bacterium | reverse complement strand
TGCCGCCCGACGAGCCGACGACCGCGCCCGCGTTGTTCAGCCCGAACGCCTCGCTATTGCGGCTGCCGGGCAGGGTTCCCAAGCTTGTCATCTTCCCCCCGCGCCAGAGGAAGGCGCGGGCGGCGGTGTTCGGGGAGACGCCGTCGGTGTCGCCGGACGCATCCGCCACGGACCCAGCAACTTCGCCCCGGTCGTTGATGTCGTAGGCGTAACTGTTGACCCAGCCCGGCAGCGTCCCCAGGTCACGCTGCCGGACGGCTTTGCCGCGCGCCTGCCACAGACAGGCATGGGTGGGGAGGGTGAGCGTGGGTACGCGCCGCACCCTCCCCATGACCCACTTGCCGTGCCGTTTGACGTCACGGCTCGTTTCGACATAGGGCGGACCGAGCGTACCCACGCCGACCGTGCTCCAGCCGACGATCTGCCCCGAACTGCTGACGGCGCGGGCCGTGCTGCGGTTGCCGACCGGGACGCGGCTCAACGTGCCGAGTTCGGTCAGCCTGCCGTTCTCGTAGAGGAAGCCCCGGAAGGCGTCCAGCCCGACGATCTGGCCCCGGTCGTTGATGGCATACGGCTCAAAACAGCCTTCATCCTGCGGGATCCGGCGCAGCCTGCCCTTCTCATAGAGGAAGCCCTGGGCGGCTTCAAGGCCGGTCGAAAGGATCGGCTCAAAACCGCCCGAATCGCCCACCACCTGACCCCGGCCGTTGATGCCGTAGGCGATGCTGTACGAGGCGTCCCCGGTGATCGCGGCCGGCAGGGTGCCCAGATCCTCGGTTTTGGCATCGCCCCAGAGGAACGCATGGCCGAAGCCGCCGACGACCTGCCCCCGGTCGTTCAGAGCCAGCGCCCCCGGAGCATGGCCCGACTCCGGGATCGCGCCCAGGTCGGTGATGGTGAACCGGGCGGCAGGAGTGGCGGCCCCCAGTTGGAACGGCAGGAAGAGCAGGATTACGCAGAGGAGCAAGGATCGCATGAGACTCCCTAACGCGGCGTCAGCAGGAAGGCGTGGGGCGAGCCGTGGAGGCGGCCCAGGCCGGCGATCTGGCCCCGGTCGTTGATGGCGCGGGCTTCGTCCAGGGTCCAGCCGGAGTTCGGCGGGAGCAGGCGGGTCAGGTCAACCGTCCGGCCGCCGCGCCAGAGGAGGGCGCGTGTGCCGGGGGCGTCGGGGGCGGGCGCGGCCATCCCGACGGCCTCGCCCGCGCCGTTGACGTCGTAGGCGACGCTGTCGTCCAGGCCGGGCACCGTCCCCAGGTCGCGCATCTGGCCGTCCGTCGTCAGGAAGGCGTGGCGGGTTTCGCCCGCGCCGGTCTCCGAGGAGCCGACGGCCTGGCCCCGGTCGTTGACCCGGTAGGCGAGGCTGTTCGCGCCGCCCAGCGTGCCCAGGTCGGTCATCCGTCCGTCCGACCAGGCGAAGGCGTGGGTCTGGCCGAAGACGGGGGTGTCCGCCTTGCCGACGACCACGCCCGCGTTGTTCAGCCCGTAGGCGTGGCTGTATGGCCCGCCCAATGTCCCCAGGTCCGTCATATCTCCCGCGTCCCAGAGGAAGGCGCGGGCGATTGTGGCCCGCCAGCGGTCGTGCCCGCCGGATTGGGCGGAGCCGGCGACCTGGCCCTGATCGTTGACGCCGCGCGCCTCGCTGTAGGGGAAGCCGGGCAGCGACCCGATCCGGTGGGGGGCGCCGTCCCAGAAGAAGGCGCGGCCCCGGCCGGGGATGTTGTAGGAAGCGCCTGCCGCCTGCCCCCGGCCGTTCAGGCCGTAGGCGGTGCCGGCGTGGTGCTTGGGCAGCGCGCCCATCGGCACGGCGCGGCCTGCGCCCCACAGGAAGCCCTGCGTCGTGCCGCCCACGCCGGGGGCCGTGCCCGCGACCTGGCCCGCGTCGTTCAAGGCCGCGACATCGCCGCCCGTCAGATCGCCCAGATCCGTGATGAGGTAGCCTGACGGGGCGGCGTCTCGAAATGGAGCGGCGGGCGCGACCCGGACGGCGGCCGTCAGGCGCCAGGGGAGCAGGAGCGGCAGGGCGCAGGCCAGGAGCCAGCCGGCCAGCGGGTGGCTTTTCTGGGCACTCCGCGCCAGGCCGACCAGGCGGCGGCGCAGGACGCCGTAGCCGGACGAAATCCCCAGGGCGGGCGCGTGCGTCTCGCCGCCCGCCATGTGGAGCAGCAGACGGCCCAGGCGGGCCGGGGCCGCGCCGGTCGCGCGCAGCGCCAGCGCGTCGCAGGCTTCCTCGCAGGCCGCGCTCCACTCAGCGCCCGCCCACCAAGCGAGGGGATGGAAAAAGAACAGGGCGCGGGCCAGCGCGGGCAGCAGGGCGAGCCGGAGGTCGCCGCGCCGGACGTGCGCCATCTCGTGCGCCAGGGCCAGCCGCAGCTCCTCGGCCGTGAGCGTCCGGGCCAGGCCGGGCGGCAGCAGGATGACAGGCTTGGCCCAGCCCGTCACGCAGGGGGCGGTGACGGCGGGGTGCTGCAAGACGCGCGGGGCATGGCGCAGGCCCAGCAGGGCGGCCAGGGCGTCCGCGTCCACGCCCGCGAGGGGGGCAATCGAAGCCGCGCGCACCGTCCGGGCGAGCTGAACGCCTTGCCGCAGCAGTGTCAGGAGGAAAAAGGAGACGCCCGCCCCCCAAAAGAGCAGCAGAACGAGCGGCAGGGAAAAGCGCGGGCCGCGCGCGTCCGGGGCGGGGCGGCTGTCACTGCTCTCGGCCGGCAGGGCGCTTTTCGTGCCGGACACGGCGGCCAAGGGAGACCCCGCCGGGGCAGGAAACGGAGCGGCAT
>CAXTWM010000504.1:1155-2775 GCA_964247915.1 uncultured Armatimonadales bacterium | reverse complement strand
CCTTTCGGGCGGCATTCAAAACCTGAGCGGCAGCTTCGGCGTCGGAAAGCCCGTCGAGGGCGGCGTCAAAGGGGACGCCGCCCTCGGTTTGGAGCCAAAGGGCGGCGGGGTGTGCCGGGGCGCGGCTGAACCGGGGGCCGGAGACGCCGCGCAGGGCGTCCCAGGCTCCCAGGCTCAACCCGTCGCGGGTGTCGTCCGGCCCCAAGCCGATCAGGGTCAGCATTCGCGCGTCCTCGCCTACGGATGAGCCGGCGTGAAGGGCGAGCCGCCGCCCGACGGTGCGGCGGGGGCCGGCTGGGTGAGCTGCGGGATGAGCGAGGCGTACTGCGCTTCGGGGACGTTGATCTTGACGTGGGTCTGGAAGTCGCGCAGGGACTGCTGGAGCGTCTGCTGGATCGTGGGGTCGGCCTGGATCTTCTGCTGGAGCATCTGGGCGCGGACGAATTCCTTGACCTGGTCGAGCTTCAGGGTGCTTTTGTCCGCCCGCTCGACGACCTTGACCAGCCAGTAGCTGGGGTGGCCGCTCGGCCCGTTGGGCACGGCGAGGGGGGCCGTGACCTGGCCGACCTTGGCGTCCGCGATGGGCTTGATGACGGCGGCCAGCGTCGGCGGGATGGGGTCCAGGGGGACCCAGTTCGGCACGTCCCCGTCGGGCGTGGACTTGTCCAGCGACTGCCCCACCTGGCTTTCGAAGCTCTTGCCGCCCGCGATCGCCTTGGAGATCGCCTGCGCTTCGGGCAGGGTGGCGACGACGATCTTTTTGATGTGGACGCGCGCCGGGGTGGTGTAGGGCGGCTTGTCCTTGTTGGCGTCGTAGAACTTCTGGATGTCGGCGTCGGCGACGGTCGCGCCCTTGGTCGCCAGCTTGAGCTGCGTGAGCTGGGGCTTGAGCTGGAGGTTCTTGACCAGGTCGGCGTTCAGCCCGGCGTCGGCCAGCGCCTGGTCGAAGGGCTTGACGAGCTGCGTCTGCTGCATGGCTTTGAAGGCGTCGTACTGCGCGTTGATCTCGGCGTCGGTGGGGGCCACGCCCTGGTCCTGGGCCAAGCCTTCCACCATCAGGGTTTGCAGCATCCGCCCCAGGACGAGCCGGCCCGCCTGCTGGCCGGCGGGCGCCATGCTGCCCTGCGGCGCGGCAGGGGACGGCTGGGAGTTCGGGACGAAGCCCTGGAGCTGGGCGTAGAACTCCGGCTGTGTGATGGACAGGGTGCTGCCCTTGGGCGTCGTGATCGTCGCCACGGCCCCGCTGCCGCCGGTGGGGCTGGTGATGGTGCCGCCGCCGTCGGTCGTTGACGGATGGTTGCAGCCGGCCAGGGTGAGGGAGGAAAGGACGGCCAGGGATGTCAGCCGCGCCGCGCCGCGTCGTGTCAGTTGCATGATGGTTAAGAAACTCCTTTAGGGTGCGAAAGAATAGAGTGAAAAGATTATGTCGTTCGTCAGATCTGTTGTCACAGGGCACGCCGGGCGCGCAGGCTCAGGATCAGGTCCACCTCGCCCCGCCCCAGGCCGGTCCGGCGGGCGATCTCGGCGGGGTCGGCGATGCCCTCGTCCAGAAGTGCGTACAGGGCGGCGTGGGAAGCGCTCTCCGGTTCGGCCACATCCCCCGGCACTGGAAGTGCCGGT
>CAXTWM010000504.1:0-1145 GCA_964247915.1 uncultured Armatimonadales bacterium | reverse complement strand
GGGTCCCCCGCCCGGGTCCGCCCCCCCCCCCCGGCCTGGCACTGGCCGGTCTACTCGGAGGAAGTCGCTCCGCGACTGAGTAGGAAAGCTGGCGCGAACCGCCCCCCCACGGTGGACTCGTCTCCAACCCCAGCGGGGTTTCCTCCGAATAGACTGGCACTTCCAGTGCCGGGGGAGCCACAGCCGATGCCCCCGCGTTCTCCTGGAGCCTCTGTTCCACCGCCGCCAGGCGCCCGGCCAGGTCCGTCACCAGCGCCTCCAGGGTCGCGCAGAGTTGTTCCAGTTCCCGCGTGTCTTCTGCGGGGACCGCAGGCGGCGCGGGGCGCGAGGCCAGGTCGCGCCGGGCCAGCCACCACACGACGCTGGTGAACGCCAGGACTAAAAATTGGATCAGCAGCACTTCGATATTCACAGATGGATCACGACGAGACGGGTCACAGGGCTGCCTGAAGCGTCTTGCCCGAAGAGGTCTGCCGCCCTATCAGCAGCGTGATCAGGCGCGTCCCGCCCCGCCCGCGCAGGACGTCCGGCTTGAGCCACAGGCGCAGCCGGCGGCCTTCGTCGGCCACGACGAGGCGGCTGACGGCGAGGATCGGGACGCCGGGGTAGACCCCCAGCAGCGTCACGTCCTCAGGCGGCAGGTGCGCGGCCTCGGCCAGCCGCCGCGCTTCCGAGACGAACGCCAGGGCGAACGGGACGTCGGGCGGCGGCTCCAGCCCGCGCCGCGTCAGGGCCATCCGGCTCAGGATCGCGTCGCCGCCCCGTCTGACGCGCGAGGCCGGGACGCGCGGCAGGCGCAGCGCAGTGACTTTGGGCGGCGGGATTCCCCACCCCGTCAGTGCCCCCCGGCCCAGAGCTGCCGCGCCGGGTGTCAAGAGATCGGCGGACCGGATGCGGATCGGCGCGGGCGGCAGGGTCAGGAACGAGTCCGGCAGGCGCACGACGAAGGCGGGCAGGAGCAGGTCGGCGCTCTCGACCCGGCTCCCGTCGGCCCGGACAACGGGCATCGCGCGGCAGACAGGTGGCGCAAGCGCCCCGCCCTCTTCCGCCAGGCGGACGGCGGGGAGCAGGCTGCCATCCCGCGCGCCGGCCTGGGCCTGGGGAATGGCCGCCCGCCGGGCCACGCCGACCGCCTGGCGGAAGAG
>CAXTWM010000503.1:0-2782 GCA_964247915.1 uncultured Armatimonadales bacterium | reverse complement strand
CGCCCGCATCGCCCAGGCGGCGAGAGGGCCGAGGATCAGGCCGATGAGCAGTTCGGCCGCGATGATGTACAGCGGCGTGTGGCCCAGCATCCGGCAGTTCCCATAGCGCCACCAGTGCGCGTGGTAGGCCATCTCCTCATAGAAGGGGATGTTGACGGCCCCGAGCAGGGCGGTCAGCATCATCCCCCCGGCCGCCCCGAATCGGGCGATCAGCCCGCGCCCCGCGTAGCCGATCTGTGCCGCCACCACCATCCATGCCGTCGGCATCCAGAACGGCGACAGGCCGAGCATCGGGCTGTGAGCCACCGAATAGTCCAGCGTCCGCGTGTAGCGGACGCACAGGGCGTCCGCCGCCAGCTCCACCGCGCCCAGCCCCAGCCCGAACAGCAGAAGCCGCGCCAGGACCGCGTCCCGGTGGTACGCGATGTGCGCCAGGAACAGGGCGACGCTGACGCCGTTCAAGGCCAGGGCCGTCCGCCCGTCCGACCAGGGCCTGTCCCGCAGCAGCAGGACAGTCACGACCGACAGCGCCACCGTCGCCAGCACCGTCCGCAGGCGGGCGCGTTCTCGACCCGCATCCCCTTCAAGGGTCACTGCCGGGGTCATTGCAGGCTCGCTTCCGGCGCTCCGCAGCATCCGCAAGACGAAAACGGCGAACGCGGCGACGATGACGCCCATCCGCGCGGGGGGCGTTGCGGCGGGCGGAGGGGCGTCTGGAGGGAGTGGGAGATCAGTTTCATGGGTCGTACTTGGATGACTATAACGCGAACCCTGCGGCGAGGGTTCGCGCCCGGAACGCGGCGGGCGAAAAGATGGTATCATAAAAGGTGATGATCGTTCAGAAACAGGGGCTGCGGCAGCTAGACTGGGCCATTCTGGGGAGCGCGCTGCTGATCTGCCTCGGCGGCCTCCTTGCCATCAAGAGCGCGCGGCATCTGGACCTGCACCCGCTCGACCTGGTCCACAAGCAGACCGTGGGCGTGCTCTTAGGCGGCGCGGCGGCCGTCGCGCTGGCGCGGTCGGATTACGAGGTCCTGCTCAAACGCTTTGCGCGCTACCTGTACCCCCTGAACCTGTTCCTGCTGCTGGTCGTGCGCTTCCTCGGCCACGCCTCGCACGGCGCGGCCCGGTGGATACCGCTGGGGCCGGTCCAGATCCAGCCCTCCGAGTTCGCCAAGGTCATCCTGATCGGGACGCTGGCCCTGTTCCTGGCCCGCAACAGCGAGACGGTGGGGGAGTGGCCGACCGTGCTCAAGTCGCTCGCCCACATCGGCGTCCCCATGCTGCTGATCGCCGCCCAGCCGGACCTGGGCACGGCCCTGGTCCTGCTGGCGATCTGGTTCGGGATGATGACCATCGCCGGCGCGAGCCTCAAGCACCTCGGCCTGCTGCTGCTGGCGGGGGCCGTCCTGTTCGCCGGGCTGTGGCACTTCAACCCCGGCCATGTGCTCAAAGACTACCAGAAGAACCGCCTCCAGGTCTTCCTGAACCCGGACGCGGACCCGCGCGACACGGGCTACCACCTGCGCGAGAGCGAGATCGCCATCGGCGCGGGCGGCGTCGGCGGTGAGGGGTACGGGCGGGGGACGCAGGCCAACGGCAAGTTCATCCCGGAGCAGCACACGGACTTCATCTTCACCATCGTCGGCGAGGAGGGCGGCCTCGTCGTCTGCCTCGGTCTGCTCGCCCTGTACCTGCTCCTGCTGGAGCGGGGCGTGGCCGTGATGGCGGACTGCGACGACGTCCTGGGCCGCCTGCTGGCGGCGGGCGTCCTGTCCATGCTGACCTTCCACGTCGTCGTCAACGTCGGCATGACGATGGGCATCATGCCCGTGGTGGGCGTCCCACTGCCGTTCTTCTCGTATGGGTTGAGCAGCCTGCTGGTGAACCTGACCGCCGTGGGCCTGCTGCTCTCGGTCGCCGCCCGCAAGCATCGCGTGATGTTCTAATGATGGTCGCGTGATGTTCTAGTGGCGCTGTTCCCGTCCCGCGCCCGGCGGCCCGGTTAGCATCGGGGCCAAAAAGGGGTATAACCAAGCATTCTTAGGACACAGGAGACCGGCGGTTTTGTCACGTTTGCGCCTCCCACTCGTCGTCTGCGCCTGCTGCCTCTTTTGGGCTGTTCTCGGCGCGATCCTCGGCAGGATCTTTCATCACGCGCTCGCGGGCCTGATTCTGGGGCTGCTGTTCGGCATCGGCTACGTCGCCGTCGCTGTCGCGGCGGCGGGAAAGTTCCCGCTGGACGTGTGGGACGCCAAACTGCTGGAAAGCATCCACGCCCCGAAGCTGTATGAGATGATTCAGGAGTTGTGCGAGCGGGCGGACACCGAAGCGCCCATTCTCTACTACTCCACGCGCCCCGAGCCGAACGCCTACGCCATCGAGCGGCGCGAAGGCGACCCGGTCATCGTCGTGACCAACGGCCTGACCCGGCATCTGGACAAGGACGAGGTGCAGGCGGTCATGGCGCTGATGATCGCGCGCCTGGCGACCCGCGCCATGCCCACCTGGACCGCCACCTCCGCCCTGGCGGGGCTGCCGCTGCAAATGGGGATGGACCTGCGCCGCCGGGGATTGGAGGGGCCGGGCAACGCGCTCCTGGTGGCGCTCGCCTACCCCGCCGCCGGGCTGACCTGGCTGGGGTGGAACGCCAAAGTGGTCACGGCGGCCGACCATCATGCCCTGCATCTGGCCGAGCAGCCGGGGGCATTGAAGTCCGCCCTGATCAAGATCGAGGCGGGGCAGGGGGAGGACGTGGCCTGGGCGGGGAACCCGGCGACGG
>CAXTWM010000502.1:0-2785 GCA_964247915.1 uncultured Armatimonadales bacterium | reverse complement strand
CGCGGGCAGGGCGCGGAAGCGGCTGGGGGCCAGGCCGTAGGCGCGGCGGAAGGCGCGCGAGAAGCCTTCCAGGCTGTCGTACCCGGCGTCAAAGGCGATGCCGGTCACGTCCCGCCCCGTCGCGCGCAGGGCGTGGGCCGCCCGTTCCAGGCGCAAACGCCGCTCCATCTCGCCCGGCGCCTCGCCGACGACGCGGCGGAACTCGCGCCCGAAATGGAAGCGGCTCAGGTACGCCCGTTCCGCGAGCGCCGCCCCGTCCTCCTGGGGGGCGTCATCCTCCCCCGCGCGCAGACGCCGCTCCAACAGGCGCAGCATCTCGGCGCGGCGTCGCCGGTAAGCGGCCTCGGTTCTGTCGGCGTGGTCGTCGTTCACAGGGCCATTGTAGCAGACGGCTCCAGCCCAATGCTTGACCGATGTTGCTCTTTTTGGCCGCCTACAGCCCGCGTTCCGTGCGGATGGCCTTCAGCAGACCTTCCGCCGCCTCGTCCACCAGATCATACACGCCCTCAAAGCCGCCGACCAGGTACGGGTCAGGCACCTCCCGGACCCGGACGCCCGGTGCGTAATCCAGAAACGGGCGGACGACGGCCCTGCCCGCACCGATGGCCCGCACGTCGCGCAGGTTCTGGTCGTCCATCGTCAGGACGTAATCGAACGTGTCCAGATCGGCCTCCGTGATCAGCCGCGCCCGGTGCGCGTACTCAATCCGGTTGCGCGCCAGCATCGCCCGCGTACCCTGATGCGGCGGGTTGCCGACGTGCCAATGCCCCGTCCCCGCCGAATCGGCCTCGATTTCCTCCTCCAGCCCCGCCGCGCGGACCTTGTGCATAAAGACCGCCTCGGCCATCGGCGAGCGGCAGATGTTGCCCAGGCAGACGAACAAAACGCGAACCATTTCCCCTCCCCATTCCGTTTTCTTTATTGTACCAGAGGAAAGGCAGGCAGCATGACCGGTCATCTTTTTGTCGTCCACGGCGACGTGGCCCAGCTTTCGGCAGATGTTTTGGTCTACTCGACCAACCAGTACGGCAAGTCAGGTCATCTCTACGAGTCGTTCCGCCGCCATGTGCCCGGCTTTGATGCGGCCTACGCGCAGGGCCGCACAGACGCGGGGCTGTCGGACGGCCGCCGGCTGTTCGCGGGCAAAACGTTCTGGCTCTCCCTGCCGCACGAGGAGGATGGGAGCGGGAGCCGGTCGCTGAGGGGCATAGTGGTCGTCGGCGTGATCGGCGGGGGGTTGTCCTGGGAGGCGCTGAACCGTAAAATCGTGACGGCGGCGATTGACATGGCGGCGCATCACCTGGGGCCTCCCCCGAACGGCAGACGTTGGCTGGTCGCGATTCCCGGCCTTAGCATGGGAGCGGCCCTGACATCGCAGGCGGCTTGGCGCAGACGAGCAGAGGCGGCGCGGGCGCAGATAGAGGCGGCGCGGGAGGCGTTGACAGCGCGGGATGACCTCGATGTCGCCTTTGTCGCCTACACGCCGGACATCTACCACCTCTACGACAGCGCAAGGCACGCGGCGGCGGGAGGCCTGGAACCCACCGGCGGGCCGGCCGTGCCCGCCGGACTTGCCCAAGCCATCCGCGACAGCGAGTGCGTACTGTTCGTCGGGTCGGGGCTGTCGGCGGGTTCGGGGATGCCGAGCTGGCAAAAGTTGATCGCGAAGCTTGCCGCCGAACTGGACCTTCCGCCGGCGTCCCAGAAAGACACGACCGACTACTACCTGGATGTCGCCCAACTGTATCGGAACCGCCATAGGGACGAACCGGAACGCCTGGCCGAAGTCATCCGGGCAGAGTTCGGGGGGACGCAGGCCAAGCCGACGCTGGCGCACTACCTGCTGATGGCGCTCGGCGTCCGGCACGTCATCACCACCAACTATGGCACGCTGCTGGAACAGGCGCTAACGGCCCTGCGCCGCGACCCGGTCAAAATAGTCCACGAGGAAGATGTCGCGCGGACCGGGGAGACGGGCGCGCATTTCGTGGTCAAGTTCCACGGCGACGCGAACGGGCCGGGCGACGCGCTTGTTCTGAGCCGGTCGGACTATGAGGACTTCTTCCACAGACACCCGGCCATGACCGCCCTGCTGGAAGGCTTGCTGCTCAACCAGACGTTTCTCTTCGTCGGCTACAGCCTGAGCGACCCGAACTTCCGGCAGATCTACAGCCGCATCGCGCGGATACTCAGCGCGGGCGACCCGAAGACGTCCAAACGCATGGCCTACGCCATCCAGTTTGACGCAGACGCTTCCGGCCTCACGCGCGAGGTCTGGAAAAGCCGCAAACTCCAACTCCTCGACGTTCCGGGCACAGGCGAGGAGCAAGGTCACAACTTCCTGCGCTTTCTGGATGGGCTGGCCTCGGCAACCCTGGACGAGCCGAAAATGCTTGTGAGCGCACCAGAGGGGATGCGGGAGATACTGGTGCGGCTCGGGAAAGAAGTCAAAGCGGCGGCCAGTCGGGACGACCTGGGAGCCGAGGAAGTACGCCAATTGGCTTCCACTCTGGCGTTCCTCACGCGCCACGGGTGGCGGCCCTCCGTGCAGGACTCGGCCTGGGAGATCTGGCATCAACTCGCACAGCAAGCCGGCGATGATCCGGGCCGGAAGCGCATGATGCTCCGGGAGGCCCTCAAGCACACGGAAAACCTGAAGGACGCGGAGACAGTGCGCGAGGAGATTCGGCGCACGGATGACGTGGGGAAGTAACCCGCGTCGGGTACACTCCCGTAGGAAGTACGCATGTCAACGCCGCCTGAAAACCCGTCCCTCCCCCTCCCC
>CAXTWM010000501.1:0-2796 GCA_964247915.1 uncultured Armatimonadales bacterium | reverse complement strand
CGGGGTGGGTCGGCACGAGGGGCAGCCGCCCGTCCTCAGTGGTGTCCAGACGGCTGCGGGACCAGGCGCAGAGCGCCAGCGTGAGCGCGATGACGGCGGCGTACAGCAGCAGAAAATGGGGGCCGGACAGGTCGGCCAGGGCATTATGGGTCAGCATTTCCGGGACTGCCTCCTTCAGTGTCCATCCGATGATTATGACACGGAGCGGCCCGAAAAGTTGCAGACGGAAGTTAGGGACAGAAGCAGACGCCGCCCGGCTCAGGCGCGGAGCCGGCCGATGACCGTGCCGTAGTCGAACTCGGCCTGGAACAGCGCGCGGTCGCCCCAGCCGTAGCCGACGCGGAGGCGGTCGCCGGCGCGGTACAGGGAGATCGGGAAGGCGACGCGCTTGGTGTCGAACAGCTCGCCCGCGCCCTGGTAGCAGCGGGGGACGTCGTCCGGCGTGATCGCGCGCAGGCAGGACTTGACGCGGGGGACGCCGCGCTCGTCGAAATCCAGCCAGACCATCCAGCCCTCGTACTGCTCCTCGATCTCCGGGTAGGCCGGGTCGTGCGTCTCGGGGTGGTCCGGGTTGTTGCGCTCCAGGACGACGTGGATCAGCCCGATGTGGCCGCCGAGTTCGGGACTGGGGAGGAAGTTGCTGCCCAGGCCGACCCGATGCACCCGCTCCCACACGTCCGCCCCGATGGCGTTGGGCAGGCAGTCCACGAACCCCGACAGGCCGTAGCCGCCCATCCCGCTGGGGTCATCGCTCCCGAAATATGGCAGCAGCTTCGTCTCGCTCATCGAGCGCGCCCCGATCAAGACCTGGTCCGCCCGCGCGCTGGGCAGGCGCACGGAGTTCTTGTAGGACTCGACGTGCAGCTCGTCCACGGCGTTGCCGACGATCCCCTTCACCCACACGTCCTCGCCCAACTGCGTCAGGAACAGGTCTTCTTCCGTCCCCGTCTTGCCCGGCACGAACTCGATGCCGCCGAACAGGTGCTGAAGCTCCAGTTGGGCGGGACGCTCCTCCGGGTCCAGGTAGCCGCCGTAGACGCCGACGTCGTGGATGAAGCACCCGTCGGCCAGTACCACCTTGCCCCGGTAGCCCTGGCCCGTGACGAAGAAGCCGGGCCGCCCGTCCGGGAGCGTCGCGGGCGACTGGCGCACGTCCTCCATGATGACGCCTTCCGGGTTGGCGTCGTACCACAGACCGCCCGCGCGCGGCGGGCAGTGCGGGACGGGGGTGCGCGGCCCCCGGATGCGCGTGAAGGGGAAGCGCCGGGCCATGTCGTAGACGTTGTGCATCCCGTGCATCGCGTCTTCAGGCAGGTAGAACAGGATGTTGGTCGAGTACAGCTCGCGCGTGAAGGGGTCCTTGATTCGGGACAGCCGGACCGTCACCCCGTAGGTCGTCTGGCCTGTTGCATCATCGGCCCAGGACTGGATCGGGCCGTTGAAGGCCGCCTCCCAGGATTTGCCGGCTTTGCGCGCCTCGACGCCGAACTCGTGGACGGTATGGGGGAGGACATGGAGGTCCACCAGGGACGGTTTCAAGGGATAATCTGTTGGCGGGTCCAAGACGGCACATTCGTTCACGCGGCGATCCTTCTTCCAGCAAAGGGCAGGTTCTTTTTCCTTGCTTGGTGATGTTATCGGGTTTTACTCAGAGATTTAGAGGGGGATGCCCCCCATTGTACCACCTGTGCGGGAGAAGTCTGTGACGGGCCGAACAATTGGGGGTGCAGGAGCGAGGCCAGCAGCTCCAGGCTGTCCACCAGCCGTGGTCCGGGCCGGCTGAAATAGTCCGAGCCGTTGACGACGTAGACCCGCCCCTCGCGGACGGCGGGCAGGTCGGCGTAGCCGGGGAGCGCTTCCAAGGTCGGCATGTCCTGGGCCGAGCGCGCCACGCCGAAGCCGCACTGGGCGATAACAAGCACTTGGGGCGCGAAGTCCCGGATGGCCTCCCACGGGACCTGCGTGGACGGCTGGTGCAGCCGCCCGACGGCGTCCACGCCGCCGGCGAGTTCGACCAGCTCCGGGTCCCAGTGCCCGCCGCCGAACAGCGGCTCGATCCATTCCAGCAGCACGGTCCGGGGCCGCGTTTGGGCCTGCCCCGCCCGCTCACGGACCGCCTCGATGCGCCCGCGCAGGCCCGCCAGGACTTCATCCGCCTCCGCCTCCCGGCTCGCCGCCAGCCCGACCAGGCGGATCGTGTCCAGCACGTCGCTGACAGAGTTCGGCTCTAGGTTGAGCACGCGCGGGCCGGGCGGGGGCAGGGAGCGAACCGCCCCCAGCACGTCGTTGTAGGAAACCGCGCAGACGTCGCAAAGCTGCTGGGTGAGGATGAGGTCGGGCTGTATCTCCGCCAGCAGGGCGCGGTCAATCGCGTACAGCGAGTGCGACTGATCCAATTGCCCGCGCACGGCCTCGTCAATCTCGCCGCTGCCCAGGCCGGACGGCAGGATGCTCCGCGTGATGACCGGCTTCCGCTTTGCCTCCGGCGGGTAGTCGCACTCGTGCGTGACGGCGGCCAGCGAGTCGCCCAAGCCGAGCGCGTAAACGATCTCCGTCGCGCTGGGCAGCAGTGAAACGATCTTCATATGCCCCCTTTTTGCCGTCCCCGTGCCCACTTAAACGCCGTAGCCTTCTGTGTGACAAGAAAAGCGAAAACCCATCATCGAAGGGAACGATCCTCATGCCGCAACGCCATCCCCTCCGGTGGGCTGCTTCCAGTCTCGCCGCCCTCATAGCGCTACCCCTGGCCGCCCTCATAGCGCTACCCCTGGCCGCCCTCATAGCGCTACCCCTGGC
>CAXTWM010000500.1:0-2812 GCA_964247915.1 uncultured Armatimonadales bacterium | reverse complement strand
GAAGAAGGGGGAGGGCGGTTCGGACGGCGGCGGGCGGCGCTCCCAGAGCGGCAGGTTGGCCGTCGCGAACCGTGAGGGCGAGTGGCCCCGGCAGAGCAGGGCAAAAAATGGGGCGGGAGCGAGCAGCAGCAGACTGAGGGCCAGCGGGCGAAGCGGGACGGGACGGGACATATCCTGATTATACCACTGATAACACGCGCCGACGTCTTGACAGCCCGGCCCGTTGGCGGGTAGATTGTAAGGACGGAACCGTGTCAACCGCAAGCGGCCCCGCGCCTCTGCAAGTCCCTTATCGTCCTCAACGGCGGCCATGAAAAACGCAGCACAGAACAACAGCGCGCCCCCGGTCAGTCCCCCAATTTCCGGGCCGTTCGGGTCGGTCACGATTCTCGGCGTGCGCGTGGACTGCGTTTCCCCGGCGGAGACCCTGGCGGAGATTGACCGCTTCATCGCCGCGCGCACCCCGCATCACATCGTCACCGCCGACGCCTCGATGGTGATCACGGCCCGGCACGACCCCGCGCTGCGCGAGATCGTCGCGGGCGCGGACCTGGTGACCCCGGACGGCTTCGGCATCCTATGGGCCTCGCGCCAGATGCGGACGCCGGTCCCGCACAAGGTTTCGGGCGTGGATCTGGTGGGGGAGTTGTGCCGCCTGTCGCCCACGAAGGGCTACCGCATCTTCTTCTTCGGGGCCGGCCCCAGCGTCGCCGAGGAGGCCGCCGCGAAGATGCGCGCCGAATATCCGGGGACCCAGATCGTCGGCACCCGCGACGGCTTCTTCACCGCCGCGCAGGAGGCGGAGGTCGTGGCGCAGATCCAGGCCGCCAAGCCCGACATCGTCCTGGTGGCTCTGGGCATCCCCAAGCAGGAAAAATGGATCGCCCGGCACAAGGGCGAATTGGGCGCCGCCGTGCTCGTCGGGGTCGGCGGCTCGTTCGACGTCTTTTCCGGGCGGGTGCGGCGCGCGCCGCCCTTCATGCAGCAGCACGGGTTCGAGTGGCTGTACCGGCTGTACAAGAACCCCCGAAAATTCGCCAAGGTGATGACCCTGCCGGAATTCGCCTGGCTCACGCTGCGCCAGCGATTCGGGGGCACCGCCTGAGCGACGCCCTCACCGTTTGATTTACTTCTTCGGCGGAGGCGGCGGATCGGGAGTCTTCGTGATCGGCCCGATCACGATGGGGATCTTGCCGTCCTTCCCCTTCTTGTCGCCCGCGAACGCCGCCTGGGGCGCGGCCAGCGCGCTGCCCAGGGTGAGCGCGGCCAGAGCCACCAGCCACCCGCGCATAATCTTTTTTTCCATAATCCTTTTTCCTCCTCGGACACTGTTTAGTCGCCAAAACGGCGCAGAATGTTCCCACTCTTTGGAACCTTCATTTGACGCTTTACCCGCTCCCATCGCAGCCGCAGTCGTCCTGAAACCCTTCCCAGGGCCACGTTCCGTTCATGTAGTGCTGTAACAAGACCAGCGCCACAGTGACGGCCAGCGCAAGTAGGGGAATAGCCATGCCCCACTGCCCGGCTCGCGTCCTGTGTGCGAGGGTTCCTGTCACAACGGCTGTGGCTTCGCAGGCCACTCCGAGCAGGCAAATGACCAGCCAACCGCCTGACAGGAGGTTGCCGATCCGCAAGGTGGCACTGTTGACCAGGTGTAGCAAGAGCATCAAGACACCCATCGTTAAGCCGGGGAGGCCAATGCCGGTGAGTGCCGAAACCAGCGCGACATGGCCTACCCGCAGTTCCCGCTGCTCCGCGGTAGGGGCGGTAGTAGGCACGAAGTTAGCCGAGTGTTCCACAGCTGGCGGCCAAACGCCGCCCGTTTCGGCTTTTAGTCCATCGTCGAAGCCCACGGCGTTTCCTCCGGCAGCGTCACGCCCCAGCCCGCGTCCCTGCCTCCGCCGACGACAAGCTCCTCGCCCTCCACCGCGAACCCACCGGACAGGCCCGGTACGGGGCGCAGCAGGCGGTGCGAGTCCAGGTCGAGGTAGTCGAACGCGCCCGTCCCCGCCGCGATCTGGGCGGCGGCGGCGATCCCCATCCCCGTCTCCAACATGCAGCCCAGCATCAGCTTTTTGCCCGCCGCGCGGCACAAGGCGATGATCTGCAATGCGCCGACGATCCCCGACTTCATCAGCTTGACGTTGACCCCGTCTACGGCGTCCTCGCGCAGCAGGCGCAGCACCTCGGGGACGGTGCGCGCGGCCTCGTCGGCGAAGACCGGCATCCCCGCGCGCTCGCGGACGTACTTCAAACCGGCGATGTCCTGAGCCGCGACCGGCTGTTCGAGCAGGTCCACCGTCGCCCCCGTCGCGGCCAGGGCGCGGGCGAACGTCACGGCGTCGTCCGGCGAGAACCCCTGGTTGGCGTCCACGCGCAGCCGGACGTCGGGGACGGCGCGGACGATCCCGGCGATGCGGGCCAGGTCGGCGTCGTGCCCCTCCGGGTCGCCGACCTTGATCTTGAGCGACCGGAAGCCGTCCGCCCAGGCCGCCGTGGCGAGGGCCGCCGCCTCGCCCGTCGGCACGAGCGGGATGGTCAGGTCCGTCGTCACGCGGGGGAGCGCGCCGCCGAAGTGCTGCCACAGGGGGAGGCGCCAGTGCCGCGCCCAGGCGTCGTACAGGGCCATCTCCAGCCCCGCCCGCGCGGCGGGCGCGTCGCGGAGCAGGGCGTCGGCGAGCGCGAGGAGCGGCTGGAGCCGGTCCACGGGCCGGCCCTCGAAGTGGGGGCCGACCGCTTGCAGGGCCTCGCCCCCCGACTCGACGCGCTCGCCCGTTACATCGCCGACCGGGCCGCTCGCTCCGTCCCCGCC
>CAXTWM010000499.1:0-2820 GCA_964247915.1 uncultured Armatimonadales bacterium | reverse complement strand
GGGTTATCGGAAGGGGCGGGGGCGATGACGGCGGTTTCCGAGTAGGCCGGCGTCAGGGCCGGCGGCAGGACATGGGGGTGCGCCGGCACCGACATCACGGAGGGCAGGACGGTCGGCGCGGCCTCGAACGCCGCTTTGACGGTCAGGGTCACGCCCCCATCCACGACCGTCAGCTCCGACAGCCCATTCTCCGCCACGAGCTGCGCCAGCCGCCGCAACGCCTCCGCCGTCTCCGTGCTTTCGCTTTCTTGGGTCACACAAAACTCCTGTGCCATTGTAGCACTTTGGGAGGGGGCGAAGTCAAGGGAACCCGGCGAGGAACCCACCTCCTTGTTTTCTCGTGCCTCGGTCACAGGGGTCCTCCCGAAACGGGAAGACGAGGAGTTCAGCCCCCCGCTCCGTCCGAAACTCTGCCCCCTCCCGTTTCGGGAGGGGTGGCGAGGAACGAGCCGGGGTGGGTTCTTCGGGGAGTGGCTTATGCGGCAGGAATCCCCCCGTTGCGCGCCGAACAAGGGTGCCATGAGCCTCCAAGACCTGAGACAGAAGATAGACGCCATTGACGCCCAGCTCGTCGCCCTGCTCAACGAACGGGCCGAAGTGTCGCTGCAAGTCGGGGAGCAGAAAGTCGCCGACAAGAGCGCGCGCTACTTCGCCCCGGAGCGCGAGCGGGACCAGTTCGTGCGCCTGGCGCAGCTCCACGGCGGGGGGGCGCTGCCCAAAGAGGCGCTGTTTGCGATCTTCCGCGAGATCATTTCGGCCTCCATCGCGCTGCAAAAGCCGATGACGGTGGCTTACTGGGGGCCGCCCGGCACGTTCACCGAGATGGCGGCCTTGCAGCGGTTCGGCTCGTCCGCGCTGTACCACGACTGCCGCTCCATCCCCGAGGTCTTCGGTGAGGTGGAGCGGGACCGGGCCGACTACGGCGTCGTGCCGGTCGAGAACTCCACCGACGGCGTCGTGACCTACACGCTGGACATGTTCCACGAAACGACCTTGAAGGTCTGCGCCGAGATCTTCGTCGGCATCGTCCAGAACCTGCTGACCCATGCCAAGTCTTTGGATCAGGTCCAGCGTTTGTACTCCGCGCCCATCGTCATCGGGCAGTGCCGCCGCTGGCTGGACACGCACCTGCCGAACGTCGAGATCGTCGAGACCCAGCCGACCTCCAAAGCCGCCGAGCGCGCGGCCAGCGACCCGCAGGGCGCGGCCATTGCCCCCAAACGCGCCGCCGAGGTTTATGCCATCCCCATGCTGCACGAGAGCATCCAGGACAGCCCGCACAACCGGACGCGCTTCCTAGTCATCGGCCGCAACGAGCCGCCGCCGACGGGCCGGGACAAGACCAGCGCCCTGTTCGCGGTCAAGAATGAGCCGGGGTCGCTGGGCCGCGCCCTGCGCGCGTTTGAGGCCCACAACGTCAACCTGACCATGATTGCCTCGCGCCCCGCCAAGAACGCCGCCTGGGAGTACGTCCAGTTCGCCGACTTCCAGGGGCACGAGTTCGATGAGCCAGTCAAACGGGCTTTAGACGACCTGCGGAAGCAGTCCATCTACGTCAACGTGCTGGGGTCCTACCCGGAGGGCTGAATGCGACCCGTATTTCTGATTTTTCTTCTGATCTTCCTGACGCTCCTCACCCGTGTCTCCCCTGCGGCCCCCAGTCCCGGCGGCCTGACTCGTGTTCACTTCACGCATGGCCGGAGCGAGGCGACGCTGACGGGCCGGATGACGGCGCGGGACGTCGCCTCGGACTATGTGGTGGCCGCACGCAAGGGCCAGCGGATGACGGTTCGGATCGAGTCGTCTCGCCCGCAGGCGGAGCTGACGGTACTCGGCCCGAACGTGTATCTGAGCAACTCCGACAGAGTCCGCGCGTGGACGGGCTGGCTGCCGACGTCCGGCGACTACATTTTCCGCGTGACGGCCCCGCACCCGATGGCTTTCCTTTACACGCTCCAGATCACAATCTCTGCGCTCGCCGCCGCTCCCCCTTCGCCCAACCCTTCTTTGGTCCCCGCCGATGCGACACTGACCGGCAGTTTTGACCGAGGCGAATACGGCGACATAGACGTACAGGCACTGCCGGGCGGGCGGGTTCACTTCCATCTGACCGCCTTCGGCGTCATCCACGCCCCCGGCGGCCCGAACATCGGTGAGGCCGAGGATACAATCACCCTGCATCGGGGCGTCGGCATTTACACTGCGCCGGAAGGAAAAGGCCGCTTGATCCTGCGGTTCATGCCGCACCGCGTCGTCATCACGCAACAGGGTGTCTCTTCGGACCTCGATTTCGGCATGAGCGTTGATGCGAGCGGCGTCTACAAGAAGACCAGCAGCCGGACCCCCAAGTTCGACCCGGAGGATCACTGACTTGGCGACGGTGAGTATAATCGAGCGCAAAATGACGGAAGCCGAGTTCGCCCGGATGAACGCCGGGTTCGATGAGCACACGTTGGAACACGGCAACCCGGTTCAGACCTCCGACCGGTACGGCTTCGTCGCGCTGGCCGGGGCAACATTCATCGGCTGCGCCAGCGGCCTGACGTACAAGAATGGCGAAGCCTACAACGGCTGGTTCTATCTCACGGACCTGTTCGTCGAGAAGCCTTACCGGGGGCGTGGACTTGGGGCCGCGCTGCTTCGGCGATTGGAAGACCGGGTGGCGGCACTGGGCGTCACGAACTTCTGGACCGTCACGGCTGGCTATGAGGCACCGGGATTTTATCAGAAACAGGGCTATCAGATCATCTTCGAGCAGGAAGGTTGGTACGCCAACGGCCACAGCCGCGTCGCCCTGCGAAAGACACGCGGGAACCCACC
>CAXTWM010000498.1:0-2847 GCA_964247915.1 uncultured Armatimonadales bacterium | reverse complement strand
CTAACCCTCGGTCCGCCCCTGGGGGGTGCGGGGGGGGGGGGGGCGACCCTCGTGTTCGCCCTTCTCTACAGAAAGCACCTGAACCAAATGGCAAAAGAAATCATCGTCAACGTGGACCACCGGGAGACGCGCATCGCGGTCCTGCTGGACAAGCAGTTGACCGAACTGCACGTCGAGCGCGAGCAGCGCGTCGTCGGCAACCTGTATAAAGCGAAAGTGGACAACGTCCTGCCCGGCATGGACGCGGCGTTTGTCGAGATCGGCCTGGAGCGCAACGCCTTCCTGTATGTGGCCGACATCCTGCCCGAAGACGACGAGGACGGCGGGCCGCGCCGCAACCGGCGCGACCTTCACATCACCGACCTGGTGCGCCGGGGCGACCAGCTTCTGGTCCAGGTCGTCAAAGGCCCGCGCAGCACCAAAGGCTCGCGCGTCTCCTCCCGCGTTTCGCTGCCGGGCCGCTTCCTGGTCCTGATGCCGGACGCCAACAACCTGGGCGTCTCGCGCAAGATCGAAGAGGGCAAAGAACGGGACCGGCTCAAAAAGATCGTCCAGAAGTTCCGGGAGCAGGGCACGGGCGTCATCGTCCGCACCGAGTCCGAGGGCCGGAGCGCCGCCGAGCTGCGCCTGGACTACCTGATGCTTTTGGAAACCTGGCGCGGCATCCAGCAGAAGGCCAAGACGACGCCCGCGCCCGCCCTGATCCACCAGGACATGGGCCTGGTGTTGAAGATACTCCGGGACGCCTTCGGGTCGGACGTCAGCCGCCTGGTCATTGACTCGCCGACGGACTACGCGCAGGCCCATGAGATCATCGCGCGTCTTTCCCCGGACTTGCAGGACCGAATCGAGCTGTACGACGGCGACAAGCCGATCTTCGAGCACTTCAAGATCGAGGCTGATGTCGAGCGGCTGCTCCAGCGCAAGGTCCCACTGCCGTCGGGCGGCTCGCTCGTCATTGACCAGACCGAGGCGCTGGTCTCCATTGACGTGAACTCCGGCAAGTTCACCGGCAGCGTCGGCCTGTCCGACACGATCTTGAAGACGAATTTAGAGGCGACTGAGGAGATCGCCCGGCAGCTCCGCCTGCGCGACCTGGGCGGCATGATCGTCCTGGACTTCATTGACATGGACAGCGCGCGCGACAAAAAGGCCGTCATGGACGCCTTCGTCAAGGCGCTCAAGGACGACCGCTCGCGCACCAAGATTTCCAGCATCTCGGCCCTGGGCCTGATCGAGATGACCCGCAAGCGGACGGGCGAGACCGTGGACACGGCCATGACCGAGATCTGCCCCTACTGCCACGGCCTGGGGCGCATCGACTCGGCGGAAACCGTCTCCCTGTCCATCGAGCGCGAGCTGCGAAAGCTGGCGGCGACCACCCAGCACGAGGCGTTCGTCGTTAGCGCCCACCCGGACGTCTGCGCCCACCTCATCGGCGCGCAGGGCGAGGACATCGAAGAATTGGAGCGCGACCTGCGCCGCGCGATCTACGTCCGCTCGGTCCCCTCCTGGCACCACATCGAGAAGTTCGACATTGACGGGGGCGGCCTCCAGAAGTTCGAGCAGCCCCTGACCCCGCCCCGGCGCGGCCAGGTCGTCGAGGTGCAGGTGGGCCGCGACGACCCCCAGGGCGACCGCGCCCCGTGGGCGACCGGCCACCTGCTGCCCCAGCGGGCGTTCCAGGTGGAGCTGTCCAACGGCGCCCGCTTCCAGGGCCAGACCGTCAAGGCCCGCCTCACCGACGTCCGCCGCTCCGTCGCCATCGCCGAGGTCGTCACGACGGGCAGCGGCAAGCCCGTCAATAATGAGCGCGAGCGGCAGGGCCAAGGATCGGAGAACGGGCGCGGGGGGCGCGAGCGGACGGCGGCGTAAGCCGACGAGAGAATGCATCACCCGGACGATACTCTTGCGGTCCGTGCCGCACGGGACGGGGACTTGCCGGCGCTGGCGGCCCTCAAAGCGCCAAAAGCGCTCCATCGCGACCGCATGGCGGACGCCGCCGAGTCGCCCGACTTCCGATACCTCGTGCTTATGAAAGAGGCGGTCGTCATCGGGTTCGCCTGCCTCGTCTTTGTGCGCCCCCGCCAATGGTCGGATGCAGACGACACCGCGCATCTGCCCCAGGTCGTTGATCTGCTGGTGGCGCCGGCACATCGCCGCAGAGGCTACGGCTCATTCTTCATCCGGGAGATGGAGACGATAGTTCAGGGGCGGGGCAGTGACAGCCTGTATATCGCGGTGGACTTCCCCGCGAACGCGGAAGCCCACGCGCTCTACCTCCGGCTGGGCTATCAGCAGATCCAGCCTGAACCGTACCTGAAGCACTGGCATTTTACGGACTCTGGCGGCGATCACCATCAGGGGGACGAACTGATCGTGGACATGGTGAAAGCTTTATAGGCTTTGGCTTTATCACCCGCTCTGTCAAGATCGGTATTGACAAACGGCCCGCCGCTGTGTCATACTAACTCCCGTTGTCTTCGGGCAAATGCTTTAGAGTTCGCAAAGAGTTCGCAGCGCGCGAAAGGATACGCAGTTTCATGTACGCTATTGTCAGGTCCGGCGGCAAGCAATACCGGGTCGAAGAAAAGAACATCCTCACCGTGGACAAGTTCGAGGGCGAGGCTGGAACCACCGTGACGCTCGGCGAGGTGCTTTATCTGGGCGGCGTGGACAACCCGCAGTGGGGCAAACCGACCGTGGAAGGCGCCAGCGTCACCGTCACCATCATGGAGCAGACGAAGGGCAAGAAGATCAACGCCTTCACGTTCAAGCCCAAGAAGAATATCCACAAGCACTGGGGCCACCGCCAGCAGCTCACCCGCGTCCGCGTCGAGTCCATCT
>CAXTWM010000497.1:0-2863 GCA_964247915.1 uncultured Armatimonadales bacterium | reverse complement strand
ATCAACAGTGCGATGGCGGTGGGCCAGCACGAAGAGCGGCGTGTCAAAATAAAAGGTCCCCTTTCGCGGCGCGTCGGGTGATGGGTAAGGGACGCGCCGCATTTCCTACGGAAGCTGTGCCCCTTTATGTTACAACAAAAGCCCGCCGTCGTCAAGGCTTCGTCGATCCCCGTACCGTAGCAATACCTGTTTTGGCCTTTTTCCGGCGAGTTGGCACGGCTTCTGCATAAAGGAAAAGTGTCCCGCGACGCAGTTTTCTTTTACTGAAAGGCAGTACCCGCACCCATGAACCTCGTCAAAGCCCTGACCGGCGCCTCCGCCGCCGCCGCCCTGACCCTTGCCGCCGCCGGCGCGACCCTCGCCTGGTCCGTCCCCGTCGGCACGACGACCGTGTCGAGCTGCACCCAGAACGGCACGCTCAGCAACGGCAGCCTGTTCACCCTCTACACCAACGTCTACCAGACCGGCAGCGTCTACACCACGCAGTACGACCTGCGGAACGTCAACGACGCAGCGGGCCTGACCACGCTGGCCGCCGACTTCAACTACGCCGGGACGGGCGGCATGAAGCTCTTCTTCGGCGACGCCCCCAACTCCGGCGGCATCGTCTACCACGACGGCAACGTCGGCACCGGCGCGGGGAGCACCCTCAGCAATCCCGTCGAGAACACCGGCAGCATTGATTACACCACCCACGCGCCGACGATGGAGGCCTACACCCAGAACGGCCAGGTCGTCTGGCAGACGCTGGGCACGCCCCTGAAGGCGGGCCAGGACGCCGTCTCGCAGCTCGGCTTCAACGGCCACGACCAGTACGGCTCCTTCGGCTACCTGTACGTCCAGACGACAGCCGCGCCGATGCAGAACAGCATCTATGTCGCCGACAAGAACGGCGCGTATGGCAGCGTCACCGACTGCGCCGGCGCCCCCTGCGGCGGCAGCCATGTGCCCGCCGCCGTGCCGGAGCCGGGTTCGGTCGCCTCGATGGGCCTGGGCAGCCTCGGCGTCTTCGGCCTGCTCCTGCGCGCCCGCAAGCGGACCGTCAAGAGCGCGTAGGCGCACGGAACGACGAGAGGCAGAGGCAAGCAGAAGGGAGGCGAACACAAGGTTCGCCTCCCTTTCTTTGTCACGCAGATCGAGTGGGGCGGTTGGCCGTGGGGCTGAAGCCCTCGGCTGTGGGGCGCGGACGCCGATTGACCGCCTGCGCGGGCAAGGAGCCGTTTGCACGGGCTAATCTTCTCCCCACGGAGGTGGGGATTGGGCGCTTCGCCCCACAGCCGGGGGCTTCAGCCCCACGGCCAACCACCCCTACGGTCAACCCGCCCCACTTTTTGTCATCCTTTCTCGGTCCTCTTCGCGGCTAAATGGCTTCCGCCACCGTCAGGTCGCCCGACACGGACTGGAGGCGGACGCTCCCCGTCCCCGCGCCCAGCGTCCCCGCCGCGTGCTTCTCCGTCAGGGTCGTCCCGGTCAGCGCCAGCCCGAGGTCCAGGCCGCCGCTGGTCGTGTTCATCTCGACTCGGGTGTCCGAGCCGGCGGGCAGGGACAGCCGCAGGTCGCCGCTGACGGTCGTGCCGGCGAACGACCCAGAGAACGGGCCGGAGAACCGCCAGCGCGCGTCCCCGCTCACCGTCAGCAGGGACACGGCGGGGCTGTCCGCCCCGGACGCCTCGACGTCGCCGCTGACCGTCTTCACCGTCAGCGCCCCTGCGACATCGCGCAGGGCCGCGTCGCCGCTGACCGTCTCGACATGCACCTGCTCAGCCCGCAGGTTCGAGACCTCGGCGGAACCGCTCTGCGTCCGCACCAGGGCGCGCGTCCCGGCCCCGCCGTCGGAGACGCGCACGTCGCCGCTGGCGGACTCGAACGAGGCCGTCCCCGTCGCCTGCGCCTTCTGGACCAGGACGTCGCCGCTGCGGCTGGACAGGCTGATGGTCCCGCCGGTCAGCCGCTCGGCCCGGATGTCCGCGCTGGTCGTTTCCACCAGCAGGCTGCCTGCCGGGACGTTCCAGCCGGGGACTCTGACCGCGCCCGAGGCGCTGTGGAGGCGGGTCTCGCCGCCTTCCGCCGCCCACAGGTCCTCCACGGAGATGCCGCCCGAGGCCGACTTCGCCGAGAGCGCACCCGACGCCCCGCGCACGGCGACCGCGCCGAAGGTCGTGATGACTTCCAGCGGCGTTTGGCGCGGGACCCGGATCTCATAGTCCACGGTCAGCCTGTCCCGCGCGTCCTGCGGCGCAGCCACGCCGATCTTGCAGCGCCCGTTCTCGACCTGGTTGGTGAGGAACACCTGCTGGAGCACGACCCGCGCGTCGGCCTCGGACCCCGCCCAGGCGGTCTTCGTGATGACGGCCTGCGCGGAGGCTTCGGACGTCTCGACGCCGATGACGGTGACGTTCCCGTGCCTGTTTTCCAGGACGAGCTTGTCCGCGCCTGTCCAGGTGAACGTCGCCTGACTGGTCTCGCCGGCTTCAGGCTGGCCCGCCGTGTTGGCCGGCGAATTCCCGTGCGGCGACTCGCCGCCGATGTCGAAGTTGAAGTCGAACTTCATGGCCTTGCGGCCCTCGCGGGCGGCCTTCTTGGCCTCCTGCCCGGCCTGACGCGCCGCCGTTTTGGCCGTCCGCAGGGCGTCGTTCTTGAGCGAGTTCAGCCCGCGCATCGCCTCGTCCACGGCCTTGTTGATCTTGCCCAGGTCCAGGTCCGGCTTGTGCAGGTGGTCCATCACCTTCCCGGCGAAGGCCGCCGCCTGGCCCGCCGCCTTGGCCGTCTGCGCCGCGCCCAGCTTGCCCTGCAAGTCGCCGAGCTTGCCCTGCAATTCGGCCAGCTTCGCCTGCATGGAGGCCATCGCGGCGGGGTCCGGGAC
>CAXTWM010000496.1:0-2871 GCA_964247915.1 uncultured Armatimonadales bacterium | reverse complement strand
CGATTACTTCCTCGCCCGTGGCCGGGTGGGGGAAGGCGGCGACGGGGGAGCGGGCGGCGGGGTCGCGGAGCAGCAGGGCGAGCGACGGGTTGAAGTAGTCCAGGAGGAACCGCCCGCCGTCCGCGAGGCACCGCCGGACGCACCCCAGGCAGTCCGAAAGGTCCCGCCACGTCAGCAGGTGCGCGAGGGAGTTGTTCGGCAGGAAGACCGTGGAAAATCGCCGGTCGGTCGTGAAGTCGACCGCATCGGCCAGGTGCCAGCGCAGCTTCAAGCCCCGCAGGTCGGACTTCGCGCGGGCCTGGGCGAGCATGGCCGGCGAGAGGTCCAGGCCCTCGACGTCTGCGCCAGCCTCGGCCAGCGGGATCGTCAGCCGCCCGCTGCCGCAGGCCAGTTCCAAAATGGGACCGCCATACCGGGCGCACTGCCGCTGCCAGTAGGCGAGGTCGCTGCCGCTGAACTGCTCCGCGCCCAGCGCATCGTAAAGCCGCGCATCGCCGTAGATGTCCGTCATGTCTTCCTCCTGCCGGGTCGCTTCTTTATCGCCGATCCCCGCCCCGCCGCTAAACGGCAAAACCGCCCCCACCGTAAGTTCGTGGGGACGGTTTCGTGTCGTTCCGGGCGGGGCGCTAGTAAGGGCTGACGATCCGCGTTTGGAGCGTCAGCGGGCGGTCCAGCTTGATGGAGATCTCGTCGCCGCGCTTCAGCGAGACGTCGCTGGCGGACTTCTTCTGCAACTGGTTGGCACCATAGCCCGCCGCGCCGCCCAGGACGGCGCCCTCGATGGCGTCCCCGAGCCGGCGGTGGCGGGACAGCCCGATCACCGCGCCGACGCCCGCACCGATGGTGCCGTATTGAGACTTGTCCGATGTCGGCTTGGTGCCCGTCAGCAGGGCCGATGCGGTGCTGGAGGACGCGGTGTTATAGGCGTAGGCGTCTCCGCTGCCCCCGCCGAACCGGACGCGGAGGACACCCGCCGTCTTCGGAGTCGCGGGCTTGGCCGTCGCCACGTGGCCGTTGAAAATGGCCCCGGCGGGGATGCCGCTGGTATCGTCCCCGGCGACCTGGACGCGGACGGGGTCGCCCGGCCGGGCGTCGGACGAGCTGAGGTCCTGGAGCAGTTTGACCTTGACGGTCGTGCCCGCCGCGATCTTGTGCCGGGGCGACTGGAATTCGATTCCGCTGTCCGACGACTGCGCCAGAGCGGGCACGACCAGGCTCCCCGCCAGCAGGCCCGCCAGGATTGTCTGTGATGTCGTTCGTTTCATGTGTTTGTCTCCAAATCAGCGCCGCACGGGCGATGATGCGTTTCCGACAGAGTATTCTTATGGTACATGACGACGGCACGGGCAGGAATGTTCGCCGCCGTCCTCGCTTGATAGTCTCCTATACCCACTCTGCGACAGGAACGCCGGGTATGGTGTCAAAGAAGGAGTTCGTTCCATGCCTTTATTTTCTCCGCTGACGATCACACAGCCGCAGCCGCTCGCGGGGCGGGGGGCGCTGGTGACGGGCGTGACCCGGCGCAGCGGCATCGGGTTTGCCGCCGCCGCACGGCTGGCGCAGATGGGCGCGCGGGTGTGCATCCACTCCTGGCTGCCGGGCGATACCGTTCGCACTGAAGAATCCGAACCGGGCGGTATGGACGCGCTGCGGGACGATTTGCACGCCTATGGTGGGCAGATCGCGCATGTCGCCGCCGATCTGGGCCTCCCCGACGCCCCCGGCGGCCTGGTCGCCGCCGCGACAGACGCCATCGGCCCACTCGACATCCTGGTCGTCAACCACACCCATCACGAAGGGCCGCAGGCCCTGGAAGACCTGACGGCGGCTCAGATTGATCGGCACCTAGCGGTGAACGTGCGCGGGACGCTGCTCTTGGTCCAGGCATGGGCCGGCAGCCACGACGACACGCGGCCCGGTGGGCGTGTGGTGCTATTCACATCCGGCCAGCATCGCGGCCCCATGCCCCAGGAACTGGCCTACGTCGCCTCTAAGGGTGCTCTGCATCAACTCACGGCGAGCCTCGCCGCCCACCTCGCGCCCCGCCGCATCACGGTCAACACGATAGACCCCGGCCCGACCGACACGGGCTGGCCCACGCCCGATGTTTATGAGGCGGTCTTGAAGGCGTCCCCGCAGGGGCGGTGGGGACAGCCCGACGACGCGGCGCGCGTGATCGCTTGGCTGGCGACCGACGACTCGCAGTGGATCACCGGGCAAGTCATTGACTCGCGCGGCGGGCTGTGATCAGCGGCTTTCCACGCGCATCCGCATCCCGTACCGGGGCCGCAGGGTGACGATGGGCTGGGTGGCGACGACCTGATCCGGCGCGAGGCGCAAGCGCCACCGCTGGCCGATGGTCGCTAGCAGCAGGACGCCCTCCATCCACGCGAACTGCTCCCCGATGCAGACGCGCGGGCCGCCGCCGAAGGGGAAAAAGGCGAACTTGGGGCGGGTGTCCTCGGCTTCGGGCGTCCAGCGGTCCGGGTCGAAGCGCTCCGGGTCCGGCCAGAAGCGCGGGTCGCGGTGGGTCACGGCCTGGCACGGCAGGACGATGGACCGGGCGGCGAGCGTGTACCCGCCCATTTCGTAGTCCGTCAGCAGGCGGCGGCCGACGATCCAGGCGGGCGGGTAAAGGCGCAGCGACTCGGACAGGACGCGGCGGGTGAACGGCAGGCGCGGCAGGTCGTCGGCGGTCGGCGTCCGCCCGGCCAGGACGGCGTCCAGCTCGGCGTGGAAGCGCGCCTCCACCTCCGGGTGCCGGGAAAGCAGGAACCACGTCCAGGTCATCGCGTTCGCCGTGGTCTCGTGGCCGGCCAGGAACAGCGTCAGGGCCTCGTCGCGCACCTGCTCGTCCGTCATGCGCCCGCC
>CAXTWM010000495.1:0-2886 GCA_964247915.1 uncultured Armatimonadales bacterium | reverse complement strand
GGGCGGGGCTGCTGCGCGGCCAGGCGCTGCTGCCGCAGCTTGCGGTCGGGGCGACCATCGCCCTCGCCTCCGTCCCGGAGGGCCTGCCCCTGCTGGCGGGCATGGGCGAGGCCGCCGTCGCGCGCCGCCTGGCGGGGCGCCGCGCCCTCGTCCGCCGCCTGTCCGCCGTGGAGGCGCTGGGCCGCGTGGATGTGGCCTGCACCGACAAAACGGGCACGCTGACCGAGGGCAAGCTGGCCTTGGGCCTGGTCGCTTCCCTCGACGCCGAGGCGGGGCTGCCGGGCAGCATCCCCGCCGATCTGCTCCCCGTCCTGCGGGCGGCGGCCTGGGCCAGCCCTTCGCCGGACGCCCCCGACTTCCACTCGCACCCCACCGATGTCGCCGTCGTGCGCGGCGCGCTGGATGCGGGGCTGGAGGAGATCAGGGGGGAGCGGACGGCGGAAGCGCCCTTCGATCCCGCCCGCGCCTTTCATGCGACTCTGACCGCCGAAGGTCTGGCCGTCAAGGGCGCTCCCGAAGCCGTCACCCTGCGCTGCACCCATGCCCGGCGCGGCGGGGAAGACGCGCCGCTGGACGAGGTGGGGCGCGAGTCGCTGCTGGCCCAGGCGCAGGAATTGGCCGGGCGCGGCCTGCGTATCCTCATGGTGGCCTTGGGCGGCCCGGACGGGAGTGTCGCCGACCCCCAGGGGCTAGTGGCGCTGGGCTTCGTCGGCATCCGCGACCCGCTCCGGCTGACGGTCCACGCCGCCGTCCGGCGCTGCCACGAGGCGGGCATCCACGTCCTCATGCTGACCGGCGACCACCCCGCCACGGCCCGCGCCATTGCGCGGGAGGCGGGCCTGCTGGACGGCGGGCGGGACGTGCTGACCAGCGCGGACATCGCGCACCTCCAGAACAGCGAGCTGCACGAGCGGCTGGATCGCGCCGCCGTGATCGCGCGGGCGACGCCGCTGGACAAGCTGCGGATCATCGAGAGCTTCCAGCAGCACGGTCACACGGTCGCCATGACCGGCGACGGCGTCAACGACGCCCCTGCGCTGCGCCTGGCGGACGTGGGCGTGGCGATGGGCAAAGGGGGAACGGAAGTCGCGCGTCAGGCCGCCGCCGTCGTGCTGGCCGATGACGACTTCGCGACGCTGGTCGAGGCGCTGGTCGAGGGGCGCGGCTTTTGGCGCAACATGCGCCGCGCGCTGGGCCTGCTCCTGGGCGGCAATCTGGGCGAGCTGGGCCTGGTCGTCGGGGCCAGCCTGCTGGGCCTGGCCTCGCCGCTGACGACGCGGCAGATATTGGCCGTCAACCTCATCACCGACGCCCTGCCCGCGCTGTCGGTCGCCTTGCAGCGCCCCGAAAACCGGCACCTGGCCTCGCTCGCCCGCGAAGGCACGTCCGCCTTGGACGCGCCGCTCCGCAACGACGTCCTGCGGCGCGGCGCGGCGACGACCGTGCCCGCCCTGGCCGCCTTCGCCCTGACTCTGGCCGTATCCGGGCTGCCGCAGGCGCGCACGGTCGCGTTCGCCTCCATCGTGGCGACCCAGCTCGCGCAGACGCTCAAAGCCGGCTGGCTCGAGGGCGGCCTGACCCCCCCCGTCTTCGGCGCGGTCGGCGCTTCGGCGGCCTTCCTGGTCGCCGCCATCACCGTCCCCGCTCTGCGGACCCTCCTGACGCTGACCGTCCCGACTCCGTTCTCCGTGGCCCTGATCGGGGTGGGTGCCGTCGTGGCGATGGTCGCGGGCGGCACCTCCTCCGCCCCCACTCAGGGCGTTCCGGGCCGCCTGCGAATCCTGCCCTCCCAGACGCCCCGCCCCCGCGCACTACTCTCCGCTCCGCGCAAATTACTGGTGGCTCCGGCATCGTGAGAAGGCGGGTCGGATTTCGGCTATAATGGGGCATGACTTACGCCCGGTTCCTGTTGGTCTTCCTCGTCGTGCCCATCGTCCTCCTCCTCGCGCTGGTGCGCGTCCGCCTGCGCGGGCGGCATGGCGCGGCCTGCGCGCTGGTCTGCGCGCTGGCATTCGTCTACACGTCGCCGTGGGACAACCACGCGGCGGCGACGAAGCTGTGGACGTTTGACCCCGTGTTCGCGCCGCCGAGCCATTTCGTGTTGTTTCTGCCCTGGGAGGAGTATGCCTTTTACTTCGCCCAGGGCATTCTGGTGTGCCTGCTGCTGGTCACCCTGGCGCGCCGGCTGCGCCCGCGTTCGGGAGGGGATGGCCGGGAAGGCGGCGAGCTATGAGGCACTGGACGTATCTGGCGTATGAGCTGGCCTGGGCGCTGCCCGTCATCGCCGTGCAGTGGGCGGCGGCGTGGCGGGAGCTTTGGCGCTGGCGGCGGCTGCTGGTCGTCGCCGTGCTGCTTTCCACGGCCTATCTGGGGGCGTGTGATGCGTTCGCGCTGGGGCACGGCATCTGGCGGGTGGACCCGTCGCGGGTGGTGGGCATTTACGCGGGCGCGCTGCCTCTGGAAGAGTTCGTGTTTTACCTCGTGACGAACATCATGGCCGCGCAGGCGTTCGTGCTGATCTCGGGATTCCTCCGGGAGCGCGGGAAGCGTTAGGAACTCACCCCGGCTCGCTTCTCGCCACCCCTCCTTAATTCGAGTTGTCGAAGCCGCGTTCCCACCCGCGCCAGGCGCGCCCACTTCCGCCAATCGTTTCTGCATCTCGGCCTGTTTCGCTCGGAGCAGTCGGGTCATCTCTGCCGGGGGCAGGTTCCGGCGCAGCAGGCCCGCGATCTCGTCCAGCGAGAACCCGAGGTCCTTCAGGGCGAGGATACCGCCTCCCCCTTGTGGGAGAGTTAGGCGGGCGTCAGCAGCAGCGGATGCAGATCGGCGAGCGAGCGCACCTCGCCGCTGGTCGGCTGGTTGTTCAGCCCGCTGCTCACGTCGCCG
>CAXTWM010000494.1:0-2894 GCA_964247915.1 uncultured Armatimonadales bacterium | reverse complement strand
GGCGGGAGCCGGTCGAGCGGGTCGTTCGGCGGCGGGTCGCGCTCCTTCGGCGGCAGCTTCGGGCGGTCGGGGTCGTTCGGCGGCTCGCGCGGCTCGGGCCTGGGCAGCCACGTCTCGTCCTACGCCACGCGCACGCCCATCACGAGCCGGCCTATGTCCTACGGCGGGCAGATGGGCAGCGCGCGCTACTACGGCGGCTGGTCGGACTACTCTTACGGCTGGGCGCACCCCGCGTGGTACATGTACACGCCGTTCCACCCGGCCTTCTACTACGGGCCGCCGGTCTACTACGGCGGGTCGTACTATCCGGGGCAGTTCGACTTCCTGCACCTGATGATCACGATCTTTCTTGCCCTGGCAATAATCTGGCTGGTCGTGAAGATCTACAAAACGGCGCGGGCCTGACCGATAAGATAAGGTCTTTGCGAGAAGAAAGCCCCTGCGAGGCCGCAGGGGCTTTCTCTGCGTGAACGCCTGCGCCGAAATATGTGCCATAATTTTCGCCGCGCCGCCGACTTTGGCACGTTTCTTGCATTATAATATAAAAAGAAAAGCGGCCGCGCGCGCCGCATCCACACTCAGGGGTAGCAAAGCTAGGCATGGAACCGGAACACGAAAATATTTCTGCGGGCTTTTCGGTGCAGGAATATCTCGCGATCCTTCGGCGGCGGCGCTGGATCATCTTGCAGGCGTTCGTCCTGATCGCCGTGATCGGCGTGGCCCAGGCGCTGATGGCGAAGAACGTGTACCAGGCCAGCGCCAAGATGCTGGTCGAGGGGCCGTCCTACAACCTGAACACCGTGGATTCGAGCAACCCCCTGTCCTCCCTGTTCCAGCTCAGTCAGCAGCAGACCGTGGACACCCAGGTGGAGGTGCTCCAGGCTGCGCCCCTGCTGGACCAGGTCGAAAAGCAGGTCGGGCCGGCCTCGCTCACCGTCTCCAACGTCAAGGACACCAACGTCGTCGAGGTGGTCGGCGAGTCCAACGACCCGAAGGTGGCGGCGGCGGCCCCCAACGCCCTGCTGAAGCTCTACATTGACCAGGACCTCGGCCAGAGTCTCAGCGAGATGAACGTCGCGCGCCAGTTCGTCGAGAAGCAGGGCAAGGCGGCCCACCAGAAGCTGACCGACACCGAGACGGCCCTGCGGAGCTTCAAAGAGAAGAACCATGTGGCCGACCTGATGAAGAACCGCGACGACCAGATCGCCCGCGTCACCGCCCTGAAGGCCGAATACGGGCAGCAGCAGACCTCGCTGGCGACTCTGCGCGCCCAGATCGCGGCCAACCAGGCCCTGCTGAACCGGGAGCCGGCCACCACCACCACCCGGACCCAGGCAACCAACACCGTCGTCGCCAGCCTCCAGGACGACATCCGCAAGCTCGAAAACGTGCGCGTGGGGCTGATCCAGCCGGGCGGCCTGACCCCCAGCGCGCCGCAGGTGAAGGCGATAGACGCCCAGATCGCGGACCTCAAGCAGCGCCTGGCCGAGCAGCCAGCGATGGCGACCAGCCAGAGCAGCAGCCCGGATGCGCTCCACGAGACTCTGCGGGCCAAAGTCCTCGACCTCCAGTCCCAGGTGCCGCCCCTGCAAACGCAGATCGCGCTCACGGCCCGGACGCTGGCCGAGGCTCAGGGGAACATCCGCCAGTACCCCGGCCTGGAACTGACGCTGGACCGCCTGACGCGCGAACACGACGCGGCCCAGGCGCAGGACAAGAACTTCACGGACCAGCTCGCCGACCTCAACCTGCGCGAGAAGGCGCACCACGCCACCGCCCGCATCATCGAGAGCGCCGCCGTGCCCCTGACCCCCGTGCGTCCCCACCGGATGCAGAGCATCATTTTCGCCTGCCTGATCGGCCTGTTCGTCGGCGTCTGCCTGGCCTTGATGCAGGAGTTCCTGGACGACCGCATCAACTCGGTGGACGAGGCGACCCGCGTGCTCGGCCTGCCCGCGCTCGGCTCGGTCCCGGCCCTGAGCGCCGCCGATGCCCATCTGCTGCCGCAGATGCAGGGGCTGGACCCCGCCTCCGAAAGCTACCGCGTGCTGCGGACCAACATCCACTTCGCCACCGTGGACGCCCCGGCCCGGACGCTGATGGTCACGTCGGCCAGCCCCGGCGAGGGCAAGAGCACGACGGCGGCCAACCTCGCCTTCGCGATGGCGATGGACGGCAAAAAGGTCCTCCTGGTGGACACCGACCTGCGCCGGCCCTCCGTCCACAAGCTGCTGGAACTCGCCCCCACGCCCGGCCTGACCGACGTCCTGCTGGGCCACGCCCCGCTCGCGCCCCGCGAGGTCATGCCCGGCCTGTCCGTGCTGACGGCGGGTTCCACGCCTCCCAACCCCGGCGAACTGCTCAACTCGCGCAAGTTCCGCAACCTGGTGGGGGACCTGATGGCGCTCGCCGACGTCGTCATCTTCGACAGCCCGCCCGTGCTGGCCGCCGCCGACGCCGTCATCCTCGCCTCCCAGATGGACGGGACGATCATGGTGGTCGAGACCGGCGCGACCAAGAAGGGGTCGGCGCGGCGCACCTTGCAGCTTCTGAAGCAGGCCCGCGCCACCCTGCTCGGGATCGCCTATAACAAGATGCGGGGCGGGGACGGCGAGGGCTATTATTACTACAACTACCGGTACACCAGCCCGGCCTTGGGCGAAGAGCGGGACCCGCGCCGCGCCCTGCTGCCGTCATCGCCCGACGGCGAGGAGGACCGCAAATGATCCGCCCTATTGACCGAACCGCCCCCCTCCGGTTCCCCCCCCGTCAACAGTGGTGGGGGCTAGGGGGCCTCCTGCTACTCGCCCTGCTCGCGCCCGCCCCCGCGCGGGCGGACGGCCCCGCACGGAGATGTCTATCTGGTCGTCCGGCGACAGCACATAGGCCGTCGG
>CAXTWM010000493.1:0-2927 GCA_964247915.1 uncultured Armatimonadales bacterium | reverse complement strand
CCGCGAGGATCGCGATGATCGCGATCACCACGAGCAGCTCAATCAGAGTGAAGCCGCGGCGCGGCTTCGGAAGTGGATGGGACATAAAAAATTCTCCTTACGATTTCCGAACGATCTTGTGATGCGCCAACGGTTCCTTCTTTGAAGGGCGGGCGTACAAAGCTATAGAAAAAGCCTCGTGTGGCGATCACTACAAGGTGTTATACCCGTGCTGGATGAAAATCAGATGAAATTTTGGTTACAATTGCACTAAATTAACAAAAATGTGGTGGGCGGCGCCTCTCAGCGCGCGGCTTCCCCTCCACGGCGCCTGTGCCGGGAGGGGACGATTCCGGGTAGAATGATGCCATGAGCGGCAACACACCGAGTATCACCCAGGACCCGGCCTACACGGCGGGGCTGGAGTTCAGCCGCCGGGGCGAGTTCCCCGGCGCCATCGCCGCCTTCGAGGCGGCCATCGCCCGCTTCCCCGAAGACCCCGAAGGGCCGTACCAGCTCGGGCTGGCCTTCCAGCGGCGGGCCGAGACTATCCTGCCGCCCGCCCTGCGCGAGAAGGGCGCGGGCACCGGGCTGACCGACCTGGCCGCGTCCGTGCTCGGCCTGGGCGTCCTGGCCGCCTCCAAGGCGCTGGGGCAGACCGACTGGATCGTGCAGTACCGGGAGGCGTTCCGGTCGTCCGTCGTGCAGTTCGAGCGCGCCATCGTCCTCAGCCCGGACGACCCGCGCTTCCACCACGCCCTATCGCTGTCGCTCCGCTATCTGGGGCAGACCGAGGCCGCCGCCGAGGCCGCCCAGTCGGCGTCCGCGCGGGCGCCCGGCGAGGCCTCCTACCGGGAGCGGGCGCAGGCGCTGGACCAGGCCGCCCGGCGCGAGTCGCGCGGCGACCGGGGGACCGTCCCGAACAGCGTGACCTGGGACGACGTCGTGCTGCCCGCCCGGACCAAGCGCGAGCTGAAGCAGATGCAGCTTCTTCTGGAAAACCCCAGCCTGTCGCGCGATCTGGGCATCGAGCCGCCGACGGGCCTGCTGCTTTACGGCCCGCCGGGCACGGGCAAGACCACCATCGCCCGCGTCCTGGCCCACGAGTCGCACTGCGCGTTCCTCGCCACGTCGCCCGCCGAGATCAACTCGATGTGGCTGGGCGAGAGCGAGAAGGCGGTCAAGAAGCTCTTCGATGAGGCGCGGGCGAAGGCCCCGGCCATCGTCTTTCTGGACGAGATAGACGCCCTGCTGCCGTCGCGTTCGGGGGGCGTCAACCAGTACAGCGACAAAGTCGTCAATCAGTTCCTGCACGAGATGGACGGCCTGACCAAGAACCGCCGCATCTTCGTGGTCGGCGCGACGAACAGAAGGGACATGCTGGACCCGGCCCTGCTGCGCGGCGGGCGGCTGTCCCGCGAGATCGAGATCCCGCTGCCCGACGAGCCGGCCCGGCGTCAGCTCTTCGCCCTGAGCACGGCGGGGGCGAAGCTGGCCGACGACGTGGACCTGGACGAGATGGCGCGGCGGACCGAGCGCTACTCGGGGGCGAACATCAAGGCCGTCGTCAACGAGGCGGGTCTTCAGGCCCTGATCCGCCTGTCCGAAGCCGGGTCCGAGGCCAAGCGCGTCCTGACGCGGGAGGACTTTGAAGAGGCGCTGGCGAACTTCACGCCGCCGCCCGCCGAGGAAGCGCCCAACCCCTGGCGGATGTTCGGGGGGTGAGGGACTTCCCGCCGTCGTGCCCCGGCCTGAAGGCCGGGCCTACACGGACAGGCCGCCCATGCCCACACACAGTTATTTCCTCCGGCACACCCTCCGACGCCCCGCGCGCTGGCTCCGGCGCACACGCTATATGCTCGCCCGGACCCGGACCGACCTCGGTCTGGGGCTTCCCACGCCCCCGGTCTGGCTGCGGGACAACCCGTTCCTCCAGAAATCGGGACGGACCGAGACCCGGCGGCTCGGCCTGCTGGGGCGGCTGGGCGTCGCCGTGCTGGTCCTGGCGGGCCTGCTGATCGGCGGGCTGTGGCTGGAGCGGACGTACCCCCGGCAGGTGACGGGGGCGCTCGGCTTCCTTTTCGGCATGACCTTCCCCGCCGCCCTGTTCGTCGTCCTTTCCTTCGTCCACGTCGCGATGATCACGGGCGCGCGGACCGCCCTGGCCGTGTCGCTGGCGGACGAGGCGCGGCGCGGCACGCTGGCCGACCTGCTGCTGACGCCGCTGCCCCGCGCCGAAATGCTGCTGGCGATGGGGGTCGCCCCGGCCCGGACGGCGGGGCTGGTCGCCCTGGCCGGGCTGCCGGTCTACATCCTGCTCGGCGAGATGGGGGCGCTCTCGGCCCGCGACATCGTCTTCCTGTTCCTGCTGTTCGCGCTGGCGAGCTACGGGCCGCCGCTTTACGCCATCCCGGCCCTGGCGGGCGGGGCGATGACGCCCGAAACGGCGCTGGGCAAGTTCGGCCTGTCCCGCGCCCGCAGCCCGGCCCGCCCGAACGCCTGGGCCGGCGTCGGCTTCTCTGTCGTGTTCTCCTTCCTCATCCTGGGCCAGACTCTGGGCCTGATGCGCGGCGGCTGGCTCGGGCACCTGCTGACAGCCCTCCACCTCCACCTGAGTTCAGGCTTCTCGTTCTTCCTGTTCTTCGCCTGGCCGGTCTACGCCGCCCAAGTCCTCAGCGCCCGGCTGGACTTCTTCCACGCCTCCCTGTCCCCGCTTTGGTACGGGCTGCCCCTGCTCCTTTGCCGGTGGGCCGCCTCCGCCCTGCACTCGGCGGCGGCCCTGTCGGCGGGGGACGCGGCCGAGATGACCCGGCTGCCGCTGGCATCGCGGGCGCGGGCGCTGTCGCGGTGGACGGCGCGGGCGGCGGGCCTGTGCGCCCTGGGCGTCGTCTGGCGCGCGTGGGTGGAAAGCGGGGACACGGCGACGCTGGCCGGCGGCCCCTTCGCTC
>CAXTWM010000492.1:0-2931 GCA_964247915.1 uncultured Armatimonadales bacterium | reverse complement strand
GGGGAAGCTGTGGGTTTAACGGATTTGATGCTGACGACGGAACTGGTCGCGCGCATGAACCGCTTCTTCGGGGACAGCGCCGTGTTGCGCGCTCGGCTCTGCGAGGGGTTGGACGGCAACCCGCTGGGGGCGAGCGTCCGGTCGTTCGGCCAGGCCGTCGCCATCAAGTACCTCGGCGGGGGGCCGATCCACGCGAACCAGGTGCTCGGCCTCGAGCCGGACGACCTCGGCCCTCTTGATGCGATCCTCCGCTTCTACCGCGAAGACGGCCTGCGCTGCGGTTTGCAGCTCAACGCCCAGAGCATCGAGGCGGACACGGCCCGCCGCCTGGCGGAACGGCAGGTGCTCGTCACCGGTCTGGTCAGCACGCAGTACGGCACCCCGACCGCCGCGCCGCCCCCGCCGCCGGGCGTCACGGTGCGCCGAATGGCCGCCGAGGAACGGGACGAGTGCCTTCACCTCTTCCTGGACGTGTTTGAAGTCCCGAGGGAGGAGCGCGAGGGCTTTCTGCGGACGGAGCGCCTTGAAAGCAGCCAGCCCGGCTCCCGCCTTTACATCGCTTCGGTAGACGGCGTCCCGGCGGCAGCCGCCGCACTGGACATGCGCGACGGCATCGGGCACCTGACGGCGGGGGCCACGCTGCCGCAGTTCCGCCGCCGGGGCTGCCAGAAGGCTCTGATCGAGCGGCGTCTGGCGGACGCCCAGGAGGAAGGCTGCGACCTCGCGGTCGGCAACGCCGCGCCCTATTCCGGCAGCCGACACAACATGGAGCGGGCGGGGATGCGGACGGCGGTGCTGGGGCTGGTGCTGACGGATACGCTCGTTTCAGAAGCGGCCGAGCAGGAACAAGGCGTGGGGCAGGGAGAGACAGCTCTGGAGAGCGCTTAGGAAGACACAGGCGGTGATGAGAAGCGCCGGAGCGGAACGTCGGGAGGGCGCTTCGTGCAGAAGGCAGAGGGTGGGCAGCAGCAGGAACGGCCAGGCGTGGGCGGAAACCATGTACGCCTCAAACGTGTCGTAGGCGGCGGAGAAGGCGACGAGGCCCAGCAGTGCGGCGAGGCAGGCCGTGGTGAAGGCGCGGCCCCGCGAGGAGGCGCGTTTCCACCAGAGCGCCATGCCGAGGCACCAGCAGGCGGCGGCGGCACATTGGATCGGAGAGGGGAACTGCCGGGGATAGACAAGCGGGTAAGGCGGGTTCGAGGGCCAGGAAAGCTTGTGGATCGTGTGGTGGACCGGCGGCAGGCCGAAGAGGTGGAGGGACAGGCTCGACAGGCTTTCCCGGCAGGAGGCCCAAGTCGGCCAAGCCAGCCAGTTCCTTTCCACGTTCAGGTTGTTGACGCCGCCGGGGTCCGGGCTGCGCGCCTGGATGACGTTGATCCCGATTTCCACCACCAGCATCGCCAGGGCGACCCACCCCAGCCGATTTCGCAGGGCCGGCAGGGCCGTGCGGAAGCGCCAAAGGGGCACAAGCAGAAGCAGGGCCGGAAGGGCATTGGAAAGGCTCATGCCGGCAGCCGCCCCTCCCCACAGAACGGCGGCCTGAACCCTTGCGGTCGCCGCCTCGCGCGGGTCGGCGCACAGCGCCCAAAAGACGGAGGTCCCTTCCAGCAGCAGGGCAGCCCCGCCGAGGGTATGGCTTTCAGGAACAGGGGCGAAAAACAGGGCCGAGCCAAGAACAACTCCGCCCAGTCCCGCCAGCATCCGGTCGCCCGGCCGCGCGATCTGCGCGGCGCACACGACGGCGGCGGAAGCCAAAAAAGCCGGGGGGAACGAACAGGCCAGAAAGACCGCCTCGCGGGAGCGGAGGTGCAGCAAAGGGAACAGCGTACCGAGACTGCGATAAATGAGGAACGAAAGCGGGTGCAGGTGGGAGCGAAAAACATAGGCCGGCGCGATGGCCCACTGGATGTGGCGCGGAATGTCGGTCCCGAACCAGAGGTCGTAAGTGTCGTACAGTGAAGGCGCGCAAAGGAACAGGGCCGCGCTGAGGCCGACAAAGAGGGCGGTCAGACACAAGACGGCGAGGCCGTACAGACCCCTCCGCGTCAACCCTCTGTGATCTGCCGCACCTGTCTTGAACGGATTCACGGGCGCTAAGACAGCTCCCGTGACCGCTCCGCTGCGGCTTGAATGGCGTCTATGAGGGCGGTGCGAAGGCCGGCGCGTTCGAGGACGTGCAGGGCGGCGATGGTGGTGCCGCCGGGCGTGGTGACGTTGTCTTTGAGCTGGGCGGGGTGCTGGTCGGAGGACAGCACCATCTGGGCGGCCCCGAGCACGGTCTGGGCGGCGAGGAGGCGGGCGGTGTCACGGGTCAGGCCCTCCTTGACGCCGCCATCGGCGAGGGCCTCGATGACGAGGTAGATGTAGGCGGGGCCGGAGCCGGACAGGCCGGTCACGGCGTCGAGCAGGCGCTCGGGGACCTCCACGGACAGGCCGACGGCGGCGAAGAGGGACTGGGCCAGGCCCAGGTGCTCCTCGGTGGCGTGGGTCCCCCGGCTGAGGGCGGTCGCGCCCCTGCCGACGAGGCAGGGGGTGTTCGGCATGGTGCGGACGACGGGGATGGTCGGGGGCAGCAGGGCCTCCATCGTCGCGAGCCGGATGCCCGCCGCGATGGAGAGGACGAGCTGGGACGGCGTGACGCCCGGCGCGATCCCGGCCAGGACGTCCGCGATCATGGGCGGCTTGACGGCGAGGAGGATCAGGTCGGCGCCGGCGACGGCGGCCTGTGCCGAGGGCGCGGCCTGCGCGCCCGGCCCCAGCTCGGCGGCCAGGGTTTCGGCTTTCGCGGCGTGCGTGTCGAAGAGCCGGACGCCGGATGGGGGCATGGCGCCGCAGGCGACCAGCCCGCGCGCCAGCGCCCCGCCCATCATGCCCGCCCCCCGCCCGGGCAATGTGTTGTACGGGAGCGTGTTGGCCTGAATCGCCGTATCC
>CAXTWM010000491.1:0-2935 GCA_964247915.1 uncultured Armatimonadales bacterium | reverse complement strand
CGCGAGTACGGGCCGGGGGACGAGCTGCGCCGCGTCCACTGGCGGACGACGGCCCGGACGGGGACGCTGGCCGTCACCGAGTACTCTCAGGCCGTCACGCTGGACATCACGCTGGCCCTGGACCTGTCGCGCACCGCCTACCTCGGCACCGGCGAGGGCGAGGGCGGCGCGCTGGAGTGCGCGGTCACGCTGGCCGCCACGCTGGCCGACGACCTCCTGCGGCATGGGCACACGCTCCGGCTGCTGACGGCGGGGGCGCGCGCGGACGAGACGACGCCCGCGAACGGCCCCCAGGAGATGCCCCGGCTGCTGGAGACGCTGGCGCGCGTGCAGGCGGACTCGCCGCTCGCGCTGGCCGACGTGCTGGACGCGGGCGAGGCGGCGGGCGGCGGGGCGGCGACCCTGGTGGCGATCACGCCGGACATTGGGGACCCGCGCCTGGCCGAGCGTCTGCAAGACTGGGAGGCGCAGGGCGGGCAGTGCTTCGGCTTCGCGCTGGACGCGGCCTCGTTCCGCACCGGGGTTCAGGGGCCGATCAACCGGGCCGCGCCGGGCCGCGCCGGCCTGCGCGTCGTCCGGCGCGGCGACGACCTGCGGACGCTCCTGGAAAGGCATGACGATGGCTGGGGAGGATAAAATGGCTGGAGTGGCCGACACGGCTTTGGAAGTCCCCCCCGCCGGGGCGGCGCCCGAGACGCCCAGCCTGCCGCTGTACGGGGCGGGCGGGGTGATCGCGCTGTGCGGCATCCTGGCCGCCGACCAGGCCCTGCCGCAGCCCGATCCGGGCTGGGTAGGGCGGACTCTGCTGCTGACCGCGCTGGGCTTCGTGTTCTCCTACGGCAGCCGCCGGCTCGGCATCCAGTCGCGGGCAGTGGACTTCAGCCTCGCCGCCGTCCTGCTGCTGCTGCTGGCCGGCATCTTTGGCGGGCAGATCGTCCTGGAACAGTTCCTGCCGGTCGGGGCGGACACGCCCAACCTGCATATCCTTTCGGGCCTGGTCTGGAGCAGCACGGTCTGGGCCTGGGTCCTACGCAACGACAGCCGCGTCCTGTTGATCGCCGTCCCCGCCATGGCCGTGTTCGGGCTGGCGGCCTCGGTGGACCTGAACAACCCGGTCCTGTACCTCTTCGGCGTCTTCATCCTGGCGGTCATCTTCCTGCTGATTCACCAGAACTTTCTGCAAAACAGGGCGCGCGCCTCGGCCGAGGCGCGCGCCCTGGTCCCCCCGCGCCTGCTGCCGGCCCAGCTCGCCCAGGCCATGCTCTGCGGCCTGGCCGTCCTGCTGGTCGGCTCCGTCGTGATCGTCCCCGCCCAGGCCGTCTTCGCGCACCTGTCGCTGACGCAGGCGATCCGGCGGCTGGCGGCGGGGCGGCCCGCCGCCATCCCCGGCAGCGCCGCGCTGCGCTTCTCGGACGACGACAACTTGCAGATCGGGACCGGCGCGGCCTGGTCGTCCAGCGCCGAGGTTGTGATGCAGGTGACGCCCTCCGACGGCCAGGAGCACTACTGGCGCGGGCGCACCTACGACGACTACACGGGGGCGGGCTGGCAAAGCTCGCTCGAAGGAGTAAAAGAGCCTGCCGACGGCCCCGTCCCCGACGGTGACCGCGAAAGCTACGGCGTCCGCCCCGCCCTGACGCCGGGGGACGGGGCCGCCGGGCCGCCGATGACCGCGACGTTCCGCGTCCTGGGCGAGACCAGGCAGTTCTACTACGCCGCCAGCCCGCGCCAGGTGCTCTTCGGGGCGGACGCGCTCCGCGACAGCCAGAGCGTCAACGTCTACGGGGATGGTCGGCTGGACCTCCTTTCCGGCAGCATCGTCCAGTTCCCCTACGCCGTCGTCTCGCTCCCCGCCCCCGACGCGGCCCGGCCCGAGGTCCAGGACCGGCTGCGCCGGGCGGGGACGGACTACCCGCCCGAAGTGCGGCGGCTCTACCTGAGCACGGGCGGGGAGGGCGTCACCCGCCCCGAAGACCGGGCCTTCTTCCGCCAGGCGGTGGCCGAGGCCGTGCGGTCGCTGCCGCCGGCCCGGCGCGACCCGCTGGACGAGGCGCTGGCCCTGCGGGACTGGGTCTCGCGGCGCTGCGTTTATTCGCTCGCCCCGCCGCCGATCCCCGAAGACGCCGACCACGTCCGCTTCTTCCTCAAGAACGAACGGCGCGGCTACTGCGACATGTTCGCGTCCTCCCTCGCGGTCCTCTGCCGCACGGCCCACATCCCCGCCCGGATCGCGACCGGGTTCGCCCCCGGCGACCCGAGCGGCGACGGCGGCTTCAACCTGCGCGCCGAGGACAAGCACGCCTGGACCGAGGTCTACTTCCCCGGCGCGGGCTGGGTCGCGCTGGACGCCACGGCGGGCGCGGCCACGGACGGTTCCGTCCCCCGCGCCGGCGGGCCGAGCTTCCGGGCGGCGATCGCCGGCTGGCTGGCGCGTCTGCGGGCCGGCCTGGGCGCGGGCTGGAGGCTGGTGGCTCCGCTGCTCGCCGGCATCCTGCTGATCGTGGGCTACGTCCTCAAAACGGAGGTGTACGACCGCTGGCGCGCGAAGCGCCGGGTCTCGGCCCGTGCGGACGCCCCACCCTCGCCGCACTCCGCGCTGGGGCGACGGTACGCCCGCCTGGCCCGCGCGCTGGCCCGTCTGGGCTTGGCCCGCCGCCCGTCCGAGACGCCGGGCGAGCACGCCGCCCGCGTCGCCCCGCTCCTGCCCCCGCTGGAGCGCGAGTTCGGCGTTGCGCTCCCGCGGCCCCTCGTCCCGGCCCTGACCGCCGCCTTCACGCAGGCCTGCTACGGACACCCCGGCGTTTTCCCCGGCGGCGCGGAGAAGTGGGACGATGCCCTGGGGCGGTTCGAGGCCGCCGCCCGGCGGGTCTCTTGGGCGCGGCTGTGGCGGCGGATCACGCATCCCGGCGCGGCAGCGCGGAGAACGGCCGTGGGC
>CAXTWM010000490.1:0-2936 GCA_964247915.1 uncultured Armatimonadales bacterium | reverse complement strand
GGCGTGAACCCGCCGACCCTGAACCTGCCGGGGGCCGGGGACGGGGCGGCCCCCGGAGCGCCGCAGCTCACGGGCCGCGTCTCGCGCATCTCGGTCGTGGGCAACAGCAACATCAACGAGGGCGCCATCCGCGCCGTCATCTCGACGGCGGGCCTGCGGCTGGGGGACGCCTACAGCGCCGGGCTGGCTGAGTCGGCGCGCGACGCCGTCAAGGGCATGGGCTACTTCAACGGCGACATCGGGATCGGGGCCGAGATGGACCCGGCCGGCGGCGTGGACGTCCTGTTCATGGTCAAAGAGAACCCCGTCGTCAAGACGATCCGGTTCACGGCGAACACGCCGACGGGCGAGCCGACCATCCCCGCCGCCACGCTCCAGTCGAAGATGGTCACGCGGGAAGGCAAGGTCCTCAACACCAACACCCTGGTGCGGGACTTTGACGGGCTGTTCAACCACCAGACGGGCTACGTCCGGAGTCAGGGCTACATCTTCGACGTCGGCTCCGACATGAACCTCGACCCGCTGACCAACGTCCTCACCATCCCCCTGATCGAAGCGCACATCAACTCGATCACGGTCAAGGGCAACAAGCGCACCAAGACGCAGGTCGTCACCCGCGAGCTGCGCTCCCAGGTCGGCGACGTCCTGGACGAGCACAAGCTCCAGCGGGACCTGACCCGCGTCTACAACCTGGGCCTCTTCGACGAGGTCGGGCCGTTCGACCTGAACTCACCGGACGTGGGCAAGTTCGACATCCTGATCCCCATCGCCGAGAAGCGCAGCGGCCAGGTCTCCGTCGGCGTCGGCTATTCCTCGACCTCCAAGTTGGTGGGCCGGGCCGAACTGGCGGAAAACAACTTCCGCGGCCTGGGCGAGCGCGTCAGCCTCCAGTGGGAGGTCGGCGGCATCAACAGCCAGAGCAGCCTGGAACTCGGCTTCTTCGAACCGTATTTAGACAAAAGGCACACGTCGCTGGACGTGGACGTCTATGACAAGGCCGTGTACCGGTTCAACTCGGGCCAGTTCCAGAGCGGCACCAACACCTCGGGGGACAACAACACCTATCTGGAGCGGCGCCGGGGCGGCACCGTGGGCGTCAACCGCTCCCTCAGTGACTTCCTGACGGCGGGCCTGACGCTGCGGGGCGAGGACGTCAGCACGGACAACGTCACGCTGCTGACGCAGGACCAGTTCATCCGGCAGAACGGCACCGTCATCGGCCTGGGCGCGCGCGGCATCTTCAGCAACCGTGACAACGAGGTCTCGCCCGCCGCGGGCGGTTTCCGCTCCTTCTCCTATGAGGTCGTCACCGCCCGCACCCGTCCCTCGGACAGCCAGGCCGTCAGCCCGCTCCCGCCGGGGCGCGAGAACTTCGGCAAGCTGGGCCTGGACCTGCGGCAGTACACCAGCCTGGAGGGGCCGCGCCGCGCCGGCAACTTCAACCAGCCCAAGCGCGTCCTGGCGACGCGGGTGCTGATCGGGACCACCGCCAAGAACATCCCGTTCTTCGAGCAGTACTTCATCGGCGGCGCGGACTCGCTGCGCGGGTACGACACGGACCGGTTCTGGGGCAGCAACCTGGCGCTCTTCCAGGCCGAACTGCGCGTCCCCTTCAGCAAGAAGGACAACAACTTCCAGGGGGTGCTGCTGTTCGACGGCGGGGACGCCTGGGGCAGCATTTATCAGCAGCCGGGCCTGCGGCAGCACAGCGCGTTCCAGCTCCAGGCGGACTACGGTCTGGGCATCCGGCTGGTCACCCCCATCGGCCCGATCCGCCTGGACTACGCCATCCCGACCACGGGATCGCGCGGCGGGCGGACTCAGTTCAGCATCGGCCAGTCGTTCTAAGCGACCCTCCTTACGATACCAAATAAACCATCATCCGACAGAAGGAACCTATGACACTCCACCGTACCTTACGCAACATACTCACCCTCGGAGCCGCCGCCCTGACACTGGCTCCCGCCGTGCTGGCCCGGCCCGCCCAGGCCGCGCCCGCCGGGATGCCCACGTTCGGCAGCGTGGACATCGCCAAGCTCCAGACCCAGTCCACCAAGAAGGCCAAGTACGACACCGACCTGAAAGCGCTGGCGGACCGGCTGGACACCGCCTTCAAGAAGCAGGCGGCCAGCATCATGCTGTCCAAAGCCGAGCAGACCGAGCTGGGCGGCCTCCTGAGCAAAGCGAACCCGACCGGGGCGGATCAGGCGCGCACCGCCGCGCTCCAGGGGCAGGCGGCCCGGACCGCGCAGGATCTGGCCGATTTGCAGCAGGCAAAGGCCCCCACGCCCGCCGACACGGCCCGGCTGGCGACCCTGACCGGCCAGTATCAGGCGGGGCAGGCGGCCCTCCAGGAGATCGGGGACGGCTACCAGGCCCAGCTCAAAAAGCTGAGTGATCAGGACAACACCGAGTTCACGCAGAGCGTGAAGGAGGCCATCGCCGCCGTCGCCCAGCAGCGCGGGCTGTCCGTCGTCTTCACCTCCGACATCGCGGTATACACGACCAATGACATCACCGAGGACGTGGTCAAGCGCATCAACAAGTAGGCGGGCGTGCGGCCTGATTCTGCTGGGGCCGGCTCTGCTGGGGCTGACCCTGTCGGTCGGCGGGTGCGCGTCCCACACGCGGCCCGCGCCGCCGCCCCCGCTTCGCGGCTATGTTGACCTGGACGCGCTGGCGCGCAGCCATCCGGGCTGGAGCGGCGTGAGCCGGTACGACGCCGCCCTGCGGCGCCTGGAATCTGCCGCGCGCTCGCTCCCGCCCACCGACCGACCGGACGGGAAGATCGCGACGCTGCCCGCCCTCCCCGCTGGGGGCGGGTCCGGCATGGCCCTGCCGCCCCCCGCCCTCGGCCGGGCGGCGGACCGGCGGCCGGAGGTGGCGCGCGCGCGGCGGGGCGGGCTGCGGTCCCCGCGCGGGGGGGCGCGGGGGGC
>CAXTWM010000489.1:0-2970 GCA_964247915.1 uncultured Armatimonadales bacterium | reverse complement strand
GGGTATAGGGGCCGGGTCCCCCGGCCCTTCCCCTCCTCTTCTGGCTCCCCCAGAATTGGGGGCTGGGGGGCGATCCCTATGAACTCCACACCCATCAAGAAACTGGTGATCAAAGTCGGCACCAGCACACTGACGCGCGGCGGCGGGCCGCCGGACACGGCCTTTATCGCCGATCTGGCCGCCCAGGTCGCCCGCCAGCAGGCGCTGGGGCGCAGCGTCGTCCTGGTCTCGTCTGGCGCAATCCGGGCGGGCATGGACCGGCTCCGATTGCCGGGCCGCCCGCGCTCCATTCCGCAGAAGCAGGCCGCCGCCGCCGTCGGCCAGGGCCTGCTGATGCACACCTACGCCGAGGCGTTCGCCCTGCACGACATCCCCGTCGGCCAGGTCCTCTTGACCCGCGAGGACCTGCGCGAGCGGACCCGTTACCTCAACGCCCGCAACACGTTTGACGCCCTACTCGGGCACGGTGCCGTCCCCATCGTCAACGAGAACGACACCGTGGCCGTGGACGAGATCAAGTTCGGCGACAACGACACGCTGGCCGCCCTGGTCGCCTCGCTCATCGAGGCCGACGCCCTGCTGCTGCTCTCCGACGTCGCCGGCCTGTACGACCGCGACCCAACGCAGTTCCCCGATGCCCGGCTCATCCCCGTCGTTGAGACCATTGACCGCGCCACGGAGCAGCGCGCGGGCGGCGTCCAGACGGGGATGGGCACGGGCGGCATGACCACCAAAGTCCAGGCCGCCAAGATCTGTGCCAACACCAATGTTCAGATGTTCATCGCCGACGGCAGACGCCCCAACGCCGTCGCCGACGCCCTGGACGGGCGGTGCGGGACGCAGTTCCTCCCCAAGCCCACCCGCCTGCGTTCGCGCCAGCGCTGGATTGCCTACGGCGTCCTCCCCAGAGGCACTGTGACCGTCAACGATGGCGCCCGGCTGCGCGTGCAGGATGAAGGCAAGAGCCTCCTGCCCGCCGGCGTCACGCACGTTTCCGGCCACTTCGAGGCCGGCGACCTGGTCCGCCTGTCCGACGCCCACGGCCACGCCTTCGCTCAGGGCTTCGTCAACTACGGCCATGCCGAACTTGCTAAGATCATGGGCCGCCGCACCGAAGACATCCCGCTCCTGCTGGGCACGGATGCCGGAGAGGAAGTCATCCACCGGGATAACTTGGTGCTGGACCTGTAGGGGCGCGATTCATCGCGCCCTTTCCCTTCCGCGCCCTCCCCGCCCGTCTGCCAACTTGACTTTGCGCGGCGATTCGGCTACAATCTTGGAAATCCGCCCTCTCTGATGAAGGGTATTGTTGCCATGCATCATCCAAATGTTCAGGACATGATTGTCGTTGTCTTATGGGCTGTAGCTGGCGTCGGAATAGTCTATGCGATGAGGGTTGCGTACAGAACGACAGGTAGCAACACCCGGCTTGACCAGCGCTGGCGGCGGTTCGTCATCTGGTACTGGACGATGTTCTGCTCGTGGCGAGCTTGTACGGCATTAAACTTGCCCATCTGTTCTGCGTGGTGGCTGCACAAAGTCGTGCCAGTGCTGTTCCTCGTCTCCTATTTTTGTGTCATGTTCGCGAAGACGGCGCTGCAAAGAAGTAACCGGGAGCACTAGCCTTGAGCACACTCGCGATTGAAGAAGTCGAAGACAAAGGCCGGGCCGCCAAAGCCGCCGCGCGGACGCTGGCGACGGCGGGAACGAATGCTAAGAACGCCGCCCTCCTGGCGATGACGGACGCACTGGGGGCGAGCCAGGACGCCGTTTTGGAGGCCAACGGTCGCGACATCGCCGGGGCGCGGGAGCGCGGGCTGACGCCGCACCTGATTGAGCGGCTGACGCTGACGCCGAAGCGCCTCGCTGAGATGCAGACCGGGCTGCGGCAGGTCGCCACCCTGCCGGACCCCATTGGAGCCATCCTGTCCGGCTGGCGTCGGCCCAACGGTCTCCAAATCACCAAGACGCGCGTCCCGATTGGAGTCATCGGCATCATCTACGAGAGCCGGCCCAATGTCACCGTGGACGCCGCCGCCCTGTGCCTCAAATCCGGCAACGCCGCCCTGCTGCGCGGCGGGTCCCAGGCAATCCATTCCAACGTCGCCCTCGCCCGCGTCTTGCAGGACGCGCTCCAGAGCGTCGGCCTGCCGCGCAAATGCGTGCAGCTCATCGAGAGCACCGACCGGGCCGCCGCCCGCCGCCTGATGACCCTGAACGAGTCCGTGGACTGCCTCATCCCGCGCGGCGGGGCGTCGCTCATCAAGACCGTCGTGGAGACGGCCACCGTGCCCGTGATCGAGACCGGCACGGGCAACTGCCACGTTTATGTGGACAAAGATGCCGACTTCGAGATGGCCGCCGAGATCGTCTTGAACGCCAAAGTCCAGCGCCCTTCTGTCTGCAACAGCGCCGAAACGCTGCTCGTGCATGGGGATGTCGCGCCCGTCTTCCTGCCTCTCGTCGGGCAAAGGATGGCCGAGGCTGGCGTGGAAGTGCGCGGGGATGACCGGACGCGCGCCCTGCTGCCGGAAGCGACCGAGGCGACGGAGCAGGACTGGTCCGAGGAGTTCAACGCGCTCATCCTCGCCGTCCGGGTCGTGGACAGCCTGGATGCCGCCATCAGCCACATCAACACCTACGGGACACGCCATTCCGAGGCGATCATCACCGAGAACTACGCCGCCGCCCAGGCGTTCACGGATGGCGTAGACTGCGCCGCCGTTTATGTGAACGCCTCCACGCGCTTCACCGACGGCTTTGAGTTCGGCTTTGGGGCGGAGATCGGCATCTCGAACCAGAAACTCCATGCGCGCGGCCCGATGGGTCTGGAAGAACTGACCACTTACAAGTACGTCGTGCGTGGCGAGGGGCAGACTCGCTCGTAGATCATAGAAAGACAAGCCTGTTGGAACCGACCCAGCCACCTTATCAACCGCCCTATCCGCCCCCCCCGCCTGTGCAGGGAAC
>CAXTWM010000488.1:0-2976 GCA_964247915.1 uncultured Armatimonadales bacterium | reverse complement strand
GGCAAGGCGATGGCGATCAACGAGAACGTCGGCCTGGTCAAGATCGTCACCGACGCCAAGTACGGCGAGATTCTGGGCGTCCACATCGTCGGCCCCCACGCCACCGATCTTATCCACGAAGCCTGCGTTTCCATCAAGCTGGAAAGCACCATTGACGAGCTGATGCACACCATCCACGCCCACCCCACGCTGTCCGAGGCCATCATGGAAGCCGCCCAGGACGTCAAGGGCGAGAGCGTCCACAAGTAAGGCTGGCAGAAGGGACGCACGGATGCTGCTGCCGAACGCCGACAAGGCGGTCGTAGAGGAAAACAAAATCACCGGCTACCTGCTCTCGCCCGACCACCCGGACGGGCGAAGCAAGGCGGAGTTCTTCACGCGGTTTGGCTTCCGGCGCGAGCAGCCCGCGCTCCTGGCGGACGCCCTGCGAAAGCATGGGACGGTTCACCCGGTCACGAAGGCAGCCCAATCCGCCTGGGGAACGCGCTACAGCGTGGACGGGGAGTTAGATTGCCCGGATGGGCGCCGTCCGCGCCTCCGCACGGTCTGGATCGTGGAAACGACGGGGGAGGATGCCGAGGAGATGCCGCCCCGGCTGATAACTGCTCATCCCATCTGAGCGGCGGACGAAGGAGACCAGGATGATTGCCGAGCATGACCGAATCGTACTCACCGGCGATCTGCCCCAGGAGAACTTAAGGGCGGGCGCTATCGGAAGCGTGGTGTTCGTCCATGCAGGGGGCGAGGCCTACGAGGTGGAGTTCCTGACGCCCGGCGGCGAGACGGCGGCGGTGGCGACAGTGCTTGCCGAGCAGGCGCGGCCTGTCGGCCCGTCGGACGCGCCCCACGCCCGGCCTCTGGCCGCCGTCGCCTGAACGCCCCAACATATGCAAGAGACGGCCCCCGCCCCGCTAGGTGCAGGGGCCGTCGTCTTTTCACTCCTGGGAGAAGGTCATGCGGATCACGGAGTTACACATCCAGGGCTACCGAACCCTGAAAGATGTCCGCTGGGAACCGGGCGCGCTCAACGTCGTCATTGGTCCGAACGCCAGCGGCGAATCCAACTTGCTGAAGTTCCTGCGGCTCGTCAGCGCCTCAGCGCGGGCGGAGTTGAACAACCAAGTGTTGCGTGAGGGCGGGATGGGGACGATCCTGTGGGACGGGCGCGGCAAGGAGATTTATTTCGAGTTACAGGGTGGTGGGCCGGAGTTGCTACAAGCGGAAAGTTTTGAGTACGGCGTTTCCTTTCAGCGTCTTGGAACGGGTGCTGCTTTCATCGTGGATGAAGAGGCTCTTACTGGATTACGTCGCGGCGAAACAGAAAGTTTCGAGGCAACAACTAGTTATTTATCACGAATACGGGGTGCAGCACACTATCAGCAGTTTTTGGAACTCATTTCTCTTGACCCAGATGAGGTGGACCCCTCAGAGACGTTACTAGGGCAGCTTAGTGGGCCGATCCCGCAGGCGGCAGAGATCAAAGGCTTTCGGCAGTTTCTAAGCGGCTGGTCGGTTTACGACGACATCCACACCGAGAGCGGGACGGCCATGCGCCAGGCCGTTACGGCCCGCCACGACGAGCGGCTGGACGCGGACGGGCAGAACCTCGCGTCCGTCCTGCACACCCACTACACGAACGACGTGGACTTCAAAGAGCGCGTGGACGAGGCGATGCGGGCCGCCTTCGGGGAGGACTACCGGGGGCTGGCCTTCCCGCCCGCCGCCGACCAGCAGATTCAACTCGCGGTGCAGTGGAACACCCCGAAGCGCCCGCAGTCGGCGGCCAGCCTGTCCGACGGCACCCTGCGATTCCTCTGCCTGCTGGCCGTGCTCGCCCAGCCGAACCCGCCCGGCCTGATCGCCTGGGACGAGCCGGAGACGGGCCTGCACCCCCGGATGATGCGGATCGTGGCCGAACTGGCGGAAGATGCCGCGCTCCGAACGCAGCTGATCTTCACCACCCATTCCGCCGCGTTCCTGGACGGGTTCAGCAAAGAGACGCCGCCGACCACGACGGTGATGGGCCTGGAGAACGGCCAGAGTGAGCTGAAGACGGTCCGCCCGGAAGAACTGGCAGATTGGCTCCAGGACTACTCACTGGGGGCGCTTTACGGGAGCCGGACACTAGAAAACTTGCCGGAAGCCGGGGCCGCCCGCCCATGAAGTTTGTCCTGTTCCTGGAAGGGGCGACCGAGGCAAAGGGCGTTCCCGGCTTCATCAACCGCTGGCTGGGCCAGTTCTTCGCCGTCGGTGTTGGCGTCCAAGCCGACACGTTTGAAGGGTGGTCGGACCTCCGCGACAGCGCGCCCAAGAAGGCGGCGCGATACCTCACCGATGCCCGTTCCTCAGACACCATCGCGGTCGTCTCGCTCCTGGACCTGTACGGCCCGACCTTCTACCCTGACGACAAGGTGAGCGTGGGCGAGCGATACGTTTGGGGAACCGCATATATGCAGGAGCGCGTCCGGCAGCACTTTCAAAGCCGGGGGCTGCGGGACGATCTCGCGCTGAGATACCGGCACTTCTTCGCCGTCCACGAAACCGAAGCATGGTTTCTGGCGCAGCCCACCCTGTTCCCGGATCAAATCCGCCAGGTCCTAGAGAAGCAGCCGAAAGCGCCCGAAGCGGTCAACTTCCAAACGCCGCCCGGCAAACTGCTGGAGCAGCAGTACCTACAAAAGATGAAGCGGCGCTATGGCAAGACGACAAACGCCCTGAACTTCTTCCCGCGTTTGGACACGGAAACGGTCGTCAGCCGCTACCCTTATCTGAAGGCGATGCTTCACGACATTGAGAAGAATGGCCCTGAATGCCGGGGTGCCGCCGCAGGGGGATTGGCACCAGGAGGTGGTCACAGAAGCCGCCCCAGATGTCTGAGCCGGCGGGTATAATCCCCGCATGAACCTCATTTTTGGGGGCGTCACCCCCGGCGCGCTGCTGCGCCTCTCCGTCTGCACCCTCGCCCTTGCCTTCGCC
>CAXTWM010000487.1:0-2980 GCA_964247915.1 uncultured Armatimonadales bacterium | reverse complement strand
TGGCTGGGGCTGGGCGTGGAGGCCGCGACCGGCCCGGAAGCGCAGGCGCGGCACCTGCGGGAGATGATGCTCGGGATCGGGCGCAGCACGGAGAACCGGGTGCTCGCGGTGATCGAGGGCCGGGAAGGGCTGCCGGTCGCCGACCTGCGGACGGCCCTGCTGCGGCTGGCGCAGGGATCGGGCGACCGCGCCCTGCGCGGGGAGGCGGACGGCCTGGCGTCCCTGCTGGAAGGCCAGCAGCTTCTCAACCAGGCTTCGCTGACCGCCCACGGCGGGCGGCCCGAGACGCCGCTGTATTTCGCCCTGCCGCTAGCCTTCGACGGCCTGCCCACCGTTGCCGAGGCCCGCGTCTGGCTGCCGGGCCGCGAGACAGACGGGGGAACCGAGGACGAGCCGGCCCTGCGCGTGACGGTGCGGCTGACCCCGCCCCGCCTGGGCCGGGTCCAGGTAGACCTGACCGGAAGATTGACCGGCAGCCTGGCTTGCCGACTGGGAGCGGAAAAAGCCGCCTCGGCGCGTCTGCTGGGCCGTCACACCGAGGCGCTGGCCTCGGCGTTCGCTGAGTCCGGCTGGCCCTCCTGCCACGTCGTCTGCCGCCCCCAGGCCGAATGGCCCCCGCTCTGGCCCGGCGGCGAGACCTGGACGACGCCGCGCGCGAGCGTGGACCGGCACGTCTGAGTTCACGCACCTCTGAGTTCACGGAAGGACACCGACCCATGCAAGACCCCACGGTCGCCGTCGCCCTGCGCTACGCCCCTGAGACCGACTCCTCCCCCCAGATCGTCGCCAAAGGCGACGGCTTCCTGGCCGGAGAAATCCTGCGCGTCGCCCGCGAAAGCGACGTCCCGCTGCGCCAGGACCCCGCCCTGGCCGGCGCGCTGGCGACCCTGGACATCGGCCAGCAGATCCCCCCCGAACTGTTCCGCGCCGTCGCCGAAGTGCTGGCCTTCGTCTACAAGATGAACGGCAAAGCGTAAACCAAGCCCCTGCTCATAAGGCATTATTGACCTGGCTTCTGTCGGTATCGCTTTGCTAAATCAGGGGCAACGCGCCGCATCCGCTCCATGAATGCATCAGGGCGCTTCACCGGGGGGCGCTTGGGTATGGCTTGGTCTTCCTGATCATCGGGAGGACCTGACGGTGATGATGGACTGTCAGGCTGAGTTGTTTTCTTCTCTTCCATAGCGTCCCCTGATTATAGAATGAATACCCTACATGGTTCCTGCAAGGAACGTCATGCACCATTGCAGTCTAGTGATGACCTTTGCCGTCGGCAGATGTCACACCGCCCTACGGTCATTGGTCACGCCGTCTGTCGGTAGACCCACCGCAGCATCCTTTCACAGCCCCAGAGCAGCAAAGCATTGACCGCCATGAGACCCGCACCGCTCAGGAACAGAGGCAGAGGAGTCGGCCTGCCAAAGACACACAAGGAGAGCATAGCGATGCTCATGAAGATCGTGAACCGCCAAAGAAAGCGGCATAAGATACTGACACCCAGTACACGCCTTGACAGTTTAATGCGGTCCATTCTATCCTCCAGCGGCCTTGCCCCCGTGTGGCGGCGTGACCCATTATTATACCGCGCTCCCGTAACAGGTGCCCACCACATCGGACCCGCTTTAGCCCGCCGGGGCGGGTCCCGCGCGCCCTACACCACGATTACGGTCGAGTCCATCTCCAGCAGCGCGCCGCGTTCGGCCAGGGCGGCGAGCGCCGTGTCAATCAGATGCGGCGGGCCGAGCAGCAGGGCCAGCGTCTGGCCCTCCGAGGCGGAGACGATGTCGCAGAGGATGCCGGGGGGCAGCCCGGCGACCAGCTCCTCGGCGGACAGCGTCGCGCGGGCCAGGGCGGACTTGCGGGCGTGCGCGGCGTCCTCGTAGCGGTACTCGGTCAGCTCCTGCACCGAGGCGAGCCGGCCCAGCAGGCGGGCCAGGTGGTCCTTCTTGGCGGCGGGCGCGGCGAAGGTGAGGATGGCCGTGCCGTAGCTCATCCCCTGCCCGGCGGCGTGGGCCGTCAGGCTTTCCAGCGAGACGCCCCGGTCCGCGAACAGCGCGGTCAGGGCCGACAGGACGCCCGCGCGGTTCCGCAGCTTGAGTTGAAAGATCCACTTGTCCATGATGTATTTACAGTCGTAAACCTGGTACTCGGAACCCACCCCGGCTCGTTCCTCGCCACCCCTCCTGAAGCGGGAGGGGGAAGAGGTTGAGTCCCCCGTCAGTAGTGCCCTGCTCCTCGTCCTCCCGTTTCGGGAGGACCCCTGCGAACGTAATGAGTAAGGAGGTGGGTCCTACGCCGTCCAGCGCGCGATCTTCTCGCCAATGGCCGCCGCCGCTTCGTGCAGGGCGCGCGCCTCCTCCTGCCAGACCGGCGGGGCCAGCACCCGCACCACGCCCTGGTGGGAGACGATCAAGGGCATCCCCAGCGCGCCCCGGATGCCGTACACGCCGTCCCCCTCCAGCATCACCTGGCCCGCGACGCTCATCTCCCGGCCTTCCATCATCTGACGCACCATGTCCACGGTGACGTTCGCCGTCGCCATCACCGTCCGCGACCCCGACAGGTGCGTCAGCTCGGGCCGGAGCTGCACCCGGACGTCCGGCGGCATGGTTTCGACGGCCTCGAAGGCCGCCCGCGTGTCCGTCAAAAACAGGTGCTGCACGGACTCGCGCGCCTCGGCGACGCGGGCGGGGAAGTCCGCCGCCGTCCGCCCGCCCCGCAGGCCCCCGATGGCCGCCGCCGTCTCGTCGTCGTCCAGGCCGTACACGCGGACGCTGCTCCACAGGGGCACCAGGTTCGTCCCGTGCTCCCCCGCGACATACCCCGAGACGAGCTGGCGCGGCACGCCCAGGTCGGCGGCGATCTCGCGCCGGAACCGCAGGCTGTCCGAGTACGCCCCGATGCCGATGACCCGACGCGCCCCCAGGTGCCGGGCCATGACCGAGACGCCCAGCTCGACGGGGTTGGTCACCATGATGAC
>CAXTWM010000486.1:0-2989 GCA_964247915.1 uncultured Armatimonadales bacterium | reverse complement strand
TGCCCTGGCGGTAGGGGCGGTCGGTGGTCATGGCGGAGTAGGCGTCGGCGACGGCCATCAGGCGGGCCAGGAGGGGGGTTTCCTCCCCGCGCAGGCCGAACGGGTAACCCTCGCCGTCCCAGCGCTCGTGGTGGTGGCGGACGGCGTCCAGGGCGTCTTCAAAACCCGGCACGGCCCCGACGATGATCGCGCCCATCAGGGGGTGCTGCTTGACGGCGGCGAACTCGTCGTCGGTCAGCCGGCCCGGCTTGCGGAGGACGGCGTCGGGGACGCCGATCTTGCCGACGTCGTGGAGCAGGGCGGCCACCTCGACCGCGTGCTGCGTCTTGGCGTCCAGCCCCAGGGCGCGCGCGATGCGGACGCTGTAGGCGAGGACGTCCTCGGAGTGCTTGCGCGTATAGCGATCCTTGTTGTCCACGGCCGTCACCAGGGCGTCCAGCATCGTGAAGCCCTCGACGGAACGGGTCATGCTGCGGCGCAGGCGCATCGCCTGGCCGTCATCGTCGCCGCCGGACCGCGCGACCCGCAGGCGGGCGTCGGCGGCCTCCAGCAAGACGACGCGGCCCGTCCCGTCCCCAGGCGCGCAGGCGGCCCCAACCGAGAGGGTCAGGGGGATGGGCGTGTCGTAGCCCGGCGGGCGGTAGCCGAGGCAGGCCACGGCCTCGCGCAGCTCGTCCGCCGACCGGGCGGCTTCGGACGGGGTCGCATCGAGCATCAGCAGGGCGAACTCGTCGCCGCCGAAGCGGGCCAGCGTGTCGTGGGGGTGGCAGCGGGACCGCAGCGCCTGGGCGATCTGGTGCAGCACGTCGTCCCCGGCCAGGTGGCCGTAGGCGTCGTTGAAGCCTTTGAAGTTGTCCAGGTCCAGGAGGAGCAGGGCGAGCGGGCGGCCGTCGCGCTGCGCGGCCCCGGTCTCCTCCTCCAGCCGCTTGTGGAAGGCGCGGTGGTTGAGCAGGCCGGTGAGCGGGTCATGGTCGGCGCTTTCCAGGGCGTCCGCCAGCAAAGCCTCGGTCTGGATCAGCAGCGTCTCGCGCTCGGCCTCCAGGGCCTCGCGCTCCCGCTCCAGCGCCTTGCGCCCGGTGATGTCGGCCATGAAGCCCTCGTAGCAGCGCACCGCCCCGTCCGCCCCCAGGACCGCCCGCGCGTTCAGCCGCACCGTGATGACGCCGCCGTCCCTGCGGTGGAACTCGGCCTCGAAGTCCGTGACGCTGCCGTGCTCCGCGAGGCGGCGGGCGAACTCCCCCCGGCGGGCGGGGTCCACATAGAGCTGCCGGCCCAGGTCGGTGTAGAAGGCGCGGGCCTCCTCGGCGCTGCCGTGGCCCAGCATGTGCGCGGCGGCCGTGTTGACGGCCAGTACCCGCCCTGCGGGGCTGGTGCGGTAGATGCCCTCCACGGAGTTCTCGAACAGGCTGCGATAGCCCTCCTCGGCCTCGCGGCGGCCGGTGATGTCGCGCATGACCGAGACGAAGCCGTCGGGGCGCCCCCCGACCCCCGGCAGCGGGCTGCCCTGGACCTCCACCCACACATAGCCGCCGTCCTTGCGCCGCCGGCGCACTTCAAACAGCGCACTGCGGCCATCCTGCGGCCCGCCCCCCGCGCGCAGCTTCGCCCGGTCGTCGGGGTGGATCTCGCTCAGGGTCTCGGCCGCCAGCGCCTCCTCGGGCGTGTCGCCGGTCAGCTTGAACACGGACGGGCTGACGTACAACAGGTTGCCTTCGGCGTCGTGCAGGCTGACGACGTCCTCCATGCCCTCGGCCAGCAGGCGGTACTTGCCTTCACTCTCGCGCAGGGCAGCCTCGGACTGCCTCTGCTCGGTCACGTCCTGCGCCAGCGCCGCCACCCCGATCACCGCGCCGCCCTCGTCCACCAGGGGCGTGTTGTACCACTCGCAGAGGATGGCGCGTCCGTCCTTGGTCCGGTTCTCGTTGGTGCTCCGCGACCCGCCGCTCTGCGCCAGCAGGGACCTGGCGACATCGTCCACATGGGACTGCGCGTGCTCCGGCACCAGGAGCGGGAGCATCCGCCGGCCCAGGACTTCGGACCGGGACCAGCCGAAGATGCGCTCGGCGGCGGGGTTCCAGGCCACGACCTCGGCGTCGGGACTCCACTCGATGCAGGCCATCGGCGTCTGCCGGACGTGCAGCAACAGCTTCTGCTCCGACCGGCGCAGCGCCTCTTCCGCCTCCCTGCGCTCGGTGACATCGCTGGCGATGACCATGCGCGCGGCGCGGCCCGCGTAGTCAATGGTATGGGCGGCGATCTCCACCCAGATCAGCGTGCCGTCCTTCTTGCGGTGCCGCCAGAGGCTTTTCTCGCCGGGCTGGAGGCCGGAACCGGGTTTGGCTTCCCGCAGGCGGGGCATATCCCCGGCAGGCCGGATGTCGGCCAGAGTCATCGCCAGGAACTCCGCCCGGCTGTACCCGTAGTGGGCCAGCGCGGTCTCATTGACAGCCAGGAAGCGCAGCGTCTCGGTGTCGAAGACCCACATCGGGTGCGGGCTGTCCGAGAACATCTGCCGACCCAGCCGCTCGCTGTCGGCCAGGGCGGCCAGCGTGCGCCGCAGGGCGATCTCGCTCCCCACGGCAGCCGCCAGGTCGGCCAGGGCCGCGCGCAGGTCGGCGGGGAAGGCGCGGGGCCGGAAGTCAAGCAGGCAGAGGGTGCCCAGCGCGTAGCCTTCCCCGTCCAGGAGGGGGGCGCCGGCGTAGAAGCGCAGGTGCGGCTCGCCGGTCACGAGGGGGCTGTCGGCGAAGCGCGGGTCCCGGCGGGCGTCCTCGACCACGAGCGGCTCGGCGGAGAGGATGGCGTGGGCGCAGAAGGAGATGTCCCGGTGTGTCTCGCGGAGGCCGAGGCCGCCTGCCCCCGGCCCCCCGCAGGACTTGAACCACTGGCGGTGCTGGTCAACCAGCGTCACGAGGGCCAGCGGGACGTCGAACAGGCGGGCGGCCAGTGCGGTGAGGCGGTCGAAGGGAGCTTCGGGCGGCGTGTCCAGGAG
>CAXTWM010000485.1:0-2996 GCA_964247915.1 uncultured Armatimonadales bacterium | reverse complement strand
GGCCTGGGCAGCGGAGTCGCCGACGACGGCGAGGGTTTCGCCGACGGCAACGGTGTCGCCCTCGGCGTGGGCGAACGACTGGATGACGCCCGCCGAGTCGGCGGGCACCTCGACGTTCACTTTGTCGGTTTCGAGTTCGGCGACGGCCTCGCCGGCGGCGACCGTGTCGCCGACTTTTTTCATCCAGCGCAGGATGGTGGCCTCGGTCACGGACTCTCCCATCTGCGGGACTCGGATTTCAACGGACATGGGCAGGGACGCTCCTTTTCGACTTCACGCCGTTCGTTTTGACGCCGTTCCGGCTGGGCTTGGGGAGTTCGCTCAGGACAGCGGACAGCAGGCGGCCCTGTTCGACATCGTGGCGACGCTTGGACCCTTCCGACGGGCTGGCGGCCTTCGGGCGGCCGATGTAGGTCAGCTCCATCCCCGGCGGCAGCAGGCTGCGGATGCGGGACGAGACGAAGACCCAGGCGCCCGTGTTGCGCGGCTCCTCCTGGAGCCAGACCACTTCGCGCAGATTCGGGTAGCCCTGCATGACTTGCTCCAATTCGGCATAGGGGAACGGATACAATTCTTCGACACGCGCGACGGCGATGTTCCGCGCCGCCTCGTATTTCTCACGGATCGTTTCATCCTTGCTGGCGGTCAGGTCTACATAGACCTTGCCGCTGCACAGGACCAGTCGGGTCACGTCCCCCGCCCGCTCGCGCGGGCGCGGGTCGTCCAGGAGGGGCTGGAACGCGCCTTCGGTCAGGTCCGCGAGGGTGGAGGCGACGGGGGGGGTGTCCACTTTGAGCAGCCCCTTGGGCGTCATCAGGACGAGCGGGCGGGGGGCGTCCCAGAGCAGGCCGGCCTGGCGGCGCAGGATGTGGAAATACTGGGCCGCCGTCGTGGGGTAGGCGACGCGCATGTTGTCGTTGGCGGCGAGCTGTAGGTAGCGCTCCAGGCGCGCGCTGGAGTGCTCCGGCCCCTGGCCCTCGTAGCCGTGCGGCAGGAGCAGCACGAGCGAGGGCGTCTGCTGCCACTTGGCGTTGCCGGACGAGATGAACTGGTCAATGATGACCTGCGCGCCGTTGGCGAAGTCGCCGAACTGGGCTTCCCAGAGGACCAGGCAGCCCGTCGCGTGCATGGAGTAGCCGTACTCGAAGCCCAGCACGGCGTTCTCGGACAGCGGGCTGTTGACCACGGCGAAGGAGGCGTGGGCGTCCGGGATGGACTGGAGCGGGCAGTAGGTCTCGCCCGTCGTCGGGTCGTGCAGGACGGAATGGCGCTGGCTGAAGGTCCCGGCCTGCGAGTCCTGGCCGGACAGACGGATGGGCGTGCCGTCGGCGAGGATGGACGCGAAGGCCAGCGCTTCGGCGTGCGCCCAGCGGATGGTGCCCCCCGGCAGCAGGGCCGCGCGGCGCGACCCGAACGCCACCCGTTCAAGCTTGGCGTTGGGCGTGAAGCCCTGAGGGCGTGCCAGTAACTCCTCGTTGAGCGCCGTCAGCCGCAGGGCGTCCACGTTCGTTTTGACATTTTTCGCGAGTTCCGCGAAGCCCTCGGGGGCCGCCTGGCCCTTACCCAAGCCCTTGCCGGACGGGGTGGTCCGCGCTTCGGTCAGCTTCTGCATGACGGTCGCGACCATCTCCTGCGCCTCGTCGCGGGTCACGACGTCCTGCTTCTCTAATTGCTTGGCGTAGGCCTCGCGGACCGTCGGGTGCGCCTTGATCATCTCGTACATGCGCGGCTGCGTGTACGCCGGCTCCTCGCCCTCGTTGTGGCCCCAGCGCCGATACCCGACTAGGTCAATCAGGAAGTCCTTGCCGAACTCCAGCCGGTAGGCGTGGGCCATGCGCGCGGCGGCGATGCACGCCTCGGCGTCATCGGCGTTGACGTGGACGATAGGGATTTCAAATCCTTTGGCGAGGTCGGAGGCGTACAGCGTCGAGCGCGAGTCGCGCGGCATCGTGGTGAAGCCGATCTGGTTGTTCGTGATGATGTGGATCGTACCGCCGACCGAATAGCCGGGCAGGCTCGACAGGTTCAGCGTCTCGGGGACGATGCCCTGGCCGGGGAAGGCCGCGTCGCCGTGGATGAGGATCGCGAGCGACGCCTGCGGGTCTTGTTCCGGCGGGCCGGGCTTCTTGCGCTGCTCCTGGGCGGCGCGCGCGCGGCCCTCGACGACCGGGTCCACGAACTCCAAGTGGCTGGGGTTGGGCGTGAGCGTGATCGGCATTTCCTCGACGCCGTTGTCGCTGAAGTCCCGGCGCGCGCCCCCGTGGTAGATGACGTCGCCCGAGTACCCCTGCTGGGAGCCGCCCGCGACGGACGCGCTTTCGTCCTGCTTGGAGGATTTGAATTCCTGGAGGATGTCCGTGTAGGGCTTGCCCAGGACGTGCGCCAGGACGTTCAGCCGGCCCCGGTGCGCCATGCCCATGACGACCTCGTGGGTGTGGCTCAAGGCGGCCTCGTGGATGATCTGGTCCAGCATCGGGACGAGGATGTCCACGCCTTCGATGGAGAAGCGCTTGGCCCCGACGAACGTCGTGTGCAGGAACCGCTCCAGCGACTCCACCTCGGCCAGCCGCCGCAGTATCTTGCGCTTTTCCGCCGTGCCCAGGCCCTTGAAGAACCGGCGGCTTTCTGCCGCCTCCCGCATCCAGTCCCGCTCCGCCGGGTTCTGGAGGTGGTCGTCCTCGTAGCCGATGGACCCCGAGTACGCCTGCCGCAGACGGCCCAGGGCCTCCAGGGCGCTGCCCGCGTCCTCGGCCAGCGGCCCGCCGACCACGGTGGCCGGGAGCGCGGCCAGATCTTCGGTCGTCAGGCCGTGCGTCGCCAGCTCCAGGCCGGGGTCGCCGGGCGGCTCGCTGCCCAGCGGGTCGATGTGCGCCGTCAGGTGGCCCAATTCGCGGACCAGCCGCGTGACGCGGGCCGCGCCGACGACCTTCATCACGTCCAATCCCCCCCCCGCCCCCCAAAGGAAAGGAACTATGCATTCACGTATAATAATCGAA
>CAXTWM010000484.1:0-3005 GCA_964247915.1 uncultured Armatimonadales bacterium | reverse complement strand
CCGGCGAGTTCGGCCACGTCCTGGCGCTCCAGCCCGGCTGCGAGGTGCGCGAGCACCTGCTGGAACTGGGCTTTACGCCGGGCACCGAGATCACGGTCATCCGGGTCGCCCCGCTGGGCGACCCGCTGACGGTGAAGATTCGCGGGTATCAGCTTTCCCTGCGCCGCCGCGAGGCCGAGGCCGTCGCGATGCGGCGCTGCCCGCCGGATTTCGACCTGTACGCGGATTCCGATCAGGACGGTGAGTGATGACGGCCACCTCCGCCCCCAACACCGGCAGGACGGCGGGCGCGACCCGGCTCCCCCTGTACGCCCTCGTCGGCAACCCCAACTGCGGCAAGACCACGGTCTTCAACGCCCTCACCGGCCTGCGCCAGAAGGTGGGCAACTACCCCGGCGTCACGGTCGAAAAGAAGGAAGGGCGTCTGCGCCTGCCCGGCGGCGACGCCTCGCTGATTGACCTTCCCGGCCTGTACTCCCTCACCCCACGCTCCCCCGACGAGGCCATCGCGCGCGACGTGCTGCTCGGGCATCGCACGGACGTCCCGCAGCCGGACGGCATCATCCATGTCGTGGACGCCGCCAACCTGGAGCGCAACCTGTATCTCACGTCGCAGATACTCGATCTGGGCCTGCCGGTCGTCATCGTCCTGACCATGACCGACGTGGCCGCCAAAAACGGCCATGCCGTGGACATCGCCGCGCTGGAGAAGGCGCTGGGCGCGCCGGTCCGGCCCGTCCAGGTGTCCAAGAACGCCGGACTGGACGCGCTGCGGGACGCGATCTCCGCCCTGCCCCGGACGACGCCCCCACCCCCGCGCGGGTGGGTGCTGCCGACCGAAGCCGAGGTCGAGGTCGCCGAATTATCTCAGATGCTTCAAGAGGAGCACAGCACGCCGACTCGGCAGAGCGTCACCGAAGCGGTCGGGCTATTGATGGCCGAGGGTCTGCGCCCCGAAGAACAGGGGCGCTGGTCGCCGTCCATCCTAAAGCACGTCCAGGCGGACAAGGACGCCCTGGCCGCGCTGGGCATTGACTTCTCCGGGGCCGTCGTCGAGTCGCGCTACGCCTGGGCAGGCCGCATCGGGGCCAAGGTCGTCACCAAGCCGCGCCGGGCTGCCCCCACCCTGACGGACTCGCTGGACCGGGTCCTGATGCACCCCCTCTGGGGCTACCTCATCTTCTTCGGCGTGATGGCGTTCGTCTTCCAGACCATCTTCACCTGGGCGCAGATTCCGATGGACTGGATCGGGCATGGGGTCAGCGCCTTGCAGGCGTTCATCACGGCCCACATGCCCGCCGGCGACCTGCAAGACCTGCTGGTCAACGGCATCATCGCGGGCGTCGGAACGACGATCACGTTCCTGCCTCAGATCCTCCTGCTCTTCTTCGCCATCGCCCTGCTGGAAGACACGGGCTACATGGCGCGGGCGGCCTTTTTGATGGACCGCATCATGTCCAAAGTGGGCCTGCACGGCAAGTCGTTCATCCCCCTGCTGTCGTCGTTCGCCTGCGCCATTCCGGGCATCATGGCGACGCGGACGATTGACGACCGCAAATCCCGGCTCGTGACCATCCTGGTCGCGCCCCTAATGTCCTGCTCGGCGCGCATCCCGGTTTACACGCTGATGATCGCGGCGTTTATCCCCAACCGGCGCGTCCTGGGCGTCTTCACGCTGCCCGGCCTGACCATGATGGCGATGTACTTTCTGGGCATGGCGGCGGCCTTCGGCATGGCCTGGCTGTTCAAGAAGACTCTGCTCAAGGGTGCCCCGCCCGTCTTCTTCCTGGAAATGCCGCCTTACCACAAGCCGTCCGCGCGGACCGTCCTCCTGACCATGATCGAGCGGGCCTGGCTGTTCCTGCGCCGGGCCGGGACGGTCATCCTGTCGGTCAGCATCGTCCTGTGGTTCCTGTCCACCTACCCGAAGTCGCCACCCCACACGCCGCCCGCGCAGAGCCTGGCCGCCTCGTATGCCGGGCACGCCGGGCGGGCCATCGAGCCGGTCATCCGGCCGCTGGGCTTCGACTGGCGCATCGGGGTCAGCCTGGTCTCCTCATTCGTCGCCCGCGAGGTCTTCGTCTCCTCGATGGGGACGATCTATAGCGTCGGCGACAAGAACAGCACGACGGAAGAGGTTTCCAGTACGCTCAAAGACAAGCTGCGGGCCGACCCGCTGTTCTCGCCCCTGCTGGCCGTCTGCGTGATGATCTACTACGTCCTCGCCATGCAGTGCCTGTCCACGGTCGCCGTGGTCAAGCGCGAAACGAACGGCTGGACGTGGCCGCTGTTCATGACCGGCTACATGACCGCCCTAGCCTGGGGGGTGACTTTCGCCGCCTACCACATCGGCCTGGCATTCGGGTGGGGCGTCCGCTAGGAGAATCAGGAAAAGCAATGGACACCAAATATGACCTCCTGCCGGACGCCGAGAGCGTTCCCGATGTTGAGTGGGACATCCGCCGGGAGGGTCATGCCTGGGACGGCGCTATCGCTCGGCCACGACGGCACCTCGTGCCTGAAAAGATCGAGTTGATTGGGGGCCAGTTGTTTTGCTCCGAAACCGAGCGGCTCACGATGCTGGCCCTGTTGCTGGAAAACGTGGGGATAGACAAAGCCGTTTATTTCGGCGATCCGAACGTCTGGCGCGAAGCGATTGCAGATCTTGCGTAGGCGAGATGCTGCGCTCAGATCACGCCATCTATGGCATCGTTCCCTGTGAAAGACAGTCCGTTTTGGCTTTTTGCCTAAGCCCTCGCCCGCCCTCATGGTCCCCCCGCCCTTATGCAAGAAGAACCCGGCCCTAAAGGGCCGGTCTATTCCAAGATGGCTGCCCCTTTGGGGCTGTAGAACCGGCTCCTGATAATGGGCGGCTTTATCTATAGCCCCGAAGGGGCGGCCCATCCGAATAGATTGTCCCTTCAAGGGCAGACAGAACGCGGCAAGCAGGGAAACGCCCGGTTCGTGGGGAAAAATGGGGGCGAAGTCGTGGGGCAGGGTAAAAG
>CAXTWM010000483.1:0-3023 GCA_964247915.1 uncultured Armatimonadales bacterium | reverse complement strand
GACCCCGCGCCGCCCCCTGCCGACGCCGCCTCTTACCGTAAACTGGCGGGCGAGGTCGAAACCAACCTCCAGACGCAGGTGCTGGCGCAGTGGTTCCCGCGCGCCCTGGACCCCTCCGGCGGCTTCTTCCAGAACTACGGCGAAGATTGGACGCGGGGGAGCGAGAACGACAAGGCCATCGTCTACCAATCGCGCCTGACCTGGGTGGCGGCCCAGGCGGCGATGCGTCACCCGGCGCAGGCGGAGACGTATAAGGCCGACTCGCGGCACGGGCTGGACTTCCTGGCGGGTCCGATGTCGGACGGGCAGGACGGCGGGCTGTATTGGGGATTGGACGGCAAGGGCGTCCCCGTCCGGGGCGGCGAGAAGCACGCTTACGGGATTTCGTTTGCGATCTATGCCGCCTGCGGCGAGTACGGGGCCACGCACGACGCCAAGGCGCTCGACTTCGCCAGGCGCGCGTTCTTCTGGCTGGACGCGCACGCGCACGACGCCAAAAACGGCGGCTACTTTGAGGCCCTGACGCGGGCGGGGAAGCCGATCCTGACCGTCACCGACCCGGCCCAGCCGGGTGACGAGATCGGGACGCGGTACGGCGTCAAGACGATGAACACGCACATTCATCTGCTGGAGTCGCTGTCCGCGCTTTATGCCGTCTGGCCCGACCCCAAGCTGCGGGCGCGGCTGGAAGAGATGTTCGCCCTGGTCCGGGACAAGATCGCCGTCGAGTCCGTCGGCTGCCTCAACTACCAGTTCACGCCCGACTGGAAGCCGCTGCCGGACCACGACTCGTTCGGCCACGACGTCGAAACGGCTTACCTGCTCACCGAAGCCTCCGCCGCCCTGGGCCGGCCCGACGACGCCCGGACGTGGGCGCTGGCCCGGCGCATCGTGGACCACGCGCTGGATTTCGGCTTTGACACGGACAACGGCGGCTTCTACGACTCCGGCTCGGTCTTCAGCGCGACGCCCTACACGACGGACAAGATCTGGTGGGTGCAGGCCGAAGGGCTGAACGCTTTGCTGCTGATGCACACGCGCTATGGGAAAGAAACGCCGCGCTACTGGGCGGCGTTCAGCCGTCAATGGGCGTTCATCCAGACCCATCAGGTAGACCCGGTGCATGGCGGCTGGCAGGCGACCGTCACGCGCGCGGGGGCGGCCATTCCGGGCCGCCCCAAGAGCGACGGCTGGACGGAAGCCTACCACCAGGGCCGCGCCCTGCTGAACGTCTCCGCCGACCTACGCCGCCTGGCGGGAAAGTAGCAGAGACCTCTGCGGGATTGTTTTTCTGCACCGGCAGTGGGTTGGGTCCAGGAAGGGGGCGCAAACATGGTTCACCTGCTTCTGCTCGTCTTCGGCGTATTCCTGGTTGTTCTGGGTGTTGTGATCTGCGTCTTACTTTTTCTTCTCAGCATGAAGACACGAAAGGCGATGTGGCTGGTCACCCTTCCGGGCATGGTCATTGTGGCGCTTCTGGACATAGACTTCGTTTGCCATCTGCTCCACCTGCCGCATCCGGTGCTCCCTTACCAGAAACAAATGATCCGTTTCATTCACGGGGCACTGGATGTGGCCGTCGTTCCGCTTCTGCTGATGAGTCTTTACGAATTCCGGGCCAAAAAGCGCGGGCAGTCTGCCCCTCAACGATAGGTATAGTGGCGTCAAGATTGGAGTGCTAACATTGGTGAAGGAACGACGAGGCTGGGTGGAAGTTCGACGATGTGGCCCGCAGTCGGCATCCTCCGACAAGACGAATTGCCGGTGGGACGGCATCATCAACCTTAGCAGCTTCCTCGGCAGAGACCATGATCTGTTCAGCGGTCTCGCCGGGATCACCCTGACCGTAGCCCGCTTCTCTCGTCTCGCCTCGTACCGGGGCCTGCCGCCGGACATTTCGCGGGAGGCGGGCGACGATTATCTGACCTCGGTGTGTGTAATCGGCGAGACGTGGACCGGCTGGCCGGAGATACGGACCATTGACTGGGAGGGGGACTTCGGCGGCGGGCCGGACGACTTCGCCCCTGACGAGAATGAGCCGCCCACCTCGGCGCGTCGGTCGGCCTCAAGTCCGGTGCCCGTCATGGCGGAGCAGACCATAGAAGTAATTGCCTCAATCGAGGTCGGCAGCGATCTCGGAGGATGGCAGCCTCAGCGTCGTCTGCGCCGCCGCCTCTTCCGCCTGATGGCAGCCCTCGCCGCAGACTATGGCCCGGACAGTGTGCGCCTTGTCGTCTGGCTTGGCTCGTGATCGAGACGGCAGGCCATCCTACTCCCCCAGATACGCCAGCGCCTTGGCTGTCTCTAACTGCCAGACGCAGCGGGAGATGTAGGGGCGGAAGCCCAGGGCCTCGTTGATGCCCAGCATGGCCGCGTTCGAGTCCGCGTTGCCGGTGCGGACGAAGCGGGCTTCGGGGCGCTCCCGCAGGACGCGGTCCAGCATCGCCGCCTTCAGCCACCGGCCCAGGCCACGGCCCCGGAACTCGGGGAAGACGCCCGTCCCGCCCTGGCTCACGACGAGCGGGCGGTTCGGGTTCCACCAGACTTCGGTGAAGCCCGCGAACCGGCCCGTCGCCGCCTCGCTCGCGTACAGCGTCCACCGCTGTGTCCCCGCCGCCGCCATCTGCCGCTCCATCTGCCGGATCTGCTCCCCCGTGAAGTGCATGTCCTCCACGTCCAGGTCCCCGCGCGGGGCCGTGTTCATCACGTCGTTCAGCGCGGCGATGGCGGGGAGCTGGTCCTCGGGGTAGGGGCCGTCCCAGACGCCGAGCGCAAAGCCCGCCCCCCGTTCCCGCCCCTCGGCCAGCCACTGCGCGACCAGGGCGGGGTCCAGGTCGGCCAGCGCGAGCTGATTGGTGTGCATCTCCAGCCCGCGCTCGGCCCCCAGCCGCGTCATAAACGCTTCCCCGGCGGGGACGCGCTCATTCGTGTCTGTCATCATCAGCCGCCGGCCCTCGCCGCGCGTCAGGGCGGCGGCCCGGCGGAGCATCTCGCGCCCGACGCCCCGGCGCCGGTACTCGGGG
>CAXTWM010000482.1:0-3077 GCA_964247915.1 uncultured Armatimonadales bacterium | reverse complement strand
TGGTGGTTATCGCGGAGGGGTCCACCCGTTCCCATTCCGAACACGGAAGTTAAGCCCTCCAGCGCCGAAGATACTTGACGAGCAATTGTCCGGGAAAATAGGTCACTGCCAGATTAACGTCAAAAAGCCGCTACGCTCCCCGGAGTGTAGCGGCTTTTTGTTTGGCTGTGTGCTTTTGTTTCGCCTAAAGAGAAACCTTGTCACGTCCCATCGTTTTTGCCGAACAACTGAAAGACCTTGCTGCGGCTGTAATGTCTCGAGAGCATCGCGCGGACCGTGCCCTGTCTGGTTCCGCTACTTAGAGATGGTGGAGAGTGTCCTAAAATGGATGGTCCTCAAAAGCGGGTTCACATCATCGGTTCTGCGGGGAGCGGGAAGACAACCTTGGCCCGCCAACTGGCGGCAGTCCTCGATGCGCCCTGCTACGAGCTGGACAATATCGGTTACGAGAACCACGCCAAGCGGTCTTTGGAACTGCGTCTTGAAGATGTACAGCAGATCGTGTCTCAGCCGACTTGGGTGTCTGAAGGAGCGTTCATCTGGTGGGTGGATGATCTGCTCCGGGGCGCGGATGTCATCGTTTGGCTTGATCTCCATTGGACCCTCTGCTACCATCGGATCGTGCTGCGCCACATCCGTGCCGACATCGCTCGCAACAATTCTCATCCTGGTTTTCTTAACATGCTCCGCTTCGCCAAGAGAGTACAACCCTATTGTCTGGACGCTCTCCCCGCCGTGCCAGCCGATGCCAACGACGATGCTGCGAACAACCGTGCCGCCGTCGCCCAAGTTCTCGGCCACTACTCGCATAAAACAATCCATTGCCGCTGCCCCGCCGATGTGGCCGGCTTTCTGTCGCAGATGAAGACTGCCCAGAGAAACCGGCCTTTGTGACTCTTATGACCCTCTTCGCCGTTGTACTGCGCGCGCTCGCGCCGCTGTTCCTGTTGATCGTCCTGGGATATGTGCTGCGGCGGGCGCGCGTGCTCCACCCGGCGCACGTTCCCATCCTGAACGGGCTGGTCGTCAATGTGACGCTACCAGCCTTGATCTTTCTAGCCCTGACCCGTGCGCCTTCGCTCCCTGCGTCTGATGCGCGCCTGCCGGTCGCCTTCTGGATGGCTGAGGCGGTGACGATAGGGGCGGCCTATGGAATGGGACGGCTCCTGCGGCTGTCGCGGTCTGTTTCGGGGGCGCTGATGATCGTGGGCGTGTTCGGGAACACGGCTTTTCTGGGCTATCCCATCACGCTTTCCCTGCTGCCGCGTGAGTTTCCGGCGACTGTCCTGCTGGATGAGTTTGGCTGCGTGGTCGCTCTGTACCTCATCGCCGCCCTCATCGGGGGCGCGTTCGGCTCCCACGGAGGTGACTGGCGCGGCGCGATGCAGCGGTTTGCGCGCTCTTCCCTCTTCCTGTCTATGGCGGCCGGATTGGTGGTGCGTCTCCTGCCGTGGCCGCATGGTCTTTCGGCCCTGCCAGCCTTCTCCGGGCTGGGCGGCGTACTTTGCCAATGTCTCTCCTATTTATCCCAGGGAACGACGCCGCTCATCCTGCTGTCCGTGGGCGTGTCCTTGCAGCCGCGCGCCGCCCTGGACGCGCCCGGCGCCGCCCTGCTGCCCTGCCTGCTCAAGCTGATCGTCTGTCCCCTGGCGATGTGCGGTGCCTGTCATCTGCTGGGGTTACACGGGGACCTGCTCCGGGTCGGCGTCCTGCAAGCCTCCATGCCGACCAGCGTGCTGGCCTCCGTGCTGTGCGCGCAGAACGACATGGAGGGCGCTCTGGCCGGGGGCGTGGTCTTCCTGACGACCGTGCTGTCCCTCGTCACTGTCCCGCTGATGCTCTCTTTGCTGCACTAACATCAAACTGACGCGGGATATTCTTCGGGGCTATCGCAGTATAATAGGGGTGAGTGAAGAAAGCCGCTCTGACTGCCGACAATAGGGTGTTAGCCCCGTTTCCGAGAGGACAAGCCGTTTCCTATGGACATCGAAGAACTGCTCCGCAAAACCGTTCACAGCCAAGCCTCCGACCTGCACCTGACCGTGGGGGCGCCGCCGACGGTCCGCCTGCACGGGGAGATGCACAAACTCCCCTACCCCGAACTGACCCGCGACGCCCTGCGGATGATGATGATCGGCATCCTGACCGGCGAGCAGCAGAACGTGTTCGAGGGTAAGCGCGACCTGGACTTCAGCATCGAGATTCCTCACCTGGCCCGGTTCCGCGTGAACTTCTTCGTGGGCCGACGCGGCGAGGGGGCGGTCTTCCGGGTCATCCCGACGGAGATCAAATCGTTCCAGGATTTAGGTCTGCCGCCTGTCCTGGCCGAGATGGCGCGGGAGGAGCGCGGGCTGGTGCTGGTGACGGGGCCGACGGGGTCCGGCAAGTCCACGACGCTGGCCGCCATGGTGGATTTAATCAACAGCGAGCGGGCCGCCCACATCCTGACCGTGGAAGACCCCATCGAGTTCGTCCACCCGCACAAGAAGTGCCTGGTCAACCAGCGCGAGGTGAAGGTGCATACCGAGTCGTTCGCGTCCGCCCTGCGGGCCGCCTTGCGCGAGGACCCGGACGTCATCCTGGTGGGCGAGATGCGCGACCTGGAGACGATCTCGCTGGCGGTCTCGGCGGCGGAGACGGGGCACCTGGTCTTCGGGACGCTGCACACGTCGAGCGCCGCCCAGACGGTGGACCGGATCATTGACGTGTTCCCGCCGCACCAGCAGTCGCAGATTCGCACGCAGTTGTCCGAGTCGCTGCAAGGCGTGATCGCCCAGACGCTGATCCCCAAGATCGGCGGCGGCCGGGTGGCCGCCCTGGAGATCATGACGACGACGGCGGCGGTTAAGAACCTGATCCGCGAGGGCAAGACGTTCCAACTGCCGTCCATCATCGAGACCGGCTCGAACGTCGGGATGCAGACATTGGGGCAGGCGCTGCAAGAGCTGGTCATCAGGGGCAAGATCACGCCGGAGAACGCCGTCGCGAAGGGGCTGGACCCCGCGCTGCTGAATTCCATGCGGATCGGGACGCCGACGATGGTGAGCAGCGAGTCCGCCCCCTCCGCCCCCCAGCCC
>CAXTWM010000481.1:0-3081 GCA_964247915.1 uncultured Armatimonadales bacterium | reverse complement strand
CCGCGCGGCGCGTGTCTTCCTCATCCCGTTCCCGCCCGCTGGTGTTTTCATTCTCCCCATTGTCGGCAGAATGCGTCGTCCTAGTGAGGTTGCGGGGCGAATCCCGCAGGATTACCGGCCCCTGCCCGATCACCTGGCCGCTCAGAATATCCGCAATCGGGCTGATACTTGCCTTCCACCAGTTTCTTTGACCCGAGACGTCGGCCAGCCTGCTGTTTCCGTCACGGCTTTGCAGCAGCGCAGCGCCGCTCGGGCGCGGAACCAGGCAGACCCCCGGCAAACCCCGGTGTTGATGAGGGGGAGCTGCTGCACTTCTTGTTTGGTCGCGAAAAGGTGGAGGGGGTGGCCGTTCCACTCGACGTCCTTGACGTGCTTCATCCCGTTCTTCTCCGCGACGCGCTGGGAGGCGATGTTTCCGGGGGAGATGAACGACGTCAGGCGTGGGAAGCCGTAGCGCCGGACCCCGTACTCTTTGACGGCGCGCGCCGCTTCGGTCCCGAGGCCCCGGCCCCAAAAAGGGCGCGCGATCATGTAAGTGACCTCCGCCTCCTCCCGGCCGTCGATCCTTTGCGGCAGCAGCCCGCACCGCCCGATGAAGCGCCCGTCGGCCTTGTGGATCGTGGCCCAGAAAGAGTAGCCCCACCGTTTGTACTGGTCGAGGCTCAGCTCGATCTGGGCGCGGGCCATCTCCGGGGGGCGCGTCCCCCCCAGAAAGCGCATCGTCTCCGGGTCGGCGTACAGGGCCGCCAGATCGTCCGTGTCCGCAAGTGTCAAGGGGCGCAGCAGCAGCCGCTCCGTTTCAATGATGGCTTTCATTGCTTTTTCTCTCACCCGCCGGGTCTATGATTGTCCGCTTTCCCTGGCGGGATTGGCTTCTTTCATCCGCGTCTGCCTGTCCCGTGCGGGGCCGGCCCAGGCCCGGACGCGCGGCAAAAAACGGCGCATGGCGGCGAAGGCTACCCTGCGTCTCAGAAGCGCCTGCAAGATTAGGGACTGAGAACAGGCCCAAAAGTTCAGAAAGAGTGTGAGCGGGAAAGATGAAAATTTGATGAACGCGGGTCGTCCGAGCGCCGGAACGCAGGACGCTGCCGGACGGAGCGGAGGGGCGGCAAAATGTCTGCCCCGGTTCGCTTCTGGAATCCGAGGGTTCCAGAAGCGCCGGGGCGTGGTGATGCAGCGTCTACGGGGAAACAGGCGCGTCTCGGGGAGCGCCCCCATGCCTTTTGGGCCGTGGGCTGATCGGTCGTCCGTGGAACGCTGAAGGGGGCGCGGGGCTTGCGGAGTCTGCCGTCCCGACGGGGACAGCCTCTGTGCTTGAAGGTCCAAAAGCGGTTGGCGAAGAAGTTCCAGAAGACGATGGCGGCGGACGATGCGGTGGACTTCCGCCACCCCTTCATTACATTTATGGGGGCAGGCAATCCTCTCCGAAAAAGCGTCCTCCTCTTTTGAGGCTCAAAAAACTGAAAATATTTCGTGCCTCTGAACGAGAAACAACAAAAACCGCAAAAACTGTGGTAATATACGAATTAGTTCGTACTAATGAGTTCGTATATTAACCTGTGGGAGAAGGGGGTCGTCCGTTGCCGAAGCCATACAAACCGAGTGAGTTGGAGTACGTCATCCTCCAGGCCCTCTGGGCGCTGGGGCCTGCGACCGTGCGGGACGTCCACAACAAGCTGAGTGCCGTCCGAGAGATCGGATACACCTCCGTCCTGAAAACACTCCAGATCATGACCGAGAAGGGCTTGGTTCTCCGGGACGAGGCCGACCGCGCCCATGTCTACACGCCCGCTTCCTCGGAGGAAGTCACCCAGGGGGGCATTCTCACCGACCTCATGCAGCGCGTCTTCGGCGGCTCCGCCCAGCATCTGGTGCTGAGGGCACTCCAGGTCAAACCGGCGACCCCCGAAGAGCGGGCCGAGATTCGCCGGCTGCTCGACGAAATAGAATCGAGAGAGACGCAGAAGGAGGAATGAATGGTGATCTGGTCTCAGACCGCTTTTGTTTCCGCCATGGCGCTGTCCCTGTTGCACTCGCTGTGGCAGGGGGCGGTGGTGGGCGTGGCCGCCTTTGTGCTGAACGCGCGCCTGAAGCGGGCCGCGCCCGACGTGCGCTGCGGGGCCTTCTCCCTGCTGCTGCTCATTCTCTTCGCCGTCTGGCTCGGCACGTTCTGCGGCCTCTATGGGGCACAAACGCGCTTGACGATTTTGGCGGCGGGCGTTTCAGCGGGGCCGCCTCACCAGCATCTGCTGATCCTGGCGCCCGCCGCCACGAATGATGCTCCGGCGCTTCCCCCGGGGCAGTTCATGTTCCCGACGCTCGTCGCGGCCTGGGCGCTGGGCGTTTGCGTGCTTTCGCTGCGGCACATTGGCGGCTTGCTGCTGCTCCACCGCCTGGCCCGGACGGGAACCACGCCCTGTCCGCCCGCGTGGGAGGAATGTGCGGCGCGGCTGGCGGCACGGATGGGAGTGCGTCGGCCGATATGGCTGCGCTGCTCGACACACATTGATGTCCCCTTCGCCTTTGGACTGTTCAAGTCCTCCATCCTGCTGCCGTTCAGCGTCCTAACGAGGCTGGCCCCGGAGCAGGCCGAGGCGCTGATCGCGCACGAACTCGCCCATTTCGCACGAAACGACGTCCTGCTCAATCTCACCCAGGTTTGTATGGAGACCGTCCTGTTCTACCACCCGGTAGTCCGGTGGCTTTCAATGCAAATACGCGCGGCCCGCGAACAGCACTGCGATGACCTGGCGATCCAGGCCATTGGCGACCGTGCGCTCTACGCCCGCGCGCTCTTCTCCTTGGAAGAAGCGCGGGCCTCCACCCCACCCCTGGCCCTTGGGGCCAAAGGAGACACTTCCGACATGACGAACACTCACCTCCTCCGACGCATCCGGCGTGTGCTGGGCGTCTCCGCCCCCGAGCGGCGCAATCCCTGGGTCAAAGGCACCCTGGCGCTCGGCGCAGCGGCCCTCGGAGTGGCGGCCCTCCTGCCGGTCCATGCCTACTCCCCCCAGCCGACAAAAGCGGGTCAGCCCGCCCAGGCTGCGGGTCAGCCCGCCCAGGCTGCGGGTCAGCCCG
>CAXTWM010000480.1:0-3084 GCA_964247915.1 uncultured Armatimonadales bacterium | reverse complement strand
CCCAGCCTCCCGGCGCGGGCGCTGGCGGCGGGCGGGCTGGGCGCCTGGGCCTGGGACCGCGACACCGACGCCGTCACCTGCTCCCCCGACCTGGAAGCCCTGTGGGGCCTGACGCCGGGCCGCTTCGGCGGCACCCTGGAGGCGTTCCTGGCCCTGGTCCACCCCGACGACCGCGACGCGATGCGCGAGGCCGGCCGGCAGGGCCTGGAGACGGGCGAGGAGACGGGCCGGGCGGGCGCGGAAATGGACCAGTACGCCTTCCACCGCATCGTCCGCCCGGACGGGGCGGTCCGCTGGATGGAGATGCGGGGCCGGGTCGTGCGCGACGCGGCGGGCCGCGTCTGCGGCATGACCGGCGTCTCGATGGACGTCACCGCCCGCGTCGAGGCCGAGGCGGAGGAGCGGGCGCGCACCGGCCGCCTGCAAGCCCTGGCCGACAACGTCCCCGCCCTCATCGCCCGCGTGGACGCCGACCGCCGCTACGTCTTCGCCAACCGCGCCTACCAGGACCTGCTGGGCATCCCCGCCGCCCTCGTGGTGGGCAAGACGGTCGCCGAGGTGCTCGGGGCGGACGCCTACGCCAGCGTCCGCCCCTATGTGGACCGCGCCCTGGCCGGCGAGGCGGTGCAGTACGAGGTGACGCTGCCCCTGCGCGCGGCGGGCCGGCGGCGCGTCCACGGCGCCTACACGCCCGAGCGCGGGCCGGACGGGGTGGTGACCGGGTTCCTGCTGTCCGCCGTGGACATCACCGCCCGCGTGGAGGCCGAGGAGGCGACGCGGCGGCTGGCGCTGATCGTGGAGCACTCGCCCGAGGCCATCTTCAGCGCCGACCGGGCGGGCACCGTGCTGTCGTGGAACCGGGGGGCGGAGCGGCTGTACGGGTGGACGGCCGAGGAGATGATCGGGGAGTCCATCCACCGCACGTTCCCCTCGCAGCGGGAGATCGTGGGCGTGCCCCGGATGCTGGCCGACATGGAGGCGGCGGGCGCGGAGCGCCAGTACGAGGCGGTCCGGGTGTGCAAGGACGGGCGGCGGGTCGAGGTCAGCGTCTCCTTCGCGCCGGCCCACGACGCCGAGGGGGGCATGACGGCCCGCGCGTTCATCGTCCGCGACGTCACCGCCGAGCGCGAGGCCGAGCGCGCGCGGGCCGAGGCCGAGGCGGCGACGCGGCGGCTGGCGCTGATCGTGGAGCACTCGCCCGAGGCCATCTTCAGCATCGCCGAGAGCAGCGCCGCCGAAATGGACGGCACGGTGCTGACCTGGAACCGGGGCGCGGAGCGGCTGTACGGGTGGACCGAGGCGGAGATCGTCGGGCGGCTCATCGACGTCACCTTCCCCTCCGCCGAGGAGGCGGAGGCCGTGTCCCGGATGGTGGACGCCCTGGACCGGGCGGGCGGGCCGCGCGAGTACGGGGGCGTCCGGGTCCGCAAGGACGGGACGCCGGTGGAGGTCGCCGTCACCTTCGCGCCCGTCCATGACGCGGGCGGCGGCCTCCTGGCGCGCGCCTACATCGTCCGCGACGTTTCCGCCGAGAGGGAGGCCGAGCGCGAGCGGGCCGCCGCCGAGGCCGAGCGCGCGCGCCTGGCCGCCCACATCCGCCTGCTGCTGGACTCGTCCGGCGAGGGCATCTACGGCGTGGACACGGACGGCGTCTGCACCTTCCTCAACCGCGCCGCCGTTCGCCTGTTCGGGCGCCCGGCCGCCGAGGTGGTGGGGCAAAGCCCGCACGCCCTGGCCCACCACAGCCGCGCCGACGGCTCGCCCTACCCGCCGGACGAGTGCCCCATCGTCCGGGCGGTGCGGGAGGGCCGTGAGTGGCGCACGGACGAGGAGGTGATGTGGCGGGCGGACGGGACGTGCTTCCCGGTCCGGCTCTCGTGCGTGCCGCTGCGGGAGGGCGGCGTCCTGCGCGGGGCCGTCGTCACCGTCGTGGACATCGGCGAGCGCCGGGCGCTCGAATCCGAGCGCGCGCGCCTGCTGGCCCGGACCGAGGCCCTGCTGGCCGAGGCGACCGAGCGGGCGGACCGGGACCCGCTGACGGGGCTTTTGAACCACCGCGCCTTTCACCACAAGCTGGAAGAGGAGACCGGGCGGGCCGCCCGCGAGGGCGCGTTCCTGGCCGTCGCCATGCTGGACCTGGACAACTTCAAGTTCTTCAACGACGCCTACGGGCATCCCGTGGGCGACGACGCCCTGCGCCGGGTGGCCGACGCCCTGCGCCAGTGCTGCCGCCCCTACGACACGCCCGCGCGCTTCGGCGGCGACGAGTTCGCGATCCTGATGCCCGGCGTGGGCCGGGGCGAGGCCGAGGCGGTCGCCGCCCGGCTGGCGCGGAGCCTGGAGGGGCTGGCCGTCCGCCCGCCGGGGGAGGCCGGGGACGTCCCGCTGCGCCTGTCCATCGGCCTGGCGGTCTTCCCCGACGAGGGCGCGTCCCGCACCGAGGCGGTCGCCCTGGCCGACAAGCGCCTGTACCTCGCCAAGTCCGGCGGGGCCGGAAAGGAGGACGCCGCCGGCCGCCTGCGCGGGCAGGTGAGCGGGGCCGTCCCCCGCTTCTCCATGCTGGACGCGCTGGTGACGGCGGTGGACGCCAAGGACCGGTACACGCGCCGCCATTCCGAAGACGTCATGCGCCACGCGCTCGCCATCGCGCACGCGCTGGGGCTGGACGAGGCCGCCCGGCAGGCGGTGGGCGTCGCCGCCCTGCTCCACGACGTCGGCAAGATCGGGGTCCCCGACGCCGTCCTCCGCAAGCCGGGGCCGCTGACCGACGCCGAGCGGGAGGCCGTCCGGCAGCACCCGCTCATGGGGGCCGCCATCGTCGGCGCGGTGCCCGGCCTCGAGTCGGCCCTGGACGCGATCCGCCACCACCACGAGCGCTGGGACGGCGCGGGCTACCCGGACGGGCTGGCGGGCGAGGCCATCCCCCCGGTCGCCCGCCTGCTGGCCGTCGCCGACGCCTTCTCGGCCCTGACCTCGGACCGCCCCTACCGCCGGGGCCTGGACGCGGGGGCCGCCCTGCGCCTCCTGGAAGAAGGGGCGGGGACCCAGTGGGACCCCGCCATCGTCGCCGCCCTCCTCCAGAGC
>CAXTWM010000479.1:0-3095 GCA_964247915.1 uncultured Armatimonadales bacterium | reverse complement strand
ACGGCGTAGGGGCGGGGTCCCCCCGCCCTTCTTCCACAGCCAGGGGGTTAGGTTTGTTCCTGCTGGCCGCACTCGGCGCGGGGTTGCTTGCCCTCGTCACGCCCTGCGTGTTCCCGCTCATCCCGATCACGCTGACCAACTTCGTCAAGCAGGCCGATGGGGACAAGGGGAAACTGGTGCGGCTGTCCGGCGGCTACGCACTGGGCATCGTCGCGCTTTATGTCGCGCTGGGCGGCCTCGTCACGGCGACCGTCGGGGCGACCGGCATCAACAAGGTGGCGGCGAACCCCTACGTCAACCTGGGCATCTTCGTCGTCTTCATCGTTTTCGCCCTGTCGTTCTTTGAAACGATCCAGCTCACGCTGCCCGCCAACCTGACCGCCTTGCAGGCGGCGGGGAAGCGGCACGGCGGCACGCTGGGACTGGTGCTGCTGGGCGTCACGTTCGTCCTGGCCTCGTTCACCTGCACCGCGCCCTTTGTCGGGACTCTGCTCGTGGCCGCCGCCGGGGGCGAGCGGTTCCGTCCCCTGCTCGGCACCCTGGTCTTCGCGCTCGCCTTCGTCTCGCCGTTCCTGGTCTTCGCCGCCTTCCCGCAGTGGATCGCGCGCATCCCCAAAGGGGGCATCTGGCTGGCGCGGGTCAAGGCCGCACTGGGGTTTGTCGAACTCGCCGCCGCGCTGAAATTTCTCTCCAACGCCGATCAGGTTTGGAACTGGAAACTAGTCACTCAGCCGGTCCTGCTGGCGGCCTGGGCGGTCATCTTCGTCTGCGCCGGGCTGTACCTGTGGGGGACCTTGCGCTTCGGCGTGGTCGCCGAGACTGAGACGCCGGGCGCGCGTGTTCCCGCGCCGCGCGCCGCATTCGCGGGACTGTTCCTCTTCCTGGCGCTCTACTGCTTCTGGGGATTGACCGGGCGGCAAGTGGCTTTGCTGAGTGCCTTCCTGCCGCCGGCGGGCTACGGCGGTGCGGGGGGCGGTTCCGAGGACGGTTTGCCCTGGCTGACGGACTACAACGCGGCGCTGGCGCAGGCGAAGGCCGAGGGCAAGCCGCTGTTCGTGGACTTCACGGGCGTCACCTGCACCAACTGCCGGTGGAACGAGAAGAACGTCTTCCCGCGCGGCGACGTCAAGGAGGAGTTATCGCAGTACGTCCGGGTGCAGCTTTACACGGACCGGCCTGGCGATGTCCCGAACCAAAAACTGCAACTGGCGAAGTTTGGGGATGTCGCCCTGCCGCTGTACGGCGTCGTCAACCCGCAGACCGGCGCGGTCGTGGACAAGTACGCGGGGACGATCACGGACACGGGCGGCTTTACACACTTCCTGTCCCACTCGCGGCTGGCCTCTGTGGCCCCGACGCCCGCGACTCAAGCATGGGCCGCGTACACCCCGCAGGCCGCGTCGGCGGCAGGAATGGGCAAGCCTATTATTATAGACTTCACCGCCGCCTGGTGCGTCAACTGCAAGGAGATCGAGCACGACGTTTTCGACAGCCCCGCCGTCGCCCCCACCCTCGCCCGCGACTTCGTGACCCTGCGGGCCGACCTGACCCAGTGGAACAGCCCGGCCAGCATCGCCCTGCAAAAGCGGTACGGCTTCGGCAGCCTGCCCACCATCGTCATCCTGGACCCGTCCGGCAAGGAGATCAAGCCCCTGCGGATCACAGGGCGTCTGGGTGTTCAGGAGTTTGAGCGGCACCTGCGCCTGGCTCAAGGACAAGCGGCGGTCGCCGCCCGCTAGGCCGCCTGACCTGTTCAGTCGGGTATAATGGCACTTGTGGGAGGATTCACCATGAGTATCAGCCAGATTTATCAGGACACCATAAAGCCGCTGTCTGCGCCGGAGCGGCTGCAACTCGTGACGCTCATTCTGACGGATTTCCCTGCGGAGGCGGTTGTGGATTATAGCGAGGAGTGGAGCGAGGAAGACCTACGCGACGCGACGCGCTATTCGTTGTCAAGAGCCGCCGTAAGTTTCGGTGAAGGCGAAGATGATGCCCTTTAACCCCGGAGACGTCGTGACCCTAGCGCTTTCGGGGGCAGTTGATAACAAGCGGCGTCCTGCCGTCGTGGTCTCGACCGCGCTATACCATACCCACAGGCCGGACGTCGTGGTGGCAGTACTCACCACGCAGACCAGCAAGGCGACCGCGCCCACAGATTATCTCCTGCAAGACTGGACGCAAGCGGGCCTCCGGCAGTCTTCCGCCTTTCGCGTCTATCTTGTCACTGCCCATCAGAGGGACCTGAATTTGATTGGCCGGCTCAGTGAGCGAGATTGGCAAGCAACTCAGGCCTGCTTACGCCTCGCCCTAGCTTTTTCCTGACGTGGAGCATGGGGAAAACAAGGAAAGCGGGCGCGGGAGAGTTATACCCCGCCCGCGTTTTTACCTCTAAAACGGCCAACGTGAGGAGATGGGCCGGAAGCTGCTTCTGGCCGGCGACGATGGCCTGGAAGTTCTTGGAGGTCAGCATCCGCGCGGCGACCTTGAGCTTGACCTTGCCCTTCGGCGTCTGGACCGTGACAGTCTGGAGGTTCACATTGAACTTGCGGGCCTTCTGCGGGGCGCGGTGCGCCCACGAGCCGGAGTGCGGGTGGCGAGTCCACCGCCCCGCCTGGGCGTGGCGCCCGCTGATGTCACACACTTTTGCCATAATATTTTCACGCTCCCTGCTGTCTCTGGTTCTCTTGAAAAGATGCCCGATAGTATAGCACGCCCGGCAAGCGGCTGTCAAGCCTCCGAGCGGGGTCAGAATCGGAAGCACGGCGGGTATACTGAACACAACCACTGTCCGCTGGGAGTCCTCCGATAAACGTCTTTTCACCGCGCCAGGCTGCGCGCTTCTTCCGGGCGCTTGCGCCGCTCCTCGCCCTGCTGCCGCTCGCGGGGGCGGCGCTGGCCGCGCCGCAGCCCGTGGCGGTTGACCCGCACTTCTACGATTACGACGCCCGCGCGCCGTTCGCCGCGACGCAGGAGCCGTTCGCGACGCCGTATGCGACTGGGACGGGGTTCCATGCCCTTCGCGTCACGTTCCCCTGCCGCGTCAAAACCCCTTACGCCGTCAACAACACGGTCACGGGGTTCCTGTTCCTGCC
>CAXTWM010000478.1:0-3114 GCA_964247915.1 uncultured Armatimonadales bacterium | reverse complement strand
GAAGTGACTCGTCGCGGGGTGGGTTCTGCCCGCCCCCCACCATGCCAGCGCATAGACCCCGATAGCCCAGAGCCAGGCAAAAGAACGTCCACGCGGAATGCGGAGAGGGGGCCGCGACGCCGTATGGGACGCAGAGGGGAAAAGTTCGGCGGCGCGGACATCGCCCACGCCATAGCCTTCCAGGGCGTCCAGCCGGGGCTTCTCAGAAGCGTAAGAAGCCGCGTAGCGGCGCACCAGGCCGTGGATCAGGGCGGCATACAGCCCCTGCCGGAGCTGGAAGTCCGACGTGTCCGCCGGGCTGCCGGAATGAGTCTCGACCAGCGCGCTCAAGAGGCCCTGGCGGGCTAACCAGCGGTGCGCCAGACGCGGGTCGGCGTCCGCGCCCCAGGCGGTCGGGTGGACGGAGTAGCCGCAGGCGGCGAGGTCCCGCACGACCTGCTGCTGCAAAGCATGGGAGGCTCTCCCCGGCCCAGTTGCCGTCTCGCGCGGGACTTCCAAACAGTCGGCGTTGTACTCGTCGTCCCCATCCCAGTTGTGGGCGTCAACCACGAGGTTGGGCCGGAGCAGGCGGGCGGCGCGGGCCACGGCGCGCGTTTCGGGCTGGCGGAAGACGCCCCAGTCGCGGTTCAGGTCGGCCCCGACGCCGTTGCCGCGCGTGCCTGCCTCGGCCCCGTCGGGATTGACCATCGGGACGAGGTACAGGGTGATGCGGGCCAGGGCCGCGCGCAGGGCCGGGTCGCCGCCCGCCGCCAGGCGGTGAATCAGGCCCAGGACGGCCTCGGTGGACGCCGGCTCGTCGCCGTGCTGGCGGCACAAAACCAGTACGCGGATGGTCTGCGCCGGATCGGCGGCGGGGTCCGCCACGCGCACCAGCCACAGGGCGCGCCCGCCTTTGGCCGAATAGCCGAGGGAGGTGACGCGCAGCAGCGGGCAGCGGGCGGCATCGGCCTGAAGTTGGGCCGTCAGCCGGGCGTAGGGGGTGACGTTCGGCTGTGCGGCGGTTCCCAGCGCGGGGCCAAGCCAGAAGACAAGGAAAAGGATCGCGCGGGTTGGGGCGGGGCAGCGCATCAGGCGAACTGGTCTTCGTAGAGGCGCGGCAGGCGCGCGCCGGCCGTGATGCGGCGGGCGGGCACCGTGACCACATCTCCGACCGAGACATCGGGGATGTCGGTCACGTCGGCGGTGCAGATCTGCATGGCGACTCGGCCTATGACGGGCGCGCGCCTGCCGCGAACCGTGACCGTGATGGGGGCGGGCCGGAGCCAGTTTTTCAGCCCGCGCCAGCCGGAAGCGACACTGGCCGGGACGACCGTAAAGCCGTCGGCGTAGCCGACCGGCAGGACGGCCAGCGTGGTCGGACGGCGCGTGACGTATTCCCCGCCGTACCCGACCGCCGTTCCCTTCGGAACATGACGGACAGCGACGACCCGCGCCTGCATCCGCCACGTCTCGCGCAGGTCCAGGGCGCGCGGGACGGCCCCCGAGGGGTACTGCCCGTACAAAATCGTGCCGGGCCGCACGGCGTCCAGCCGCAGGTCGGGGAAGCGCACCAGGGCCGCCGAGTTGGCGCAGTGACGCAGGCCGGGGTCAATGCCGGCGCGCTCCAGGCCGCGCAGGACCCGGTCAAACTCATCAAACTGTCGGCGCGTGGCGGTTTCGTCTTTTTCCAGCGCGCGCGCGAAATGCGTGTAGATGCCGGCGAAGCGCAGGCTGGGCGCGTCGGCGATCTTCTGCGCCATCGCCAGCGCCTCCGACGGCAGCGCGCCGAGCCGCCCCATGCCCGTATCCACCTTCAAGTGTACCGACGCGGTTAAGCCTGCCGCGCGCGCCTTGTCGGCCACGGCGTCCAAGCTGGCGGCGTCGCCGACGGTCAGCTCCAGATCGGCGGCCAGCAGCGCCCCGACCTGCTCCGGCAGGGGCGGCAGGAAGACGAGGATGCGGCCCGTGATGCCCGCCGCGCGCAGTTCCATCGCCTCACCGGGCGTCGTGACGGCGAAGAAGTCCGCGCCCGCGTCCTGAAAGATGCGGGCCGTCTCCCCTGCCCCATGCCCGAAGGCATTGGCCTTGACGACGGCGATGATCCGGGGCGGCTTGTCAGTCCCCTGCGCCAGCAGCGAACGCACGGCATGGAAGTTGTGCCCCAGCGCGCTCCGGCTGACGGAGACCCAGGCGTCGGGCGTGATGGTGTCGGTCACTCGGTCCCCTTCTCCGGCGGCGTTTCGGCGCTAGGCGTCTGTGATGGTGGCGGCATGGGCACAGTGGGCGCGGCGACCGAGCGCGGCACGAGCTGATGCCGCGACGCCAAAACCTGCGTTTCGCGCGGGTGCGCGGCCTGCCACCCGGCGGCCTCGGCCACCAAAGCGTCACGGTCGCCCGCCTGGTCGCGCAGAATCGTCAGCATGAACTGCTCTTGCGCGGCGGCGCGGGCGGCGACCGTCCGCCCGCCCCCGCCCAGCCGGTTGGTTTCAAACAGAACCGTCGGCACGCCGGCAATGATCGCCCCGTAGCGGTGGGCCAGGCGCGCGGGGTGCGTGTCCGTGATCCAGTGGCTCACGACCGGGAAGCCCTCCGCCCGCATAGCCCCCTGGACCACCGCCTGGGCGTCGTCGCAGGCAGCGACCACGGCGGCCCCCGCCCCGCTGCCGGTCTGGGCGGCCTCGGTGAAGTCCGGGCGCGGGTCGTTCGGGTACAGCTCGTGCTGGTCGGTCATCAGGTCCGGGTGCAGCCGCCGGATGGCTAAGGACAGCGCCCGCGTCTCGGGCTGCGTCCGCCGCAGCCAGTCCCGGTTCAGGTCCACGTCATGGGCGTTGTGCCGCAGGAACGCCTCGGACCCGTCCGGGTTCGCCATCGGCACGACGTAAACCGTGGCGGCCCTCAAGTAGCCCGCCAGCGGCGTGTCGTCGTCCGCCTTCACGAGTGCATTGATAAACGCCAGCGCGCCCTCCGTGCTGGCCGGCTCATGCCCGTGCTGACGGCAGAGGTAGAAGATACGCTTAGGCCCCCCAGCTCCCAATCCTGGGGGAGTAAGAGAGGATGTGTGTTCTAATCCGGCTCCCCCAAAATTGGGGGCGGGAGGGGACTCGCTTGCGGCTCCCCCTCCGTCAACGGTAATAG
>CAXTWM010000477.1:0-3131 GCA_964247915.1 uncultured Armatimonadales bacterium | reverse complement strand
GGCAGCCTTCCGCCAGGCCCCGGACCACCTCGGCCGCCACGCCCGGCTCCAGCCGCCCCGTCCCGAAATAGTCCAAAAAGAACAGCGGCCGCGCTCCCCCCACCAGGATGTCGTTGACGCAGTGCGACACCAAATCCCTGCCGACCGTATCGTGCCGCCCCGTCGCGAACGCGATCTTCAGCTTGGTCCCGACCCCGTCAATACTGGATACCAGGACGGGGTCGTCCATCTTCCCCAATGCCGACAGCGCGAACATGCCGCCGAAGCTGCCCACATCCGTTAGAACCCCCAGCGTCAGGGTCGTCCGAATATGTGCCTTCATGCGGCCTACGGCGTCCGCCGCCGCGTCAATGTCCACTCCCGCTCGCGCATACGCGCCGCTGTTTTCTGGGTTGTTCATAGGGCTTGTTCACCGAGGCTCCGGCAGCCGCTCCACGAACTGGCTCAACCGAAAGAGCGCCATTGCGAAAGTGACTTCAAGAGGCCGCCCGCCGCTGGGATGAGTCAAATAGTTCCGATACCGGCGCACCTCATGGACCCGGCTCTTCAAAGGTGGGGGGATCGGCGGACTTTGACGCTGCGCCACGCGGTCTATCAGCCACACGGCACGCGCCTCCTCGGGGACTGCAATATGAGGATGGTGCTGCGTCAGGTGTTCTTTCAGAATGCCCTCAAACGTGCTGAACAGCCGGATGATGAAGATCGCGTCCAGGCTGCCCGCCGCGCGCCGGAGGTCTTCCAGACTGGTCCCCTGGATGTCCTGGAAAATGTCTTGCGTGTGCCAGTTCTGGATAACATAAGTGGCTGCATCCCGCGTCGCGTCATACTCCCGCTGCACCCGAGACAGACTGCGGGCTTAGACTTCACTCATCCGCGCCCATCAGGTCGTGCGCGAGCGTGATAAACGTCTCCCTGTTCCAGTCTTCGTGGAGAGGAATGCCAGAGTCCGTCCATATCTCCCAGCCGCGCGGCTCACCCCGGTACACCAGCCACACCCGGTAGAGGCCGGGCCACACATAGAGCTTGGGGCGTGGCGTGCGGCCTTCGTCCTGAGGGGGGAGTTCCAGCTTCAGGCGGCCTTGCGGGGCCTGGATGACCAGCGTTGGCGGGTACGGGTATCCTTCAAGCACGCGCGCCTCCGTCATCTGGACTTCCCAGCCCTCCTCTCGCGCCCAGCCCGTGATCTGGTCCGCAAGGCGCTGGACGACCTCCTGCCATTCCGCCGCCGCGAACGGCTTGTGCTTGCGCGTCCTTTGTAGAGTAGTCATGGCGCTATTATAGCATGTATCAGCGCGCGGCGTCAGTCCCCGTCCACGGCCCACTGCGGCTGGAGGTCTTGGGGGACGCCGAGGTTTTGCAGGACGCGGGCGACGACGGTGTCTACCAGGTCTTCGACGGTCTTGGGCTGGTGGTAGAAGGCGGGGACGGCGGGGAGGACGGTCGCGCCCGCCTCGGTCACGGCGACCATGTTGCGGAGCTGGATGAGGTTCAGCGGCGTGTCGCGGGCGACCAGAATCAGCTTGCGCCGCTCCTTGAGGCAGACGTCGGCGGCCCGCGTGGTCAGGTCGTTAGAGATGCCGCCCGCGATCCGGCCCAGCGTCCCCATCGAGCAGGGGATGACCACCATGCCCTCGTGGACGAACGACCCGGACGCGGGGGGCGTGAAGTAGTCCTTGGTGTCCAGGAAGCGGATGTTGTCGTAGGCCGCCTCGTCGCCCAGGTACTCCTGGGCCGTGTAGGGCCGCGTCAGCCGCCCGCCGGTTTCGGCCCCGAACACGGCGGGGGCGTTGTCGGAGAGCATGACGTAGACCTCGTCATAGTGGCGCGCGGCCTGGCGCAAGAAGCGAACGGCGTACAGGGCGCCGCTCGCGCCGGTGACGGCGACGACCAGACGGCGGGGCGTGGGCATGGGTGGGGCTGGTTTCTAAGAGGTTCTAGTCTCGCTCGTCGTCACGCCGGATGCGGACTTGGACGCGCTCGCGTTTGGCCTTTACGGCTTTCGTCAGCACGTCACTCAGGACCAGGCCGACGCCGAACGGGGCAGACGCCTGCGCCAGAACGCCGTGTGCGCCCAGGCCCAGCGCGACCAGCCCGGCCAGGATCAACCCGGCCCCGGTCCAGATTTCGGTGCTTGTGGATAACGACTTCTTCCAATCCATGCGCGAGGAACCTCTTTCTTGCGGGAGACGGTGCGGCGGGAGCCGTGGCTTTATTATACGGCACTTTCTTCCAATCGGCAAGTTCGGGAGGAATCTGCACCGCCGGGGCACAAGAGTCCGGCGAACAGGAATGGGAGGAAGCCATGCCCGACAAGATCAGAGCCTTCATCGCCAGCGACAGCCCCGCACTGCGCGACGCGCTGGGCGCCTTCGCCGACCGCATCGAGGTCGTCACCCCCGCCCAGGTCAAAGAGCAGCCGGACCTGATGGGGCAGGTGGAGATCGCCTACGGCTGGCTGAACGCGGACCAGGTCGCCCAGGCGACCCGCCTCCGCTGGCTCCAGACCGGCGGCGCGGGCGTAGAGGGGTTGGTCCCCCATGTCCAGTCGGGCGCCATCACCCTCACCAACGCGCGCGGCGTCGGCGCGGCCCCCATCACGGAGCACATGTTCGGGATGCTCCTGATGGTGACGCGCCGGCTGGCCCAGGCGTGGGACCGGCAGAAGACGCACCAGTGGGACGGGGCGGGCTTGGGCGACCGCGTCGGCCTGCTCTGGGGCAAGACCCTGGGCGTTCTGGGCGTCGGGGCCATCGGCGGCCACAGCGCCCAGGTCGGCAAAGCCTTCGGGATGCGCGTCGTCGGCCTGCGCCGGGGCGGCGGATCACACCCCGCCGTGGGGCGGATGTACACGCCTGACGACCGCGCTGCCTTTCTGGCCGAGTGCGACGTCGTGATGAACACCTTGCCGCTGACGGAGGCGACGCGCGGCTTCCTGGGCCGGGCCGAGCTTGCCGCCCTCCGGCCCGGCGCGATCCTCGTCAACACCGGACGCGGCGGGACCGTGGACACCGATGCCCTCCTGGAATCCCTGCGCTCCGGCCACCTGGGCGCGGCCCTGCTCGACGTCACCGACCCCGAGCCGTTGCCCCCCGGCCACCCGCTGTGGACGACGGAGAACGTCTACCTCACCC
>CAXTWM010000476.1:0-3133 GCA_964247915.1 uncultured Armatimonadales bacterium | reverse complement strand
GTCTCCATGAAGCCGAAGGCGGCCACCTGGATCTTGTCGGAGGAATGCGGCAGAAGCGTGTACCGGACGAAGACCGGGATCAGGACGTTGAACGAGAAGGCGAACAGGCCGAACGAGCCGACCAGGATGACGAGGTTCCGCACCGTCGGCGTCGTGCGGACATAGCGGAACCCCTCGCGCGTGCTGTCCCAGACGCCGCGTAGGGTGTTGTCCGCTTTGGCCGCGTCCGCCCCGGCGGGGCGCGGCGGGACGCGGATGAGCAGCAGGCCGGCGATGACAGCCAGCGACAGGGCGGCGTTGCCGAGGAAGGCGACGCCGATGGAGACACCGACTTTGAGCAGCAGGCCCGCCACGGCCGGCCCGACGGCGCGGGCGGCGTTGAAGACGCTCGAATTGAGGGCGATGGCGCTCGGCAGGTCTTCTTTGCCGACCATCTCGGCGATGAACGACTGCCGCGTCGGCATGTCGAACGAGGCGAACAGGCCGGACAGGCCGGCGAAAAACAGGACGTGCCAGATCTGCACGGTCCCGCGCACGGCCAGGACGCCCAGGCACAGGGCGGAGAAGATCAGGCCGCTCTGCGTCACCAGGAGCAGCTTGCGCTTGTCCACACGATCCGCCAGGACGCCCGCCAGCAGCGTGAACAGGAAGATGGGCAGGCCGCCGGCGAAGTTGACCCAGCCGGAATAAAAGTTCGCCGTCGCCTCCACGGCGGCGGAGTGGCCGCCCCCACCCGCCTGCAGGGGCACGCCGACGCCGTGGTGCAGGGCGGGGTCCACGAGCAGGACGATCAGCCAGCCTTGCGCCAGATTCTGCGCCCAGGTCCCGATCAGGGAGATGAGCTGTCCGATCCAGAACAGGCGGAAGTTGCGGTTGCCCAGCGCGCGGAACGCGCCGGGCTTTGGGCCGGGCTGCATGACATCCTGCGCCCCTTCGGGTTCCCGGCGCTCTTCCCGCCCCGCCTCCTGTTCGGCGGCGTCTCGGCATTCCTCCTCGAACGCCTCGGTTTCCAATCGAGATCCCATAGACCTTTAGTTTACCCGGAACTCAGCCCGCGCGAACAGGAGGCACTCGCCCCAGAGACGCCCACCCTGTAGTTCTCCGGGGAAGACGCCGATAATCCAGTCGTGCCCGGCGTCCCAGGCTCCGCCCACGGCGTTGCGGTTCCCCCGGCTCAGCGGAATGATCCCCAGACACAAAAGCAAGCGCCCATCATTATGCAGGCAGACGAAGTGGAACAAGCACAGGCGATGAGCGAGGACACGTACCGGCGGATCGCGGCGAACCTTCCCGGCATGGTGTTCCAGTGCGTCCTCCTGCCGGACGGCGGCTTCAGCTTTCCCTTCGTCAGCGAGGGGTGCCGGGCGATCTACGGCCTGACGCCGCAGGAGATCACGGCGGACCCGTCCCTGATCGTGAGCATCATCCACCCGAGGGATCGGGACACTTTCGCCGCGTCCGTCGGCGAAACATTCCACCGCCTCACCCCCTGGCACTGGGAAGGGCGCATCGTGACGCGAACGGGGCAGACCAAGTGGGTGCAGGGGACTTCGCACCCCGAACGGCAGGCGAGCGGGGCGGTGGTCTGCGAGGGCCTGCTGCGGGACGTCACCGACCGCCGCGAGGCCGAGGAAGCCTTGCGTCAGGCGGAGGCGAGCTACCGCAGCATCTTCGAACATGCCGTGGAAGGCATCTACCGGGGGACGGCGGAGGGGCGGCTGATGGCGGCCAACCCCGCGCTGGCGCAGATGCTGGGGTTCGAGACGCCGGAAGAGCTGCTGACCACCATGGGGCAGACCATCCAGACCTATGTGGACCCGCAGCGGCACGCGGACTTCGCCCAACTGATGCGCGAGGGTGACAGCGTGGCTGGCTTCGAGTACCAGGTGTACGGCAGGGACGGCGCGGTTCTGTGGTTCAACGAGAACGCGCGGGCGGTGCGCGACGGGACGGGCCGGATTCTGTATTACGAGGGGACGATTCAGGACATCACCGACCGCAAGAACCTGGAGGCCGAGCGCGAGCGGCTGCTGGCCGAAGCCCTGGAGCGGGCGGACCACGACCCGCTGACCGGGCTGCTGAACCACCGCGCGTTCCACAAGCGCTTCGGCGAGGAGGCGGCACGGGCGGAGCGGGAGGGGACGACGCTGGCCGTGGCGGTGCTGGACCTGGACAACTTCAAGTTCTTCAACGACTCCTACGGCCATGCGGTCGGCGACGAGGTCCTGCGCCGCGTGGCCGAGACCCTGCGCGGCGGCTGCCGCCGCCCCGACGTCCTGGCGCGCTTCGGCGGCGACGAGTTCGCCCTGCTGATGCCGGGGACGGGGGCCGAAACGGCGGCGGCTCTGGCGGGGCGGCTGAAATCTCTGCTGGAAGAGGCGGGCTACCGGCCCTCCGGCTCCGAGGCCGCGATTCCGCTGACGCTTTCGGTCGGGCTGGCCGTCTTCCCCGAAGACGGCCAGGAGCGCCACCAGGTCCTGGAGACCGCCGATGCGCGTCTGATGCACACCAAGACGGGCGGCAACGACGACCAGTTCATCGAAAGCCTGCGCTCCACGCTCCTCAGTTCGGTGGCGGGCTTCTCCATGCTGGACGCGCTGGTGACGGCGGTGGACAACAAAGACCGGTACACGCGCCGTCATTCGGAGGACGTCATGCGCTACGCGCTCGGGATCGGGCGCGCGCTGGGGCTGGACGAGGCGATGCTGCGGACCCTTCAGGTGGCCGCGCTGCTGCACGACGTCGGCAAGATCGGCGTCCCCGACCGCATCCTGCGGAAGCCGGGGCGGCTGACCGAGGACGAGTTCGAGGCGGTCCGGCAGCACCCGATGATGGGGGCGGTGATCGTCGGCGCGGTCGCGGGATTCGAGGACGCCCTGGACGCCGTGCGGCACCACCACGAGCGTTGGGACGGGCGGGGGTATCCGTCCCGCCTGGCCGGGGAAGAAACGCCCCTGCTCGCGCGGATCATGGCCGTGGCGGATGCCTACAGCGCGATGACGACCGACCGCCCGTACCGCAAAGGCAAACGCCCGGACGAGGCGCGGGCGATCCTGGCGGCGGGGGCGGGCAGCCAGTGGGACGCGGCCTGCGTCGCGGCTTTCCATCACGCCCCAGGCGCGGTGGCCGGCCC
>CAXTWM010000475.1:0-3150 GCA_964247915.1 uncultured Armatimonadales bacterium | reverse complement strand
TTCCTGCCCCGCCCGCCCGCCGAGATCTACGCCGCCGGCGCCCAGGCCCATGTGCCCCTGCTGGTGGGGTGGAACTCGCAGGAGTCGGACGCGGGCGGCGTCCTGGGGAAAGACGCCCCGACCCCGGACAGCTTCGGCAGGGCGCTGCGGACGGTCTTCGGCGACCGGGCCGAGGACGCCGCGAAGGTGTACCCGGCGTCCTCGGACGAGGAGGCCAGGCAGTCGGCGACGGCCCTCGCTTCCGACCGGTTCATCGCCTTCAGCACCTGGAAGTGGTACGACCTGCACCGCCGGACCGGCGGCAGGCCGGTCTTCCGCTACTTCTTCTCGCGTCCCCGTCCGGGCGGGTCGGGGGCGGTGCATTCCGGCGAGATCGAGTATGCGCTGGGCAACCTTGCCACGAATACGACTTACGCCTGGACGCCGGACGATTATCGGGTGTCCGAAACCATGCAAAGCTACTTCGCGAACTTCGTGAAGAACGGGGACCCGAACGGACCCGGCCTGCCGGTCTGGCCGGCGGACACTCGCGCCGGCGCGGAGACGGTCATGCGCCTGGATGTGAACGCGCGGGCGGAGCCGGAGCAGCACCGGGACCGCTACCTGTTCCTGGACCAGTTCTACGCCCAGCCCGCGCCCTAATCACTTTTGTGGGTATGAGGTAGCGCGAAGGAGAACACCCCTTATGGACTATGTGAAGCTTGGTAAGTCCGGGCTGAAGGTTTCCCGCATCTGTCTCGGCTGCATGAGCTACGGCGTGCCGGAGCGCGGGGCGCACCCGTGGTCGCTGGACGAGGAAAAGAGCCGGCCTTATTTCCAGCGCGCGCTGGAACTCGGCATCAACTTCTTTGACACCGCCAACGTCTACTCCGACGGCACGAGCGAGGAGATCACGGGGCGGGCGCTGCGCGACTTCGCCCGACGCGACGAGGTGGTGATCGCCACCAAAGTGCATGGGCGGATGCGGCCCGACGCAAACGGCGGCGGGCTGTCCCGCAAGGCGATCCTGACGGAGATTGACCACAGCCTGCAACGCCTGGGCACGGACTATGTGGACCTCTACCAGATTCATCGGTTCGATTCGGACACGCCCATCGAGGAGACGCTGGAAGCCCTGCATGACGTGGTGAAGTCCGGCAAGGCGCGCTACCTCGGCGCGTCTTCGATGTACGCCTGGCAGTTTGCCAAGGCTTTGGGCCTGGCGGACCGGCACGGGTGGACGCGGTTCGTCTCCATGCAGAACCACTACAACCTGCTCTACCGCGAGGAGGAGCGCGAGATGATGGGGCTGTGCCGGGAGGAGGGCGTCGGCGTCATCCCCTGGAGTCCGCTGGCGCGGGGCCGCCTGGCCCGGCCCTGGGAGGAGCGGTCGGAGACCGAGCGGGCGGGGTCAGACCAGTTCGGCAAGACGCTGTACGCCCGGACCGAGGAGGCCGACCACCGGGTCATTGACCGCGTGGGCGAGATCGCCGAGGCGCGGGGCGTCCCGCGCGCCCAGATCGCCCTGGCCTGGCTGCGGCAAGCGCCCGGCGTGACCGCGCCCCTCGTCGGGGCGCCCCCGCCACCCCGCCGCCCGCCCGGACCGCGGCGGCCGCCCACCGGGGCATCGCCCGCGGGGGCGCGAGCGCCGCGGCGCGGGCCGCCCCGCGCGCCCAGATCGCCCTGGCCTGGCTGCTGCAAGCGCCGGGCGTCACCGCGCCCATCGTCGGGGCGACCAAGCCGCACCACCTGGAGGACGCCGTGGCCGCCCTGTCCCTGTCGCTGTCCCCGGAAGAAGTCCAGTCGCTCCAGGAGCCGTACCAGCCCCATCCCGTCCTGGGCTTCTCGTAGGGTATGTAGGGTATAATGGCGACATCATAAGGAGACACATCCCATGGCGGAACTGGATTTGGCCGCGCACCTGCGCGCGACGACGGAGCAGGCGTACAACAACCTGGTCAACGACCTGAACGCTTTGGACGAGGACAAGGCGAGCGGCAGCCCAAACCCGGCGCTGCGCCCGGCGATCAAGGTGGTGGCGGAGTGCGGATCGGTCAACGGGCTGCTGGCCGCGCTGCTCGCGACCGGCACGCCGGCGATGCCCTCCCCGGACGAGCGGGCGGCGTACTACGAGGGCATCACGACGCGGGCGGAGGCGCTGGCCGCCCTGGACGCGGGGACGCAGAGATTGTACGCGGCCATTGACGGCGTGGCTTCGGATCGCTGGGGCGAGACCGTGCAGACCCCTCTCGGCCCGATGACACTGCTGGGGGCGGCCGGATTCGCCGCGCAGCACATGATGTACCACGACGGGCAGATCAACCATCTCCACATGCTGCACGGCGACACGGAGATGCACTGGAAATAGGCGCGGGAGCAAGATTGGGGCGCAGTGGAACATCCTTCTGCGCCCTTCCCCCGTCAATGCCTCATGTCTTGATATTACGCTCTCATTCGCTTCGGGAAAGGTCGCTCGTTCATGCACGTCTCACGCATCATAGCCCTCGGCCTCGTGGTCCTCGGCCTGGGTGTCTACCAGCCCGCCGACGCCCAAATCCTGACGGCGGGCGGCCCCGTCCAGGCCGCCCCCGACCAGCCGCAGCCCTCGGCGTTCGCGCTGTCTCAGGTCGCCGCGCTCCAGGCGGAGAAGGCCGCCCGCACCCCCGCCCAGCAGAAGATAGACTCCAACCTCCTGCGCGCCGCACTCCTCGCCCGCGCCGCGCTGACTGCCGCTCCCGTGACCGCCGGCCCCACGGCGGCGACAGCCGGAACACTCCGGGCCGACGCCCTCGCGCCGAATGCGGCAAAGGTTGCCAATCCGAGCATCCTCAGCGAAGCCACGCTGAACATGCTCGCGACGATCCCGGTCAGCGACGAAGCACAGCCGGACGCCAGCGGCATGGTTCCCGTGGACATCCAGGCCGCCGTCACCGACGATCTGCTGGCCCGCATCGCCGCCGCCGGGGGCACCGTCACCGGCTCCTGGCCCGCCTACGACGCGGTCCGCGCCTCGCTGCCTGTTCTTCAATTGGAGACGGTCGCCGCCTCCCCCGATGTGCGCTCCATCCGGCCCGCCGAGCAGGGGCACACGGTCCGCAGCCGGGAGACACCGCCGGCGGCAGGCGCGGGCCACCCCGGCCCCCTGGTTCCCGGCCTGCCCCGGTCCACGCC
>CAXTWM010000474.1:0-3159 GCA_964247915.1 uncultured Armatimonadales bacterium | reverse complement strand
CGATCCCGGCCACCTGGGAAACCGGCAGAGGCTGGCCCGGCAGCGCCACCGCCCGCGCCGTTTCCCCCGGCGTGACCACCCGGTCTGCTTCGTAAACGCCGCCCGGCCAGACCGCCTTGACGTGGTACATCCCCGGCGTGAGGTTCGCAAACCCGAACCACCCGTTGCCGTCACTCTCCCCCGACCGCCGCCCGCCCCCGTCCGCGCGGGTCGCCGTCACCCGCGCGCCGTCTATCGGCGTCAGCCCGTCCCCGGACAGCAGCGTCCCCATCAGCGCGCCCTTTTGGGGGTGCGTCTTCCAGGGCATCGGCGGCGGCGGCGCGTCCCGCCGGAACACGGCGGGCAGCGCTTCGAACAGCGCCGTGCCCCCCTCCACCTCACGCCCGTTCACGCCCGTCGGCGTGTCATAACAATACAGCACCGCCCCCGCCGCCCGGTGCCCTGCCCGCGTCGCCGCCCGCGTGTCCCGCACCATCGCCAGCGTGCTGGGCACCGGGTTCAGATAGGCCGCGACGCCCAACGCGGCCTGACGCCCGTACTGGTGGTTCTTGGCGAACGTGTTCCACCCCCGCCACTTGGGCAGGGACTTGGCCGCCCAGAAGTACGTCATCGGGCAGTTCAGGTCCAGAATCCCCTCGCGCATCCAGTCCCGCCAGGGCGCGAAGACCTCGGTATACGAGGCGCTCTTCGCCTCGTACTCGGCGTCACTGCCAGGCGCGTCCCCCCAGCAGATCGTCGCCGCGCTGACGACCAGATGGGGCTTCAGGGCGGTCGCGTTCACATACACCCGGCGCACCAACGCCGTCACCTGCGCCCGACGCCACGCCCGCCAGTGCTCGTCGTTCCACCGGGGCTGGCCGCTCGTCCCATACCGCTTGTTGTACCGCGCGACCGAGACCGCGTTGTACCCCCAATGCCCGACCGTCTTGCCGTCGCCCCCGTACCGGATAAAGTCCATGTGGATGCCGTCCACGTCGTAGTGCCGGACGACATCCATGTAGACCCGGAACGTCCATTCCGCCGCCTCGGGGTTGCCCGGATCGATCTTGGTGGACTCGGTATCAAAGTCCGCCCCCGTGTCCGACCGCGACAGCCACTCCGGGTGCAAGGCCGTCAGCGGCCCCGCGCTCGCGTTGCCCCCGATGGCGCAGGCGTTGATCCAAGCATGGACCTGGATGCGCGGCTTCCCCGCCGCGTGGGCGTGGTCGCACAGATATTGCAGCGCGTCAAACTGCCCCCCATCATCCTTCGCCCACCCCTCATAGTGGGAGGCGTAATAGCTGTCCGCCCGCTTCCGCATCTGCACGAAGACCGCGTTGCAGTGCATCGCCCGCAGGCGAGCCAGCAGCGTGTCGCACTGCGCGGGCGTCTTGAACCCGTCGTTGAACCCGTCCACCCAGAACGCCCGCAGCTCGGGCCGGTCGGAGGGGGCAGGGGACTGAGCGAACAGAGGCAGGGCCAGTAGCAGCAGGGTCAGGGACAACAGAAGGAGGCGGGGAACTTTCATGCCTCTATTATAGCCGATGCGCCAATCCGAGGCAATCAGGTATCATGGAGAAACTACGATGATTAGGAGGATCAGACCATGACCGAAGCCGGGCTACAGATCGGACAGCGCGGGCAGGCGCTGTATGACCAGACGATCCGGGCGCAGGTGGAACCGGACCACCGGGGCAAGTTCCTCATCCTGGACGTCAACACCGGCGACTACGAGATAGACGCCGAGGACCTGACCGCCCCCAAACGCCTGCTGGCGCGGCGCCCTGATGCGGTTCTCTTTGGCGTCCGCATCGGACATCGCGCGGCCTACCGCCTGGGCGAAAAGAAGCAGATTAACCCGGCAACAGATTAGGAAGGGATTCGCACATGGCACATCCGCGCTACAGCACGGAAGAGATCGTTCGACGGGGCAAGACGCTCTACGAGCAGCAGTTACGCCCGCAGGTGGAGGCGGGCAACACCGGCAAGGTGCTGGTCATCAACGTCGAAACGGGGCAATATGAGATGGACACGGACCATCTCGCCGCTTCCGACCGGGCGGCGGCCAAATACCCCGGTGCTCCGCTTTACGCCATGCGAATCGGTTCGTCTGCTTTGGGCCGTCTGGGGGCGCGCTCGCCACGGAGGGCGGCATGATCACCGGACAGATCAGCGCCGACCGCGAAGCGGTCATCCCTGTGCCGGTTCTCGACTTTAACGGGCAGCAAACGAAAGTAGAAGCCGTCATAGACACCGGCTTTACGGACTTCCTAACACTCCCCCCTGAGTTGATCGCTTCTCTACGGCTCACGTTTCGCGAGTCCGTGGAGTTCGTATTGGGGGATGGCAGCCTCGTTCAATTTGAAACCTATGCCGCGACGGTGCTCTGGGACGGCCAGCAGAAGAACATCCTCGTTCTGGCTTCCGAGGGCGGGCCTCTTGTTGGAATGTCCCTGCTCTACGGCTACCGCGTCATCATGGACGTAGTAGACGGCGGGACTGTGACCATCGAGGCGAAAACCGCGTGAAAACGTGAGCAAGAGAAGGCTGTCACCATCGAAAGGGGGCGGCTTTTCTTGTTCTATCAAATAGCCGATTCCGGGCAAACAGTGTATAATGACACCAGACGTTTGAAGGAGCTAACCAAGATGATAACCATCGCCCTCCCTCGAAACTGGAAGAATGGGTGAAGGCCAAAGTGCAGAGCGGCCAATACCATTGCGCGAGCGAAGTAACCCATAATGGCCTGTACCTGCTGCAAGATCAAGAAACCCTGCGCCAGATCAGACTGGAACGGCTGCGTGAGGACATTGCCATCGCTGTAGAGGCGGCGGAGAATGGCGAAGTGGCCCTGCTGGACACCGAAGCCATTATCAGGGAAGGCAAAAGGTGTCTGGTTGCCCGGAGCCGAATGGGTGCGAGGTTGGCGCGAAACAACACGCAAAATTGCAAAAACGAATTGGTCGCTGCCGCCCGGCTTTGTTTCCTCTCCTACTCCCCAGAATTGGGGGCCGGGGGGCGAATCAAGAGGAGCTATTTTGTCAAAACGAACTGCCCCGGCGGGAGCGCGCGTAGCCCTTGCCCTGTGCCTCGGCCTCGCCGTGACCACTGCCCAGGCCGCGCCGCAGACGATCAGGCCGGGGGAGGTGTGGCGGGACACGGCGGGGGATGTTATCCAGG
>CAXTWM010000473.1:0-3160 GCA_964247915.1 uncultured Armatimonadales bacterium | reverse complement strand
CGCCGAATCGAGATACCGCTCCTGCCGCGCCGCGTCCGCCTCCGGCCCCACCACCTTCAGGTCGCCGGGCAGCAGGACGTTGTACGCTTCCGGCTTCAGGGCCGAGTCCGCGAAGGCCGCCCGCAGCGGCGGCATCACGTCCCCGTCGGGCTTCTCCGGCTGCAAGGCGCCCGCGACGGTCAGTTCGATGTAGTCATAGCCGGCCCCGGCCAGCAGTTCCCGGTTCTCCGGCCCGGTGCAAACGCCGAATCGCATGGTGTTCTCCTTCGAGTGTCCCCTTTCTCCACAACGCCCCCCGCTTCCTCCTGCCTGCGTTTGGTCCTACATTTAGTGGACTCGCCCGAAAAAAAGGGGTACATGTAGCGAAAAACTGCGTCGCGCGCTTGTCAAATAGCAACAACTGTGCTATAATGGGCAAAGTTCGTAACGGGTCGGAATAAAACGCAGTGATGCTGAACACACGACAGAGCTTTCGCGAGGAGCTGACGGGGCTGGAGCAGGAGCTTCTGCACATGGGCGCTTTGACGGGCGCCATGCTCGGTCAGGCCGTGGAAGCCGTCCAGCAGAGCGACGCCCTGCTGGCCGAGGCCGTTCTGAGCCAGGACGACGCGGTGGACGAGATGGACCGCAGGATCGAGGCCCAGTGCATCCGCCTCCTCGCCTTGCAGCAGCCGATGGCCCGCGACCTGCGCCAGATCGAGAGCGCCCTGAAGGTCATCACCGATCTGGAGCGGATCGGCGACCATGCCGTGGACATCGCCAAGATCGCCCGCAAGCTGACCCAGGAGTTTTACCTGAAAGCGCCCCTGCTGGACATCGGCCCCCTGGCGCAGACGGCGCGGACCATGCTGCACCAGAGCCTGGAAAGCCTGGTCCGGCACGACCTGGCCCTGGCCGTCCGGGTCTGCGATGACGACGACCAGGCCGACGACGCCTTCAAAGCCCTGCGCGACGAGCTGCTGGCATTGACCCAGAACCAGCCGTCCCTCGTTTTCCCCGCCTCGTACATGCTGCTGGCCGTGGTCTATCGGGCGCGCACCGCCCACCACGCCACCAACATCGCCGCGCGCGTGAACTATATCGACACCGGCGACCGCACGCCGCTCGGCCGCCGGGGCGCGCGCCCCGAAGACTCGTGAGCGCCATCGCCGACAACCTGGCGCGGCTCCATGAACAGATCGCGGCGGCGGCGGAGCGGGCGGGCCGCCGGCCCGACGAGATCACGCTGGTGGCCGCCGTCGAAGGGAATGCAGCCGCCGTCATAGCCGGTGCGCTGGCGGCGGGCATCACGGACATCGGCGAGGATAGCGTTAAGGAAGCGTCAAAGCGGGCGAAGGCGGGCCGTGCTCGCTGGCACCTGCTGGGCGGCCTGCCCGGCAACAACGCGAAGCAGGCTGTGTCCCTCTTCGACCTGATCCAGAGCGTGGACAGCGCGAAGCTGGCCCGGACGCTCGGCAGACACGCTCAGGCTGCGGGCAAAACGCAGGACATCCTGCTGTGGGTGCGGCTCGGGGACGGGGCGGTGGAGACTGGAGCATCGCCCGACCAGACGCCGGACCTGGGTGCGGAGATCGCGGCCGTTCCTGGGATCACTTTGAGGGGACTGCGGGGGGATGCGCCGCCTCACCTAGACCCTCGGCCCCGCTTCCAGAGTCTGCGCCGGCTCTTTGAGGCGCTGCCGCCCGAAAACCGCCAGGTCCTCTCGATGGTGGGCATGAGCATCGATGCGGACGTCGCCGTCGAGGAAGGGGCCACGATGGTACGGGTTGATACCGACATGTGGGGACGGTACTAGTGTGCAGGGCACGGATTCGATGAGCGCCATCGCCGACAACCTGGCGCGGCTGAACGAACAGATCGCCGTCGCGGCGGCGCGGGCGGGCCGCCGCCCCGACGAGATCACGCTGGTCGCCGTCACCAAAAAGCAGCCCGCTTCCGCCGTGGCCGAAGCCCTGGCGGCGGGCGCGACCGACATCGGCGAGAACTACGTCCAGGAAGCGGCGGAAAAGCGGGCCGAGGTCGGGGGCGGCCGCTGGCACCTGCTGGGGCATTTGCAGGGCAACAAGGCGAAGCTGGCCGTCTCGCTCTTCGACCTGATCCAGAGCGTGGACAGCATCAAACTGGCCCGGACGCTCGGCGGGCACGCGCAGGGCGTGGGCAAGACGCAGGACGTTTTGCTGCAAGTGCATCTCGGCGACGAGGCGACGAAGACCGGGCTGCCGCCCGAAGGGGCGCGGGATGCGGCCCAAGAGATCGCCGCCGTTCCTGGGATTTCTCTCTGCGGCCTGATGGGGATCGCGCCGGGCGGCGTGGACCCCCGGCCCCACTTCCGGGACCTGCGCCGGCTTTTCGAGGCGCTGCCGGCGGAAAACCGCCGGACCCTTTCGATGGGCATGAGCGGCGATTTCGAGGCCGCCCTCGAAGAAGGCGCGACGATGATCCGGGTCGGCACCGCGATCTTCGGGGCGCGGACATAACGGACGAAGAAAAGCGACACAGATAAGCACGAGGACACGACGACAGGAGGCCAGGCAGCGCGATGAACCATAATGCGGAAGCGGAAGACTACGGCAACACCCCCGCCCGAGAGGGCGGACTCTGGTCCCGGATGGTCGAACGACTGAAGGGGCACGACGATGACGACGATGGGGGAGACGACATGGACACGGACGTGGAACAGACCCAGCCGATCCCGGCGTCCGCCCGCGCCAGCGGCGGCTCCTACAACCCGCTCAAGCGAGGGGGGACGACGTTGCGAATCGACCAGGCCCGCCAGACCCGCATCACCGTCCGCCGCTCCGTCCAGACCTTTGACGACGCCCGCCGCGCCGCCGATGGGCTGAAGGACGGCCAGCAGCAGATCGTCAACCTGGAGCAAACCCCCGCCGACATGGCCGAGCGCATCACCGACTTCCTGAACGGCGCGACCTACGCGCTCGACGGCAGCGTCGAGAAGATCGGCGAGCAGGTCTACCTGTTCACCCCGTCCACCGTCGTCATTGACATCGAGGACAAGCCCGCCACCACGGGCGTCCGCGCCGCCATCTTCGACCGGGGCTAAGGCGATTCAGGTCAACATGCTCCGCGACAAGACACTGGCCGTGCTGGGGGCGGGCATGATGGGCGGGGCGCTGGCGCGCGGGCTGGTCGCCTGCGGCGC
>CAXTWM010000472.1:0-3162 GCA_964247915.1 uncultured Armatimonadales bacterium | reverse complement strand
TCTTTGCCTTACGACCACGGCACCCTGATTGTTCCCAAAGCCTACCTGCCGACGCACGCCGAGGAGCCGCAGCACCACTGGAAGTTTACCCAGGTCGCGTATGTTTATTCTTCGGACGCCGGATCATCCCGTTTGTTCTGCGCGGTGCACTACCCCACCGAGGCGAACGCCGCCCTGGCGGCGCGGATCGCCCGCCTGCTCGCGCTGGCCCACCAGACGCTGACCCGCCGGACCGGCCAGGAGGCCGCGAACGGGACGGCCCCGTTCGACGTCTGGCTCTGCACCGGCGGCCAGAGCGGCGGCGAACAGTGGCGCGACAACCTCTATCTCTACGACCTGGACACGCCCCGCTCCTCCATCGAGTGGCTGCGCGAGACGGTCCATGAGTATTCACACCTCGCCCTGCCCGCCGTCGGCGGCTACGACGCGCCGGAGTACTGGGCCAACGGCTACCTCGGCGAGCGGCTGCTGGTGCGCTGGCTGGAGCGCGCCCCGGACGGCCCGGCCCGTGTGGAGGAGCTGTGGGGCGACTTCAGCGGCGCACCCAACTTTGACCGGCTGCTCCTGGCCCCCCCGCTCGCCCTCTACAAAAAGGTCGGCCCCAGCCCCGCCTGGCTGGCGCGCAAGGACGAGGCCGGGATGCGCTACCTGATCGGGCAGGCGCTGACCTTTGACGACAAGTACGGCGCGGCGCGATTGGGGGATGCCTTCCGCCGCCTGCCCCACTTCCGCGAGGCGACCGCCCAGGACTTCGCCGCCGCGCTGTCCGAGTCCCTGTCCGCACACCTCCGGTCCACGCAGGCCGGCCCATGAACAGCCTGACGCGCCCTGCCTACGCCAAGATCAATCTGACGCTCGATGTAGGCGCGCGGCGGGCCGACGGCTACCACGACATCGCCTCGGTCATGCAGACGGTCGCGTTGCACGACACCGTGACCGTCACCCGGACGCCGAGCAGTCCCGGCGTCCGGCTCCAAGTCATCGGGGAGGAGGACGCGGGCGTCCCCGCCGACGAGTCGAACCTGGTGCATCGGGCGGCCGTGCGGCTGCAAAAGATCGCCGCCGCGCGCGGGAATGTGCCGGGCAACGAGAGCGGCCTGCACATCCTCCTGCACAAGCGCATCCCCTCCCAGGCCGGGCTGGGCGGCGGCAGCAGCGACGCGGCGGCCACTCTTCTGGCCGTCAATGACCTGCTCGGTCTGACGCTGTCTCCGTCACGGTTAGCAGGGATCGGCGCGGTCCTGGGGGCCGACGTGCCCTTCTTTCTCACGGGCGGCACGTCCCTGGTCGAAGGACTGGGCGAGCGCGTGACGGCGCTGCCGCCTTTATCCCCGCCGTGGCCCCTGGTGATCGTCAAGCCTCCCGTCGGCGTCTCCACGGCGGCGGCCTATGCCGCCCTCGACGCCCAACCGGGGCGTGTGCCGGGCGGGGCCACGGAGTCGTGGCTGCGAGGCGAGAGAGGCCCTGCGAATGACTTCGAGGCGGTGATCCTCCCTGCCTATCCCGAGATCGCGGCGGCCCATACGCTGCTCTGTCAGACAGGCCAAACCGACGAAAGTTTCACTCCTCGGCTTTGCGGCAGCGGCGCCTGCGTCTTCCGCCGTGTTCCGACGGTGGAAGCGGGGGAACGCCTGGCAGGAGAAGTGGAGGCCGCCGGCGTGGGCAAAGCCTGGGTGACGGCGACGCAGGGGACGAAAGAATGACGGTGGGCAGCGAATGAGTGTAAATGTCGTGGTGCTGGCGGGCGGCAGGAACAGCGCGGAGATGGCGGCGGCTACCGGGGTGGAGAACCGCGCCCTGACGCCCTTGGGCAGCCGGACGATGCTGGATTATGTCACGTCCGCCCTGCGCGGCGCGTCGTTTGTCGGCAAGATTTATGTGGTCGGCGATGTCCCGCCGGGGCCAAGTTACCACACCGTCGCAGGCGGCGAGACGCTGCTGGACAACCTCCTGGCGGGGGTGCGGGCGGCGGAGGCGGGCGGCACCGGGGGAGACCGGGTGCTGATCAGCACCTCGGACATCCCGTTCCTGACGTCGGAAGCCGTCGAGGATTTTCTCACGCGTGCCGTCCAATCGGGTGCCGATCTGTGCTGCTCCTATGTGCCGGTGGCCTTGTGCTACGTGCGCTTCCCCGACATGAAGCGCACGGCGATCAAGCTCCGTGAGGGACCGATGACGCTGGGGAACCTGATGCTGGTCAACCCGCGCTTCCTGCTGGCGAACCAGGAGACGATCGCGCGCGCCTACGCCGCCCGGAAAAGCCCGATCCAGATCGCCCGGATGCTCGGGCTGGGGCTGTTGGCAAGACTGCTCCTGGCCCAACTCCTCGCGCCCTCGCTGCTGACGGTCGGGGCGCTGGAGCAGAGCGTCAGCCGGCTGCTCGGCGTCGGCGCGCGCGCGGCGGGCATCCGTTCCGAGTACCCGGAGATCGGCACGGACGTGGACAAGCCCAACGACGTCGCCATCACCCGCCGGCTTCTGACGAGTGACTAGACGTGAACGTCAGTGGCGAAAATCAAGGATCACGAAAATGAAAACATGGGAGATCGTTCTCGCGGCCCTGCTGCCCGCCTCGGTGGCGTGTAGCCTTCCTGCCCTGCATATATACCACAGAACAGTTGCCAAGCCCAACACCGGCCCCAAGCAGGCTGCTGTCAAACAGGCCACCGAACACACCGCTGTTAAACAGGCCGCCGCTGAACCTCTGGTGCCGCGACGCGCGGGTGCGTCTCCCCTCAGCCCGGATCAGGAGCGCGCCTTTCTTGAGTGTGCGCGGGTTTCGAGCCGGAGCCTTGACATCTCCAAACAGGGCGATGTTGCTGCGAAGGAGGGCGACTGGGCGCGGGCACAGGAACAGTACCGGCAAGCCCTAGCGACCTGGCAGGATAACTCCGCCGCCCTTTACGGCATGGGACAGTGCGCCGATGCCGCTGGAGACACGGCCGGTGCCGTCAGATACTACCGCACGGCGACCTACTCCGACAACTCTCCGCACTCGATCTACAACTCCCAGACGAATGACCCGGTTAGACTGATGGAGTACACCCTGTTGCTCAGTAAGGCTGGGCAAGAGCAGGAGGCGCTTTCGGTCTACCGGCGGGCGGCGGGCCTGCTCAACTACATGGACGGCAAACAGCACCTCGACGTGCTGCTGCCGGACTT
>CAXTWM010000471.1:0-3192 GCA_964247915.1 uncultured Armatimonadales bacterium | reverse complement strand
CAGGACGGGTTCGGCCCCCAGCGCCTCGGCGGCCAGCGTCGCGTACCCCCGCAGCATCCGGCCCATCCACGCGAAGAGGCTGTCGTCGCCCTGCACGGACTCTTCGCTGAGGTACTTGACCGAGGCGGCCCGCGCCAGCGCCTCCTCGAAGCGCGTGACCCAGCGCGCGCCGGCATAGCGGACGCTGGCTTCCAGAAAGTCGTTCGGGGAGTAGGGCAGCACGACATGCACCTCGGCTCCGCGTGCATACATCGCCTCGATGAACAGCAGGTCCGACCCGCAGGCGGCGGAACAGTAGCCGATCCGGGCGTCCATCTCGTTCAGGTGGCGGGCGATCTGGGCGCGGACGGCGGCTTCCTCCGACGGCGGGAAGCGGGGTTCCGCCCGGCCCGGACGGTCCAGCATATGACCGATGGACACCACGACGGTGGGGGGCGGCAGTGCCAGGAGAATCCGTGGGGGCACGGGAAACCCGTAACCTGCCAGGAGCTGCAACTGCCGGCGGGTGGCGGCGACCGCCCCATACCGACGCCCCGCCAGTGAGGCCGCGTGTGCATACGCGGCGGCGGCGTCCGCCTCCCGGCCCTGCAGCAGCAGCGCCTCGCCGCGCGTCGCCCAGTGCCAGTAGCGGTCGGCCTCGGCAGGGGGCGTCGCCAGACCGGTGGCGTCCAGGACCAGCCCGGCCAGCTCGCCCGCCCGCGTCCGGTCGCCGACGATCCAGGACAGCGTCGCGGCGTTGATGCCGGTCCAGGAGCCGCCGGACGCTTCAAACCCGCGCGCGTAGGCGTCGCGCGCGCAGCGGGCGTCTTCCGGCCGGCCCGACCGGCGCCACAGGTCTTTGTAGACGCGGGCGATCAGTCCCAGCGTCTCCTCGTCCGCCCCGTCCCCGCGCCGCAGGGGCACGGAGTCCGCCCGGAGCGGGGCGGGGTAAAGGTCTTCCAGAGCGTCCTGGGCTTCCGCCAGCGCGCCCGCGCGCAGCAGGGCCAGGGCGGCGGCTTGCCTCAGCCGCGCGCTGTCCGGGAACCGCCGCAGCGCCTTCCGCGCCCCGTCGTGCGCCAGAAATGTCTGGCCCTGGTCGAGCATCCGCCGGATCGCCGTCTCCGCCTCGGCCTGGGAAGAAGGAGTTTCGGGCGGCTGCAGCGAACGGGCAGGCGGCGATTGATCCAGATCCAGTGGCATTCGTCCCTCCGCAGTGGCAGAATGAGTGCTAAAGAACAGTATGACTGCAAGAACGTCAAAAGGCAAGGCCCCCGAATCGGGGGGCACGGACGCCGCCCGCTATGTGCCGGCCCCCCGCGACACGTCCGGCGTCCGGCTCACGAGCGAGATGAGCGCCTTGACCGAGGAGCTGGCGAAGAACACGCATGAGGTCTGGGCGACGCAGCGCGTGGCCGAAGGCTGGCGCTACGGGCCGTGCCGGGACGAGGAGCGCCGGGAGCACCCCGGCCTGGTCCCCTACGAGGAGCTGCCGGACTCGGAGAAGGAGTATGACCGAAGCACCGCCCTGGAGACGCTGCGGCTGATCCTCTCGCTGGGCTACCGGATCTGCCGGGATGAGACGCCGTGATGCCGCGTGAAATTCGCGCGGGCGTGAAGCATGTCACAGCCGCTGGGGCGTTTCTGTTGTATAATGTACGAGAAGAGAAACAAAACCCATGAACATCCTCGCCAAGTTCAATCTGATGATGATTACGGTCTTTGCGCTCGGCCTACTCGCCGTATGCCTGGTGACGAACTCGCTGCTGGAGCGCAGCGCCCAGCAGCAGGTCGTGGACAACGCCCGGATCATGATGGAGACGGCCCTGGCAATGCGTCAGTATACCAGCAAGCAGATCAAGCCGCTGCTCGACCGGGAGAACGCGCACGAGTTCCTGCCGCAGACCGTCCCGGCCTATGCCGCCACCCAAGGCTTCAGCGCCCTGCGCGAGAAGTACCCCGATTATACCTACAAAGAGGCGACGCTCGACCCGACCAACGTGCTGCAAGACAAGGCCACCGACTGGGAGGCGGACGTCGTCAGTCAGTTCCGCAATCAGCCCGGCACGAAGGAGATCATCGGGGTCCGGCAGAGCGTCACCGGCCAGTCGCTCTACCTCAGCCACCCGATCCGAATCACCGACTCGGCCTGCCTGACCTGCCACAGCACCCCCAGCGTCGCGCCCGCCTCTATGATCAAGAAGTACGGGCCGGACCACGGGTTCGGCTGGCACCAGGGCGACGTCGTCGGGGCGCAGATCGTCTCGGTCCCGATGTCCCTGCCGGAGCATATCGCCCGGCAGGCGTTTCTGGCCCTGCTGGGGTCGCTGGTCGCCGCCTTCGTCGTCACCCTCCTGCTGCTCAACGTCATGCTCACCCTGCTCGTCATCCGTCCGGTCACGCAGCTCTCAAAGGCCGCCGACCAGATCAGCCAGGGCAGCCGGGAGGTGGAGGACCTGCCGGTTCGGGGACAGGATGAGGTGGCGCGGCTGGCGACGTCGTTCAACCGGATGCAGCGCAGTCTGAAGAAGGCTATGACGATGCTGGACGAGGCGTGAAGGAGCTTCCGATGGCGCACCACGACGTTTTCATCAGCTACTCGACTCTGGACAAGCCGATCGCCGACGCCGTCTGCGCGGCCCTGGAAGGGCACGGCATCCGGTGCTGGGTGGCCCCGCGCGACATCACGCCCGGCCAGGACTGGAGCGACGCCATCATTGACGCCATCGCGGACTGCCGCGTCTGCCTGCTCGTCCTATCTTCGGCCTCAAATCAATCCGAGCAGGTCAAGCGCGAAGTCCAGAACGCGGTGAGCGAGGCCAAAGCCATCCTGCCGTTCCGCATCGAGGACGTGGCCCTGTCCAAGCACATGCGCTACTTCATCGGCACGCCGCACTGGCTGGACGCCATGACGCCGCCGCTGGAGCGGCATTTGCAGAAGATGGTGGAGACGGTAGGCGGGCTGATCGCTACCCTGGACGACAAGACCGGGGAAGCCGCGCCGCCCGCCGCCCCCGCGCGGCCGTCGTTCCCCTGGGACCCCGACCGCCTCGCCCGCATCGAGGCCGAGCTGCGCCAGTTCGTCGGCCCGCTGGGCCGCACCCTGGTCGCCGAGGCCGTGCCGCTCGCCCACGGCTACGACGACCTGTGCCATCGTCTGGCGGAACACATCCTGTCCGAGCGGGAGCGGCAGACCTTCCTCGCCCGGTGTTATGC
>CAXTWM010000470.1:0-3194 GCA_964247915.1 uncultured Armatimonadales bacterium | reverse complement strand
CCCGCGCGGCGCCGCCCCCCCCGCCCCGGGGCCCACCCCCCGTGCGGCGGGAGTGCAAGCCCCCGCCTACGCGGGCGCAATGCCGTTGGCGCTATGCTCTTCATGCCCGCGAAGGCGGGGATTTGCTCTTCTAAAGCACGGGGGTTCAGCCCCGTGGAGCATCGGTTGCTCATAGCGACACTGCGCCCGGCTTGCCGACGGACGGCGACTGCCCGCTGCCCGCAGACGGCGTGGGGCCACTGCCGACGGACGGGGACGCCCCGCTACCGGGCATCAGGCGCTCGAAGATGGCCTCGTACTGGCGCGCGACGCTGACGCGCGTGTAGTGCGCCTCGACGTGCAGCCGCCCCCGGCGGCCCATCTCGGCCGCCCGGTCGCGGTCGCGGTAGAGCGTCCGGACGGCCTCGGCCAGCGCGCAGGCGTCTTCCGGCTCGACGCACAGGCCGCAGCCGGACTCGGCGATGACCTGGGCGGTCTCGGAGTGGCTGTCCACGCCCGCGATCATCGGGCGGGCGACGCCCATGATCGTGAACAGCTTGCTCGGCACCGAGTCGTTGGTGAAGCCCCGGCGCAGCGGGATCAGGCCCACGTCGGCGGCGGAATACAACTGGGGCACCTGGTCATAAGACTGGTAGGGCAGGAACTGGACGTTGGTCAGTCCCAGCGTCTCGGCCTGCGCCATCAGGGCCGGCTTGGACGCGCCGTTGCCGACCACGGCGAACAGCAGGTCGGGGATGTCGCGCAGCAGGTGGGCCGTCTCCAGGACGGTGTCCAGCCCCTGCGACATGCCGACGTTGCCGGCGAACAGGGCGACGAACTTGTCGTCCCAGCCCTGCTCCCGGCTGAACTCGTTGCGGCGCGGATGCGGCGCGACAAAGGCGGCGTCAATGAAGTTCGGGATGACCTCGATCTTCTCCGGGGGCACCCCCTTGGCGGTGAGGTTCTGCCGGAAGCCCTCGGAGATGACGGTGATGGCGGCGGAGTGGGCGTAGACGAACCGCTCCAGCTTTTTGTAGCCGGCGATCACGGCGGGGTTCTTCATCACGCCCATACGGATAGCGACGTCGGGATAGATGTCCTGGATGTTGGAGATGAACGGGACCCCGCGCAGCCGGCCCAGCAGGTAGGCCGACGCGCCGTTGGTCAGCGGCGGCGACGGGGAGGGCGTGACGATGACGTCCGGGCGGGGCATGATCTGGCCGGCCAGCGCGGACAGGAGGGTAAACGACAGGTAGGAAAAGAAACGCGGCAGCAGCTTGTCTTTGTTGACGGGGACATACGACCAGACGCGCTGGACCAGGATCTTGCCCTGCCGCTCGCGCATCCACGCCTTGCGCCGGTACTCGGGCCAGATCGCGTTGGTCGAGTAGTGCGGCATGGAGGTGACGACGCGGACATCGTGCCCCTGCTCCGCAAGCTCCTCGGCCAATTCGGCCATGAGGATGCCGGTCGCCGCGTTGTCCGGCTTGTAGTACATCGTCAGAAAAAGAATCCGCATGAACTCATCCGCCCCGTTCCGCGCCGACGCCGGGCGTCAGGCTGCGCCGGTCGGCGCACTCCCGCCGGGGGAAGGTCGCCACCGGTCCTCATTGGCCGCGTGGATTTCCTGCAATATCGCCTCAATATCGTACTCTTGTTTCCACTCGGGATACTGCGCCCGGAACTTCCCGTTGTCGCCGATCCACCAGACATGGTCACCGGTCCGGTTCTGCTCCTGGTAGGTATACTGGAGCTGCCTGCCGGCGATCCGCTGCCCGGCCTCGATCCCTTCCAGCATCGAGCAGTTGGAAAAGCGACCGCCGCCGATGTTGTAGACCTCGGCGACGCGCGGGTTCCGGTAAAAGGCGTCGAAGGCGCGGATCAGGTCGCCCGAGTGGATGGCGTCGCGGACCTGCTTCCCCTTATACCCAAAAACCGTGTACGGCGTTCCGGTCATGATGCAGCGCATCAGGTACGCCAAGAAGCCATGTAATTGAGTCGCCGAGTGCTGCGGCCCGGTCAGGGTCCCGCCCCGGAAGCAGGCCGTCCGCAGCCCGAAGTAGCGCCCGTACTCCTGGGTCAGCACGTCGGCGGCCACCTTCGACGTGCCGAACAGGGAGTGGAGGCACTGGTCAATGGACATGTCCTCCCGAATTCCGGCCTCGTAAGTATGCCCCGGCGCGATCTCGTACCGCGTCTCCCCTTCGGTCAGGGGCAGACGGTTGGGTGTGTCGCCGTAGACCTTGTTGGTGGAGGTGAAGATGAAGACGGCCTCGGGGCAGTGCTGCCGCACCGATTCGAGCACGTTCAGGGTGCCCGTAGCGTTGATGTCGAAGTCGGTGAACGGCTCGCGGGCAGCCCAGTCGTGGGAGGGCTGGGCCGCCGTGTGGATGATCAGGCCGATGTCCTTGCCGTAGCGCCCGAAAAGCGCGTCCACCGCCCCCCGGTCCCGGATGTCCAGGGCGTGGTGCGCGTAGCGCCCGCCCAGCTTCGACTGGAGGTTCTGCACGTTCCAGGCGGTGCTGGCCTCCTCGCCGAAGAAGACGCGCCGCATGTCGTTGTCCACGCCGACGACGTCCATCCCGGCCCCGCCGAAGTACAGGGCGGCCTCGGACCCGATCAGGCCCGCCGAACCGGTGACTACTGCAACACTCATCGCTTTTTCCCGCTCATGGCTTTTCCTTTTGCGCCCCACGGCCCCTGCGCTGGCTCCTACGTTTTCATAGGACATTTGTGAGGGCTTTTCGTTTCAACATTTTTGGCCCGCCGATCGCCCGCTTGTTCTTCTTAGATCATTCACCGCCGGTTGTTCAAGAACCTGCTTCTTGCTCAAGCTCTTGTTTATGTTCTTGCTCACGCTGCCTCGGCGGGAACAGGAGCGGGCCGACCGCCGCCTGCACCCGGTCCACGGTCAGGCCGTGCATGCACTCCGGGCGGCTGTAGAGGCAGGTCCGGCAGCGCTCGGCGTCGTGCCCGCGCCCGCAGGGGGAGCAGGGCAGTTCCAGGGAGAGCGCGGTGTGCCCCCGCCCCCAGGGGCCGAAGCGGTGCCGGCAGCTGGAGCCGAACAGGGCGACCGTGGGCGTCCCCACGGCGGCGGCGATGTGCATCGGGCCGGCGTCACTGCCGACAAAGGCCCGGCAGAGGCGCAGCAGGGCCGCCATCTGGCGCAGGGTCGTCGCGCCGACCGCGTTGATCACGCCGCCCGGCGCTTCCTC
>CAXTWM010000469.1:0-3196 GCA_964247915.1 uncultured Armatimonadales bacterium | reverse complement strand
GCCCAGGTGCCAGCGGTACGACCCGTCGGCCCGCCGCAGGCGGTACTCCACCTCGCTGACCGCCCCCGCCGCCAGCGCGGCCCGCCAGACGCCGCCCGCGTGGGCGAGGTCGTCGGGGTGGATCACCTCCTGCCAGCCCCAGTCCCGCGTCCGCTCGAAGTCCAGCCCGGAGTAGTCGTACCAGCGCTGGTTGTAGTAGTCTATCGCCCCGCCCGCGTCCGTCGTCCACGCAATGTGCGGGATGGCGTCGGCCATGAGGCGGAAGCGGCCCTCGCTCACGCGCAGGGCGTCCTCCGCCTGCCGGCGGTCGGTCGCGTCGCGCAGGATCTTGGCGAAGCCGCGCAGCCCGCCGTCATCACCGCGCAGGCACTCCATCACGCCGTCCGCCCAGAAGCGCGTCCCGTCTTTCCGCAGGTGCCAGCGCAGGTCCAGCGCCCTGCCCTCGGCCCGCGCCGTTTCCAGCTCACGCGCCGGCACGCCCGCCGCCCGGTCTTCGGGCGTGAAGATGGGGTCACAGGGCCGTCCCAGCACCTCGGCCTCGCCGTAGCCGAGGATGCGCTGCGCCCCGGCGTTCCAGTGCGTGACGCAGCCCTCCGCGTCCATCAGGATCATGGCGTAGTCCTGTGCGCCCTCCACCAGCAGCCGCAGGCGCTCCTCGCTCTCGGCCCGCGCCGCCTCCTCGCGCCGCTGCGCGGTGACATCCTCGATGGCGAGCAGGAGCATCTCGGTGTGGTTGCCGGGGCGGTACAATTTGCGCCCGTTCAGGCGCATGGTCTTCGCGCCCAGGCCGGGGAAGTCGTGCGTCACCTCGAAGTCCTCGACGACCGCGTCCTGGGGCAGTATCTCGCCGAGCAGGCGGCGCAGGGCGGGGATGTCCCACTGGCCGTCCCCCAGGTCATGGACGAAGCGGCCCAGCGTCTGTCCGGGCGCGACCCGGAAGGTCCGGTAGAAGGCGCGGTTGGCGGTGACGACGTGGAGGGAGGCATCCAGGACCAGCAGCGGCTCGCGGCCGGTGTCGAGGATGCTCTGGAGGAAGGACTGCGCCGCTTCAGCCGTCCGCGCTTTTTGCTGTTCGGCCTGTTCCGGCAAATGGTCGGGCATGAAATCGGCTCCAGCCTAGGGGACAAAGTCCCGGTTTGGGGCGGCTCCCGTTCAGAAGTCCGCGCCCGGTTGCTGTCTCAGTTTACAAACAAGGATTACGGGTAAACGGTTCCATTGTACACCAAATCCCGCAGGATGACAAGGACGCCTGCCAGCCGTAACAGGAGACGCGGCGGGTGCGGCGGCGGGGAGGCCGTCGAGTCAGCGGTTTTTGCGGGGCGGCAGCCAGTAGACGACCGACAGGAACAGGCAGGCCAGCGCCATGATGAGGGGGAAGATGACGTGGATCGTGACCGCGTGCCCCTGCCGGTAGTGGCTGTACGCGGAAAACGACGCCCCCATGCAGAGCAGCGGATAGATGATCTTCCGATACCCGTCAGTCCCCATGCCCCCTCCGTGCCTCCCAGCCTGCCGCCGATGTTGCCCGTCCTCTGTGTCTGTATTATACACCATGCTTGATGCCGGCGGGGAAAACTTTTCGGCGACCATGAGGCGGCTTGACAAGGAACCGGCGGCGGCTTATACTAAGGGAAAGGCTGCGGCGCGGCGGCGCACGCTTGCACCAAAGGAGCAGGACAATGGCGGAAGAAACCCACAAGACAGAGGCAATTTCAGAGGTGCCGGGCGGCGCGGTGTACCATCAGGTCGCCCCCGCCGGTGTCGCGGCGGAAGTAACCGCCGCCGACCCGGTGGCGGCCGGGGCGGTCGCCGCCCTGGGGCGCTGGCTGACGGGAAAGCTGGCGTCCGACCCCGCCGTCCGGGACCGCGTCGCCACCCTCAGCGGCCTGTCCGCGACCGACCTGGCCTCGCTGATGGAGGGGCACCCCCTGTTCCGCCTGGACACGGACCACGTCCAGCGGGTCGCGACCGCGCTCGTGGAAGCGCAGGTCATCCCCCAGGCCGATGCGGTCTGGGAAGCGATGGGGGCCGAGGCCGGCCCGTCCGACTCAACCGATTACATCGTGCCCCCCGCCCAGGTCGTGCGGGCGATGTCCGACAACCCCTAACGAGACGCAAAAAGGGCCGCCGACAATGATGTCGGCGGCCCGTCCCTCTGTATGCGCCAGCGCCTACAGCCCCACGTGCGCCAGCGTGCACACACCATAAGCCGCGCTGGACCCCCTCACCGCCAGCACCCCGACCAGGTCCCACTTGCGGCTCACCCACCGCAGCACACCCGCCGCCGGGGAAGCGCCCGCGCCCGTCCGGGGCGTCCGCTGAACATTGCTGATGCTGATGGTGTTGTAGATGGCCTGCTGCATGGTCGTGGTCTCCTCGGGGTATCGTTACTTCTCTTCGCTATGCCCCTATTATAGACAGGATCGGAGGCGAGGGCCGGGACGGGCGTCACGCCGCGCCTGTGAACTTTGTCACACGCAGGAACGCTGAGGAGAATGCTGACGGAGGCCGTGCAGGGAAAGGGACGGGGCCGAGACAGCAAAAAAGCGCCAGCCCCTCGGGCTGCCGCTTCGCTTCACGTCCCCATTTCGGCAACGTAGGAATAGTATATCACACGGCAGCCCGAATGTCAAGGGGAGGCCGAGGGCCTTGTTCCGCCCAAAACGATGCCACGCTGCGGGTGTGCTGTCGTGCGCTCTCTGTTCAACCCCCTCCCGCATCTCGCCATTATCTTTGACCCTGTTGTTTTGTCTCAAAATTGACGCAAGTTTGTCCGTACCACGGTCCAGGAACTTTCCCTATGCCCGCCGGGGTTGTTGTCGTATGGCACTTAAACTTTCCGTCCTCGACCTGGCCCCGGTTTCATCCGGCGCCACGGCGGCGCAGGCGCTGGGGAACACGCTGGACCTGGCGCGCCGGGCGGAGGCGCTGGGGTACACGCGCTACTGGCTGGCCGAACACCACAACATGCCCGGCATCGCGAGTTCCGCGCCGGAAATCCTGATCGGGCAGGTGGCGCGGGAAACGTCCCGGATGCGCGTCGGGTCGGGCGGGATCATGCTCCCGAACCACGCGCCGCTCCAGGTGGCCGAGTCGTTCCTGACGCTGGAGGCACTGTTTCCGGGGCGGATTGACCTGGGGATCGGGCGGGCGGCGGGGACCGACCCGCGCCCGAAGACCGCCGCAGGGCCAGGGC
>CAXTWM010000468.1:0-3202 GCA_964247915.1 uncultured Armatimonadales bacterium | reverse complement strand
CCCGAAGCCTACGCCGCGCTGCGGTGGCGCTTCCCCGCCCTGGCGGCGAAGACGACCCAGGCCGTGACCTATCAGGTGCGAGTCCGCTGACGATGCGAAAACAGCCGTTCAACTCCCTGCTTCTGCACCCCGCCCTGAACGGCGGGGCTGATGCCACGGGGCTAAACCCCCGTGCTTTAGTAGAGCAACTCCCCGCCTGCGCGGGCATAATGCCGCTGGCATCTGCTTTTTCTTCGCCCGCGCAGGCGGGGGCTTGCCCTTCTAAAGCCCAGGGGTTCAGCCCTGGGGCTTGGCCCGGCCGCGTCTGCCTGGCGGCACTGCTGCTCCTGGCCGCGCCGCTCCTGCCCGCCGCGCGGGCGCAGGACGCGGGGCAGATCTCCAACCAGACGTCCTACTCCTACAGCGACGGCCACGGGAACGCGGCGATGGGCGGGCTGACCGTCCGGTCCCTGCTCGTGGACCCGCGCGGCCTGGTGATGGGCTGCGACGGCACCCCGCTGCCCTCCTACCGGGGCTTCCGCATCGGCCTGTACGCGCCGGCCCCCGCCGACCCGACGGGGGCGGAGGTCGGAGGGGCGGTCCCGCTGACGGCGACGGCCCTGCCTGCCGCGCCCGGCGTGCCCGCCGGCGTCCCGCCCAACATCCAGAACAGCAACCCCTTCCCGCTGTCCGACTCGGACAAGGGCCGGTTCTCCCTGCTGCTGGACCCCAGCCGGGGCCAGCTCGACGCGGGCCGCGTCTACATCCTCGTACTCAGCCCGCCCCCCGGCTCCGCCTACCGCCAGCGGCGCATCCGCATCACGATCGGCGCGCGGGACGGCGCGAACGTCTCTTATACGGCGGCCTCGCTGGACGGGATGCCGGTCAACGGCATGGGCGGCGCCCTGTCGGGGACGCACGCCATGCTGATGACCTCGGCGGGGGCGGGCGCGGGCGGCCCGGCCCTGGCCGCGCTGAACCTGACCCTGAGCGACTGCGAGACGCGCGAGATCCAGATCAGCAAGAGCGGGGACCGGGCGACGGCGGAGCCGGGCGACACGGTGGTCTACCGCATCGTCGTCCAGAACCCGACCGCCCTGCCGCTCGCCGACATGCAGATCCTGGACACGCCGCCGCTCGGCTTTGATCTGCGACCGGACTCGGTGCGGGCCGCAGCGGGGGGCAAGGCCGTCCCCGTCACCCTGTCGCGCAGCGGGCCGGCGACCGTCTTCGACCTGGGCGGCTTCCTGCTGCCGCCCGGCCAGGCGCTCACCCTCGCCTACGCGGCCCAGCTCACGCCGGACGCCCTGCGCGGCGACGGCAGGAACTCCGCCGTCGTGACCGCCGACGCTCTGACCGTCTCTCATGGAACCACGATGACCACTCCGCTTTCCGACGGCCCGGCCGTCTTCACCCTGCAAGTGCGCCAGGGGATTTTGACCGACACCGGCACCGTTTTGGGCCGCGTCTGGGTGGACCGCAGCCGCGACGGCGAGCAGCAGGCCGGCGAGCCGGGCCTGCCCGGCGCCGTCGTCATCCTCGACGACTCGACGCGCATCGTCGCCGACGCCAACGGCCTGTTCTCGCTGGCGACGGTCACGGCGGGCTACCACACCGCCGCCCTGGACATGCAGAGCGTGCCGGGCTACACCCTGGCCCGCAACCACCGGTTCAAGGAGCGCAATTCCCAGTCCCGGCTGGTCCACCTGGAGCCTGGCGGCATGGTCCGCCTGAATTTCGGCGTCGTCCCGACCGACGCGCCAGCGCAGAAGGGGGCCGGACGATGAGGCATTTCCTTCCCCTGGCCCTGACCGCCATGCTGGCGGCCTCCCCAGCCCTCGCGCAGACATCGGGGGTGGCGATCCTGTCCCCCAGCGGGGACGGCGCACTGGACAGCGCTGCCGCTAACGTCGTCCTCCGTTTCCCGGTCGGCTCCCCCGTGACCCTGCGGGTCAACGGAACGCCCGTCAGCCCCACGCAGATCGGGCGGACCGAGACGGACGCTGCGACGCAGACGGTGACGCAGACCTGGTACGGCGTGGTCCTGCGCGAAGGCACGAACACCCTGGTGGCCGAGGCCGGTCCGGGCGGCGCGCGGGCCGAGCGCACGGTGCAGGTGCAGACCGCGCCCAAGCAGCTCACGCTGCGAGCGCTGGGTTCCCGCCTCCCTGCCGACGGGCGCTCGACGCTGACCCTGACCGGCAGCCTGCGGGACGCGCAGGGCCGCCTTTCGCACCACGACGGCCCGGTCACGCTGACGGCAAGCGCGGGCGAGTGGGTGGGCGAGGACGCCGACCCGGACCAGCCCGGCTTCCAGGTGCGGACGGTCGGCGGCCAGTTTCGCGCCGCCCTGCGGGCCGGCGTCCAGGCGCAGACCGTGCGTGTCCGCGCCGCCTCCGGCGGCCTGGAGGCGTGGACGACGGTCGAGTTCACCACCCACCTGCGGCCCAGCCTGGCGACCGGCGTCATAGACGTCCGCCTGGGCAGCCGCCGCTCCGACTACGACCGCCCGATCCAGGACTTCGTCAGCCCCGACGTCAGCGACGCCCCGCGCCTCCACGGGCGCACGTCCGTCTTCGCCACGGGCAAGGTCGGCGACTACCTGTTCCTCGGCGCTTACGACAGCGAGCACGCGCTGAACCAGACGGCGGCGGGGCCGCCCAGCCTGGGGCGGGACACGCAGACGCGCGACCAGCCCTACCCCGTCTACGGCGACAGCTCCACCGCCTTCGCCCTGGCCCAGTCGCGCGACCGCCTGGCCCTGCGGCTGGAACGGGACCAAAACTATCTGATGTGGGGCGACTACGGGACGGCGGAGTTTTCGGGCCGCTCGCAGGAGTTCACGGCCATCAACCGCACATTCCACGCGCTGAAGGCGAACTACCTTTTCGGGGGCGTACAGGCGACCGGGTTCTACGGAGACGACGTGCAGGGCTTCCAGCGCGACACCCTCGCGCCGGACGGCACGAGCGGCCTGTATTTCCTGTCCCACCGGCCCCTGGTTTACGGCAGCGAGGGCGTCTTCTTGGAACTGGAAGACATCAACCGGCCTGGAACCGTGCTGGAGCGGACCGCCCCCCAGCGCGGCGCGGACTACGAGATTGATTACGACCGGGGGACCCTGCTGTTCCACCAGCCCGTCCTGCGGACGGACGTCGGGCCGGATGGGCAGGCGCTGGCGCGGCGGATCGTCGTCACCTACCAGTACGAGACTGGCGGGGGC
>CAXTWM010000467.1:0-3214 GCA_964247915.1 uncultured Armatimonadales bacterium | reverse complement strand
CAAGCCCCGGGGGCGGCAAGGTCATCCGTCGGATAGCCTCGGCACCGCGGGCGGGGGCGGGATGGACCGCCTGCGGCAGCCCAGCGGCGAGGGCGGCGGCGGACAGGATGACGTTCCGGGCAGCGAACCAGCGGCGCAGGCGGTCCAGGGCGCGACTCAGACGCATCCGGGCGGCGTCTTCGGAGATGCCCCGCACGGCCCCGATCTCGGCCAGGGGGCGGTCTTCCAAGAACCGTTCCAGGATCAGCCCGCGCTGGGCGGTCGGCAGGGCATGGAGGGCGTCGTTCAGCAGCGGCTCCATCTCCTCCCAGCCGTCCGGCTGGGGCGGCATCGTCTGCGCCATTTCCGTCACCATCCTTTGCTCGCGCGCCTGCCGCCGCCGCTCCCGCCGGAGCACGTTTTTGGATGTGAGGAGGGCGGTCTGAAAGAGCCAGCTTGACAGCGTGGTCCCCGGACGGAAGGACCGAGATTTCCGGGCAAGGATCAGGAAGACGGCCTGAGTCGCGTCTTCGGCCAGCGCCGGGTCGCCGATCTCGCGCAGGCAGGTGCAGTAGACCTGGTCCGTGTGCCGCCGGACGAGGCCGCTGAAGGCCGCCTGCCCGCCGTCCTGCACATACTTTTGGATGAGCTGCCAGTCTGTCGTCTCCGTCATGGGTGTCCTCCTCGCTCATGTATGTCCGCACAGACGGCGGAGCGAACGGTTCCGGCCTGAGATCACTAAAAAAGGCCGCCCGGCACTGCCGGGCGGCCTTTTTCGCTGCCGTCAGCGGATGCCGTGGGCCTTGTTGTAGGCGTCCACGGCGCGGCGCAGCTCGATGGCGTAGTTGGCGACCTGGGTGCGGAAAGCGTCGAGCTGCCCTTCGGGCAGGTTCGCCAGGGGCTTGTCCAGGAAGGTCTTGACGTAGCCCTCGGCCTCGCCGACGAGCGGCTTGGCGATGTGAGCGTCCTTGCACTCGCGCAGGGCGGCGTACATGGTGGTCAGGTAGCGGACGTCGCTCACGCCCTCGCGGCAGGCCTCCCACTGGAGCGTGTCCAGGACGCCGCCCTTGACGGGGTAGGTCAGCATCAGGGGGCGGAAGGCGGCTCGCGCCGGGGCCGCGCCCGCCGCGTCCTCGTCATACGGGTCTGACCCGAAGGCGGTCTGGTAGTCGGGCAGGAACGCGCCGTACAGGTTGGAGCGCCACAGGAGAAGCCCTGAGTCCACGCGGTTGGTCTTGGGGTCCGAACTCGCGGCGGGCCAGTACCACCAGTCGCGGGTCATGGAAACGCGCTGGCCTTTGTTCCGCAGGAGCTGCTGCGGGTATTCGGAGTCGCGGTTGTAGACGGCGATGTCGGTCGCCGCCCCCAGCGCCCCGAAGTCGGCCTGGCGCGGGATGTAGGTCGCGTTGGGGATGCCCGCCTTGGACAAGGGGGCCATGCGGGACTGGGCGGCGGCGTTCGGCTCCGGGTCGGTGTAGTAGGTCAGCGGCGGGGCCTGGTGGTCGCCGCGCGCCTTCTCGACCTGCTGCGGGTCCCCCGCCCCCTTGTAGAGATTGTACGGCGTCCCCAGCCCGTAGGCGCGGTACTCGTTGACCGCGTTCCACAGGGTCTCGGGCGAGTCGTACAGCGAGGCGATGGTGAAGCCGTGCGCGTAGATGTCGGCGAGCTGCCGGTCCAGCGTGTCTTTGGAGACGAAGTCCGTCACCAGGTCGTGCCCGTCCGGGGAGGGCAGGGTCGCGGGCGGCGCGTCCAGGCGGGAGCGCAGGTCGATCCCGTACTGCTTGGCGGGCGAATACAGGCGCAGCGGCAGGACGTTCAGGACGGCGCGGACCGTGAACGGGGCCAGGCCGCGCCCGGACACGACCAGACGGCCGACGTAGGAGCCGTGCGGGGTGTTGCGCGGGACCGAGACCGTCAGCCAGAACTGCTTGGTGGTGTCGGCGGGGATGTCGCAGACGGCCGGCCCGGCCAGCCGAAGGGGGGTGTAGGCCCCGGCCAGCGGCACGCGGTCGTCCTTGACCAGCAGCGCTGGGGCAAGCCCCGCCGTGTCGGGGTCGCGCAGGGTCCCGCCGCCGCTCTGGGGCCGCACCTTGACCACATGCACCTCGACATCGCTCTTGGGGATGACGTGGCCGATGCCCTGCAAGTCCTGCGGGAGCGAGACGGCGACGTCCGTGAGCGGGGCCGGGCTGTACAGGCAGAAGGTCGCCGCGCCGGTCTGCTCCGGGCAGGCCGTGAGCGTGACCTCGGGGCTGGTGCCGGCGGCGGGCGGCAGGCTGTCCGGCAGGACGCGGGCGAACAGGGACGCGGGCAGCCAGACCAGGCACGGCTTGCCGGACGCCCGCAGGGCCGACTGGGCGTAAGACCGGAGCGACTGGCGCACCAGGCCGGGCGGCGTCACCGTCCACTGGAAGGCGACCCGTCCGCCGTGGACCAGGCCGGGCTGGGTTGCCAGGCCGTAAGAAATGGCGGCGGTCTCTTCCGGCGTGCCGACCGGCCGCCAGGCGGCGACGTTGCCCCTTTCGAAGTCGGCGACGGTCGTGCTCTCGGTCCCCTGAGCATTGGCGTCCAGCGTCACCCAGGCGATGTCGTCCACAATCAAGGTCGTCTGGCGGGAAGTCGTCACGTCCAGCGCCAGCCCGTTCGCCGCCGACCAGTCGGGCGCGGACGCGGGCGGGTCGGACGCCCCGGCGGGCTGGGCGTCGGCGGGCAGGGCCAGGTCCAGCGAGGCCGGAGCCGGCGGCGCGGCCCGCCGGCTGAACTTGGACTGCGGCAGGACGAACTCGCGCCAGCCCGAAAACGTGACGGGGATCGGCGTCGAGATCCACTCGTCGCGCGGCTGGGCCTCGGCGGCGGGCGAGGCGGCCACGGGCGTCGGGGCCAGCACGCGGACGCGCAGGTCCGCGCCGCTGCCGTCGCCATGCACCCACAGCCGGACGCCGTTGTTGGCCCCCAGCGGGGGCAGGTCGTTTCGCACCAGCAGCGTCCGGGTCGGCGTGGCGGACTTGCCGGTCAGGACGGGCGCCAGCGGCGTCGCCCGACGCGGGGCGCGAGCCGGAAGCTTGGCGGGGCGCGCGTGGGCGGGAACGGAAGCGGCCAGCAGGCCGGCGGCGGCGACGGCGGCTACGGGAATCGCCTTGCCGCAGCGGCGAGGCAGTTGGAAAGTCAAGCGGGGAGTCCTCCTCAGAACGGGGTCATACGGGTACTTTGTCGGGGGCGGAGTCGGGAAAAGTTC
>CAXTWM010000466.1:0-3216 GCA_964247915.1 uncultured Armatimonadales bacterium | reverse complement strand
CCCCAATAAAGCCCCAATCCTGGGGGACAGGAGAGTACGACCGGACTGCCTTTCTTTGTCTTACTCCCCCAGAATTGGGGGCCGGGAGTGATCCTAGTCCGCCCCCTCGCACCAGGCCAGCACGTCGCCGAAGCGCAGGCATTCCAGCGCCCCGAACAGGGGGTGGCGGCTGATGCGGGCGCGGGCCAGGGCCGGGGAGGTCAGGCCGCACAGGAACCGCGCCTGCTGGCGAGGCTCCGCCAGGGCGTCGGGGTGCGAGGCGCGCAGGGTCTGCCAGGCGCTCACGTCCAGCAGCGCCTCGGGCGTGGGCGGGTCGTCCGCCGTGGGCAGGACGGCGGCGCGGCCCGTCAGGCAGAACGCGCAGTGGCCGCAGGGCGCGTCCCGTTTCTCGCCGAAGTAGCCCACCAGAGCGTTCGTCTGGCAGCCGTCGTGCGTCACCAGGTCCAGGACCTGACGCAGACGGGCGACTTCGGCCTGTTCACGGCGAGTAAACCGGGAAGCCAGGTCGAAGGCCAAGGCGTCCGCGTCCGCCTCCTTGTCGCCGCGCGTGTAGCGCTGGCGGACGTCGGCGACCTTCAGCAGCGCCCAGCCCTGCTCTTCCAGGTACTCTAAAGCGCGGACGACCCGCCGCCGCTCGACGCCCAGCGTGTCCGCCGCCTCGTCCGGGTTCAGGGCGTACCACAGCTTGCCCCGCCGAGCGGATTGGAACAGGTCGCGGACGAAGTCTGCATGTTGGCCCTGAAACCTCTCGATGATCTGGGGGAGGGGGATGAGCGGCTGGACCTCGTAGCCCGCGTAGAACGGCGTCCCCTGGTGGAAGATGCCGTCCATCTCCAAATACGTCAGCGCAGTCCGCAGGACCAGTAGCCGGATGTCATGCTGGTTGGACAGACCGTACAGGGCCAGGTCGAACGACGGGCCGCGTGAGAGCAGGTCATCCAGCAGCGACTTCAACGAGGAGGCGGTCGGCGTGTCGCCATACGCGAAGTTTTCCAGCGTGGGCACGTCCTCGGGGCAGGCCAGCAGCTCCACCGTGGACTTGACCCCGTCCCGCCCGGCCCGGCCGATCTCCTGGCTGTAGCTTTCCAGGGACTTGGGCAGGTTGTAGTGGTAGACGTAGCGGACCGTCGCCTTGTCAATGCCCATGCCGAAGGCGATGGTGGCGACCACAATGCCTCGGTCCGAGGCCATCCAGCGGTCCTGCACGGCGGCGCGGACCTCGTCGTCCAGCCCGGCGTGGTACGCCTCGGCGGGGTGGCCCTCTTTTTCGAGCAGGGCCGCGACCCGCTCCGCCGTCTTTTGCAGGGTGACGTAGACGATGGTCGGGCCGGGCGGGCGCTTGCCCAGCCGTTTCAAGAGCAGGGCGTCCCGGTCCCCGGCCCGGACTGGCGTGATGCTCAGGTTCAGGTTGTGCCGGTAGAAGCCCGTCACGATGGCGGCCTCGTCCGGGATGTCGAAGGCGGCCCGGATGTCCCGGACGACGGCGGGCGTGGCCGTCGCGGTCAGGGCCAGGACGCGCTCCGCCCCGACGGTCTTGGCCGCCAGGGCCAGCTTCAGATAGTCGGGCCGGAAGTTGTGCCCCCATTCGGAGATGCAGTGCGCCTCGTCCACGGCGAACAGGGCGATGGGCGTCCGCCCGAGCAGGCCCAAGAACCGCTCGTTGTTGAACCGCTCCGGGGCCACATACAGCAGCTTCAGCGTCCCCGCCTCCATCCGGTCGGTCACGTCCCGCACCTCCGCCCCGTTCAGGGTCGAATCCAGCCGGGCGGCCTGGACGCCGTGACGCACCAGAAAGTCTATCTGGTCCTTCATCAAGGCGATCAGAGGCGAGACCACCAGGGTCAGCCCCTCGTAGCGCAGGGCCGGGAGCTGGTAGCAGAGCGACTTGCCCGCCCCCGTCGGGAACACCGCCAGGGCCGCCCGGTGCGCGTCCAGCGCGTCTATCACTCGCTCCTGGCCGGGGCGGAACCCGGAGAAGCCGAAGTGCTTCTGGAGGATCTGCGCCGGGGTTTCGTCCGTGGCTATGGGAACTGCTTGCTTTGTCGCCATTGTGTCTTTCTTCCTTCCGTTGATCTCGTTTCCTTCCCTGGGGATGCGGATAACTAAGTGATCGCTGCACCCGGCCTGAAGGCCGGGGCTACTCCCGGCTCCGCCGGTGGGTCGCCCCTCCGGGGCTTTCGAGAAGGCCTGGATCACCGGCAGGTTCTCCCTAGCCCCGAAAGGGCGACCCTTCCGAGTAGCCCGGCCCTTCAGGGCCGGGACTTACGCAGAACTTTCTTGCAGAACGGGCGTGACTGTGGTAAAATCAAGCATGACTCGCGCGCGCGTGCTGCTTCTTGTTCCGCTTCTGGCCGCCGGACTCCTCCTCGCCCCGCGCGGGGCCGGGGCGCAGATCGTGGTTTCCGGCCCGGCCACGCCCGCGTCCCGGTCGCTGACGGCGTGGTTCGCCCATCACGTCCCCGCCCGTTTCGCCGCGCGCGGCCGGTTTGAAGTGCGTCCCTTGAACGACGACGACATGGAAGCCTTTCTGCGGGCCGGGGACGCCGATTCGGACCAGTCCCAGTCGCAGGACGATAAGGGCGACATTGACGGCGTCTTTGAAGACGACCCGGCGCGGATCACACTGCGCGTCCCCGCGTCGGGCCGGCCGGACTTGTATACCTTCGCCCACGAGTACGGGCACTATGTCTGGTTCAACCTGTTGAGCCGGGACGATCAAAGGCGCTACGAGGGGCTTTACAAGAAGCAGAAGGCGGCCCGTCATCTGGTGACGCGCTACGCCGAGACGGACGTCGAGGAGGGCTTCGCCGAAGCCTTCTCGTTTTATGCCAACGAGCCGCCGCTGCTGCTCCGCCGGGACGCCCTTTCGTACCAGTTCCTGAGCCAATGGCACGCCGCCCCCCCCGCGCCCTGACGCCGACCGCGCGCGCCGCGCGCCCCGCCGAGGCCGAGGCCGTCCTCGAAACCCTCTGCGCCGCCTTCGCCCTGAACGCGGATGCCGCTCGGCCCATATTCTACGCCGACCCCTATTACGACCTGACCCACAAGCGCGTCCTCATTACCCCCTCGGCGGGCCTCGCCTCCTGCCTGACCGTCGTGCCCACCCTTCTCCAGGTCGGCGGCGTCCCCGTCCCCGCCGGCGGCATCGCCGGGGGGGGGCCCCGGCCCGCATGCCGCCGCCGGGGCCCTGCCGCCGCCCGGCGCCAGTGCACCGGG
>CAXTWM010000465.1:0-3226 GCA_964247915.1 uncultured Armatimonadales bacterium | reverse complement strand
GCTCCGTGTCGGCCTCGGGGTCTTCGGAGACCATGTGGCTGAACGGCTCGGAGTCCCCGGCCAGCCTGCCCCCGGCGTCGTCCTTGCCGTCGTCGGCGTCATCGTCGTAGTCGTCCAACTCTTCGCCGTCGGCCAGGGGGCGGGGCGTGAGACGCAGGGCGCTGTCGGGGATGGTCTCGACCTGGAAGCCGCCCGCGCCGATGTCCTGCGGCAGATGCGTCCCGAAACCCCGCGCGATGCCCGCGACCGTGCCGCTGCCGTCGGTCGCGAAGACGCCCTCTTGATCCCCGGCGGAATACAGGTCGCCCGCGTCCATCCCGGCGTCGGGGTCCGGGTCGGCCTCCAGCATCTCGGCCTCGAAGTCCGACTCGCCGCCGTCCGCGCCCCCAATCCCGGCCTCGCGCGGCCCCAGGAACACGGCGTCCCCGGCGTGCTTCTCGACGATGTCGCCCAGGCTGCCGACCTGATTGGTGTCCTCGTCGAACAGCTCGTGGTGGATGCCGCCGTGCTTGTCCAAGCGCTCTTGTGCCATAAGAAAGTCCTGCTTTCGCCGCAATTTTCGGAGATAGACACTCTGTACCCAGCCGCCGTTTGTTGACAAACCCGCCGCTTTCGGCTAGAATGAACCGGCTTCTTTTTGCGTATCTCAAAGCGTATCTGAAGATGGGGGAGGCGACGCGATGAAACTGGCAGTCATCACCGACGAGATTGATGCCGACCTGGGCCATGCCCTGGATGTCATGGCCGAGTACGGTGTGCGCGGGGCCGAGCTGCGGCAGATCTGGGACAAGAACATCGCCGAGGCGCCCCGCGACTACTGGCAGCGGGCCAAAGACGAACTGGGCGCGCGCGGCATGACGGTGGTGGGCATCGCCTCGCCGTTCTACAAGTGCGCCCTGCCCGGTGCCGAGCCGGACGGCCCGGCGGGTCCGCTGCATTCCGCCTCGGCGCGGGGCCTGGGCGACCAGATCGCCCTTCTGGAGCGGTGCATGGAGGCGGCGCGTTTCTTCGACACGACCCTGATTCGGACGTTCTCGTTCTGGAAGGGGGGGCCGCTGACGCCCACGCAGGAGGAGATGATCGTGGACGCCTACGCCGAGCCGGCACAGATGGCCGAGCGGGCGGGGCTGACCCTGGTGGTTGAGAACGAGCACGCCTGCTGCCTGGCGACGGGGGCGCAGACGGCGCGCGTCCTGGAGGAAATCGCCTCGCCCGCCGTCCGCGCGGTCTGGGACCCCGGCAACGCCTTCATGGCCGGCGAGCTGCCGTTCCCGAGGGGCTACGAGGCCATCAAAGACTTCATCGCCCATGTCCACGTCAAGGACGCCGCCGTCCCGCCCGGCGCCCCCGCCCCGGCCTGGACCGTCGTCGGCGAGGGCGAGATAGACTGGGCCGGCCAGCTCGCCGCCCTGAAGCGCGACGGCTACGCGGGCTGGCTTTCGCTGGAAACGCATTACAGCGGCCATGCGACCAAAGAAGCCTCCTCGCGTGCCTGCCTGGAAGGCTTGATCAGATTACTGACCCCCTAGCCCCGCAGAGTCGGGGGCTTAAAGGAAGACCGATAACCGATGTCATTGAATTCGTTCCGTAACGGCTTGGAAACCATCTCACAGAACCCGCTCGGCAAGTGGGGCCTCTTCGTGCTCGGCGCCCTGCTCGTGTTCGGCCTGGTCGGGTTCGGCCTGCTGAACTCGGGCGGGCTGAACAGCGGCGGGGCGGGGGCGAGCGCCGCCGCGCGCTCCGGGGACGACGTGGTCGCGACCGTCAACGGCGACCCGATCATGCGCGACGACTTCGACGGCGCGATGCAGCGGGTCAAGGCCTCGCCCATGCTGGCGGGCCGCACCCTCGGGCTGGCCGATCAGCCCTTCCTGAACGGCATCGCGCTGAACCAGCTCGTCAGCGCCAAGGTGCAGTTGCAGCAGGCCAAGACCCTGAACGTCTCGGTCACGGACGCCGAGATCGCCAAGAAGCGGGCGGAGATCGTGGACCAGTCCGGCCTGCGCCAAACGCTCAGCCTGCCCGCCACGGCGTCGCTGTCCGACATTGACGCGGCACTGACCAAGGCCAACAGTCCGACGGTGGAGCAGAAGCTGCCGGACGAGACCCTGCGCCAGATCATCCTGCTGGGCGACCCGCAGGCCGGCCAGCCCGGCAAGATTCAGGCCGCGTTCAACAACACGGTCGTCGTGGACGAGGCCGGGGCGCGTCAGTTCTACACCCAGTACCACACGCGCCACATCCTGATCGACAACAAGAAGCGCTCGGACGTGCAGGCCAGAGCGCAGGCGCAGGAAATCTTGGCGAAGGCCAAAGCGCCCGGCGCGGACTTCGCGGCCCTCGCCAACCAGTACACGGATGATCCGGGCAACCAGGACCCCAAGACCCACAAGGGCGTCAAGGGCGGCGACGACGGCTTCATTGATGAGAAAACGGAGTACGACCCCGCGTTCAAGAAAGCCGCCTTCAGCCTGAAGCCGGGCGAGGTGACGCCCGACCTCGTGGTTTCGCCCCAGTTCGGCTACTTCATCATCAAGCTGGACGCGACGAAGTCCACCCTGCCCGCCGACTTCGACAAGAACAAGGCCAAGTACATCGCCCTGGTCAAAGACACGCGCGCCCAGGCCAAGTACCAGGAGATGATGACGGGCCTGATTGCCGGCGCCAAAGTGGACGTCAAGGACCCCGCCCTGGCCGGCGACCGCGCCTTCTCCGAGGCGAGCCGCTCGGGCGCGCAGTCCCTGCCTAAGTATCAGGAAGCGCTGGCCGACTACCAGCGCGCGCTGAAAGCCAACCCGCCGGCCACGGAAAAGGCGGCGGTCAACGCCGCCTTGGCGCAGGTGTACCAGGCGCTGCACCAGACGCCGCAGGCGATGGCCGCCTATGAAGCAGCCTTGAAGTCCCGCGACGACGCCTCGATGGAGCTGACGCTGGGCAAGCTGTATCTGGACAACAAGCAGACCGACAAGGCCCTGCCCCACCTCCAGCAAGCGTCGAGCCTGGCCTGGAACGACCAGTCCACGCACATCCAGCTCATGATGGACTACCAGCAGGCGAACCAGCCCGCCCTGGCCGCCAAGGAGACAGCCTGGCTCAAGCAGTACGCCCAGGCCCACCCGGCCCCCGGCGGCCCGAACGGGATGCCGGGGATGCCCGGAATGCCGGGCGCGCCGGGCGGCGCCCCCCTCCCCCCCCCCCGCGGGGGCGGCCGCCGCCCCGCCGCCGC
>CAXTWM010000464.1:0-3233 GCA_964247915.1 uncultured Armatimonadales bacterium | reverse complement strand
CTTTTTGGCACCCGCCCTACTGCCGCTCCCGCAGAAACGCCCGCTGGTTGCGATTGAGCCTGACGCCGGGCCTTGCTTGCTTTATCTGCGCGAGCGCTTCTTCCGGGCTGCCCGCCAGCCCGCGCGCCCTCAGAACGGCGGCTGCCACCAGCGCAGACCGCCCGTGCCCCAGCGCACAGTGGACGTAGACCGCGCCGTCGCAGGCCGCAGCCCTCCGAACCGCTTCCCCGAACGCTTCCCGGCTTGGGGCCGCGTTGTCCAGCGTGGGCAGGCAGAGGTAAGCGCGTCCCGTTCGCACCGCGCGCGGCTCGCCGAACTCCGAGGTCAGGTCCACAACCAGCGCCACGTCCGGCGGGAGTTCCTTTGCCGACGGGCGGCGCCCCAGCCACAAGCCCGGCGCGACTTCATCACAGACCGATTCTTGGGAGAAGCGTGTCTGGCACCACCAGAGCAGCCAGGTGAGCAGCAGATACGGCAGCAGCAGGACGCACGGCCCCCACGCCAGCGTCCCATCCCCCCGCTTCCCGAACACGCCCGGCTTCCGAAGCGCGTAGGCCGCCGCCACGATGACGAAGCTGATCCCGGACCAGGCCAGCAGCCACGCCGCACGGGGACCAAGCGCCGCCAGCGCCCCCTGCCCGACGCCGACTAAGAGCAGCGTCAGCGCGTTCCGCATCGCGCCCTCCCGTCCGGGTATAATGTGCTTATTTCATCACGAGGGACACCATTATGGCAACACTTTCCCTGGAAGACCGCGTCGCGGCTCTGGAGACAAAACTCGAGCGGCTGCAACAGCGACAGGACAACGAGAGCGTGCAGGACGCCCGGCCCTGGTGGGAGCAGATAAGGGGAAGTTTTCAAGACGACCCCGCCTATAGTGAGGCGATGCGACTAGGGCGAGAATACCGTGAGTCACTACGCCCAACCTGAGCCACTTCCGTCAAGTTCCCGGTCTTCGCGCTGAAGGCTGGTCAACCTGAAAAACCTGCTCCTTATTTCCAGATGATCCTCATATGACCGAGCGCATTTATCTTGACCATGCCGCCACCACCCCGCTGCGGCCCGAAGTGCGGGCGGCGATGGGGCCGTACCTCTCCGCCGACGGCTTCGGCAACCCGAGCAGCCTGCACGCGGATGGGCAGCGCGCCAAGCGCGCCCTGGATGCCGCCCGTGACACGCTGGCCCAGGCGCTTGGCGCGCAGTTCTCCGAGATCACCTTCACGGGCGGCGGGACCGAGGCGGACAACGCCGCGCTGATTGGCGTCCTGCTGGCACGCGGACCGGGCAGCCACCTGGTCACGACGCGGATCGAGCACGAGGCCGTCGGCGAGACCGCCCGCTTTCTGGAGAAGCTGGGCTTCGATGTCACGTTCGTGCCGGTGGACGAGCGGGGCCGCGTCTCGCCCCAGGCCGTCGCGGACGCCCTGACCGACCGCACCGCGTTGGTCTCGGTCATGCACGCCAACAATGAGGTCGGCACGATCCAGCCCGTGCGCGAGATCGCCGACCTCGTTCATGCGCGCGGGGCGTATCTCCATACGGACGCCGTGCAGACGTTCGGCCAGATGCCCGTCAACGTCCACGACCTGGGTGCGGATCTGCTCTCCGTTTCCGCGCACAAGATCTACGGACCCAAAGGCGCGGGCGCTCTGTACGTCCGCTCCGGCGTCCCCATCGAGCCGCTGCTGCACGGCGGCGGTCAGGAGCGCGAGCGGCGGGCGGGGACCGAGAACGTCCCCGCCGTCGTCGGCTTCGGCGAGGCCGTCCGCCTTCTGCTTCCCGAACGCGCGTCGGAGGCGGTGCGGCTGACCGGGCTGCGCGACCTGTTCCTCGCCGCCCTGCGCCGGCGCATCCCAAGCATCGCCCTCAACGGCCACCCGACGGAGCGGCTGCCGAACAACCTCAACGTCTCGTTCCCCGGCCTGGACGCCGAGACCCTGCTGCTCACGCTGGACCGCGCCGGCGTGTCCGCTTCCTCCGGCTCGGCCTGCACGTCCGGCAGCATCGAGCCGAGCCACGTCCTGACGGCGATGGGCCTGCCGGACGCGCGGGTCAAAAGCGCCGTCCGCCTGACGCTGGGGCGCGGCACGACACCCGAGGAGATCCACCGGGCCGTGGACATCCTGGCGGGCATCGCCGCGCGCCAAACCCCGGCGGGTTCCCCCGGAAGGGGCGACTAAGAGGCCGCAGTCTGCTATAATAGGGGCATGGAGAACACCTACCCCTGCCCCCACTGCGGCCAGCCCATCACGGCGGGCACGATCATCTGCCCCTACTGCCAGTCCTCAGTCGTGGCAAGCCCCGACGGACAGATGTGGACGCCGCCCGTCGTGGACAGCCGGGGCGTCGGCCCCCGCGCCAAACGGCAGCACGCCCTGATCGCCTGGGGCCTGCTGGCCGCCACCGCGGCGGCGGCGGGGCTGATCGGGCTGGGCTTCTGGCTGAACAGCATCAACGGCGAGGCGGCGGGGGTGCTGATCTCCTCGGACTTCCTGCTCGTCCCACTGGTGATGGGCCTGATCACGGCCTTCTTCTGGAAGGGGATGGCGCTGACCACGACCGAGTACTTCCTGTATTCCCTGCTGAACACCGGACTGGGGCTGGTGGTGGCGGGCATTTTCATGCGGGAAGGCGTGATCTGCCTGGTCATCGTCTCGCCGCTGCTGATCTGCTTCGTCTTTCTGGGCGCGCTGGGGGGCCGGTGGCTGTTCCAGTATTCCAGCAATCGCCTCAACCTGTCCCTTGTCCCCATCGCCCTCGCGTTTCTGGCCTTCGACGCGCTTTCCCCGCACCACTACGAGAACGCCGTCTCGGACCGCGTCCTGATCCACGCGCCGCCCGCCCAGGTGTGGACACATCTGGCCGCCGTGCCGGTCATCAGCGAGAAGCCGGACTTCTGGCTGTTCCAGATGGGCCTCCCCTACCCCGTCCAGTCCACGGTCGCCGGCCGGGGCGTCGGGGCGAGCCGCCGGTGCGTCTTCAGCCGGGGCCGCGTCTTCGAGGAGCGCATCGTCGAATGGCAGCCGGGGAAGCGGCTCACGTTCGACATCACCCGGCAGCCGCGCGACCCCGAGATCCTGGGCCACGCCCGCGTCCGGCGCGGGCAGTTCGTCCTGCGAGACAACGGCAACGGCACCACGACGCTGACCGGCACGTCCTGGTACGAGCTGTACGTCTACCCGTCCTGGTACTACGACCTGTGGGCGCGGAGCATCGCCCGCCAGGTCCATTTC
>CAXTWM010000463.1:0-3234 GCA_964247915.1 uncultured Armatimonadales bacterium | reverse complement strand
GGGCGGCTGGCGTACTTCTGGAACTACAACCAGATCGCGCGGCGGCTGGAAGAGCAGATGCTCCAGATCACCAAAGACTCCAGCAAGGAGACGGCCATTCGGAACGGCTTGCAGGTCGGCGAGGGCATCACGGTCTACATCGTCGGCTCGCTGCTCGGCGGCACCGGGTCGGGGATGTTCCTGGACCTGGCGTACACGGTGCGGAACAAGTTCAAGACCCAGCGGATGCTGGAAACGGTGGGGATGTTCTCCATCCCGCCGAACTCCGAAGCCGTGGCGGTGGACAACCGGCCCAACGCCTACGCCGCGCTGCTGGAATTGAACCACTACACGGACGCCACGACGACGTTCACCGCCCAGTACCAGGCGGACATCCCGGTCATGGAGAGCGCCGATCCGCCGTTCCGCTACACCTACCTGGCGGATACGTCGTCCCCCGCCGCCCAGCTCGACTCGGTCAAAGACTTGGTGGAGATGATCGGGCACTCGATCTTTTTGGACCTGACCTCGGAATTCCAGCGGCAGAAGAAGTCCAACCGGAACAACTTCGACCAGTTCCTCATCACGACGGACGGGCTGGGCTGCCCGCAGAACTACATGGGGTTCGGGCTGTCCGCGATCCAGTTCCCCAAAGACAAGGTGATGGCGGCCTGCGGCAACCGGCTGGCGGGCGACATCGTGCGCCGGTGGACGACGCCGCTGGAGCGGACCGTCAACATCGGGGCGTTCACGGACCAGGAACTGGGGCGGCTGGGACTGACGCCCGAAGCCGTCCAGCGGCAGGTGCTCCTGGGCAATTCGGAGACGGGCGAAACGCTGCGGGACGGGGCGATGGCCTACTGGCAGGCCGTGGACCGGCAGTATTTGACCGCCTACCCCGGACACGGGCGCGTCGTCGAGTACCTGCTGGCGCGGCAGAAAGAGGCCGAAGCCCGGATGGCGGACACGGACCCGAACCCGGACCTGCTGGCGAAGCGGCGCAGCAACCTGGGCGAGTCGGTCTACCAGATCCAGCAGAACTTGGGCGCGACGATCCGGGCCAAAGACAAGGCCTTGCGCGACTGGGTTTCGGCCCGCGTCAACGACCCGAACCACCGGCATTCGGTCGCCGCCGCCGCCCTGGACACGATGACCGAGCGCTTCCGGGGCTACATCGCGCAGATGGAGAAGCAGGGGGATGAGCTGCTCGGCGGCTCGTTCCCGCTGACCAAGCAGCGCGACGACTCGCTCCAGCGCATCAACAGCCACGCGGGCGACTTCATGCTCGGCCTGATCGCGACGGCCAAGCGGCGCGAGATTGACGAGGCCAAGGACAGCTACCTGGCCGCCCAGCGGCGCTTGGACGCCGAGGCGCTGGACCGCAAGGCGGCGGGGGCGGCCATCGCCTTCTACAGCCGCCTGATCGAGACGGTCGGTGCCCTGCGGGCCGAGATGGACCGCTACGTCGAGCGCATGGAGTCGCTGCGCGCCCGGTTTGAAAGGGCCGAGCGCCATGCCGTTCAGGAACCCGTAGACGTGAACGGCGAGGTGCTGTTCAACCCCGGCCGGCGCGAGACGGACCCGAACACCGGCATTGATCGGTATGTGGGCGGGGACATTGACGACCGATACCAGTTCTATGTGGGGAACGCGCAGGACCCGAACAACCCCGTCGTCAACAACCTGACGGCGGACATCCTGGAAACGCTGGGGACGCGCAATGACGTGTGGGGGGTCAAGGACAACGAGCTGCTGCGGTTGAGCCAGGTCATCCTGGAACACGCGCAGGCGGTCTTCAAACCCGTCGCCGAGGAAAGCGTGCTGGACAAGTTCTACGCCAAGTACGGCCTGGACACGGACCGGACGACCCAGACCCTGCGGCGCGTCGTCTCGCTCTCGCAGCCGTTCCTGCACCTCCAGGAGAACGCGCCGAACTACACGCACAACATGAACAAGGAGCAGACCATCGTCGGCATCCTGCACGGCGCGGCCCCGCGCTCCGAGAGCGAGCAGCGGTTCCAGTCCATGCTGACCGAGAGCGTCCAGAACGTCAAGGACCAGCAGATCACCAACTCCAACGAGTCGGATCAGGTCTTGTTCTTGCAGGAGCGGGCGGCGTTTCCCCTGCGTCTGTTGCAGGGTATGGACTCCTACCGCTATGCCTACGACCAGGTGAAGGCGCAGGGCGCGGCCGCGAACCCGATCCACACGCGCACGGACGTCAAAGACTGGGTGCGGATCGCGCCGCCCTCCTTCGAGGACCAGCGCGAGGCGTGGCGGACGTTCGTCGTCGGCTGGGCCTCCCAGGTCATCTCCGAGGAGCAGGAGTCGCGCTACACCAGCGTCGGGACGCGGACCGAGACCCGCTTCGTCGCCAACTATGTGGACAAGTTCGGGATGCCGAAGTCGGACGCCCTGGGCGGCTTTAACACGGTCGAGACGCCGGTCGCGGGCTTCAAGGCCGAAGCGGGCAATGCGGACCGGCCCCCGCTCGAGGCCCGCGACATCGTGCAGCGTCTGTGCGACGACCGCCGGATGCAGGCGCAGATCGCCCAGGCGATTGACGAGCGCCTGCGGGCAGAAGGGGCGCGCGGCCTGGGCGACCGCCTGGTGGCCCACGCGAACCGTCAGAAATCGGCCTGGACTCCGGGCTTCTACAACGCCTACTACAAAGTGCTGACGGACTACCTGGAAGAGATCAACTACGCGGGGGCGTCTAGCCCCCTAACCCCCAATGCTGGGGGGACAGGAGGAGCAGCCCTACCTGCCCTCATCGGCAGTGGGAACGGCTCAACGGCGACCGCCGTCTCTCCGGCTCCCCCAGCATTGGGGGCGGGGGGGGGTACTCCCACCCGGACCCTCAAGGAGCGCCTGGCGGCCTTGAAGGAACTGCTGGACGAGGGGCTGGTCACACAGGAGGAGTTCGACACGCGGCGCAAGGAGATACTGGCGGAGGTGTAGACGGCGGTTAGGTCGCCGCCCGTCGAAACCCGGCCTAAAGGCCGGGTCTATTCGGAGGGGCGGCCCACCGGCGAAGCCGGGAATAACCGTGCCCTTCAGGGCATGGTTCCCCGGAACCCGCCCTGCCCGTTCCGTGTTGGAATCGCGACTGTTACGACCGACGTTCTACAGTAGGAGCAACCGTGAGACGAAGTCTGTCTTTATGGCATCATATCGCAGTGGCGGCGACCCTAGGACTGGCCCTGCCCGGAGCGGCGGGGGCGGAGGGGTCCGCGCCGCCCCCGGCCCCGCCCC
>CAXTWM010000462.1:0-3238 GCA_964247915.1 uncultured Armatimonadales bacterium | reverse complement strand
CAGAATGTGCCCGCCGCCCCGAGCAGCCCGGCGCGCGGCCCCGGCGGCATCACGCTCCCGCCCACCGCCGGCGGCAGCGTCCCGACGGGCACCGGCGGGGACGGGAGCGAATGAATCAGCCCGCCCCACCGTCCCGGCGGGGTTCTCAACATTATGTTCAAAAAAATCCTGATCGCCAACCGGGGCGACATCGCCGTCCGCGTCATCCGCGCCGCCCGCGAAATGAAGATCGCCACCGTCGCCGTCTACTCCCAGGCCGACGCCGACTCGCTCCACGTCCGGCTGGCCGACGAGGCCGTCTGCATCGGGCCGCCGGAGCGCAAAGGCTCTTACCTCAACACGCCCAACATCCTCAGCGCCGCCGTCATCACCGGCTGCGACGCCGTCCACCCCGGCATCGGCTTTCTGGCCGAGGTCGCCTCGTTCGCCGAGATGTGCGACGCCATCGGCCTGAAATACATCGGCCCGCCCGTCCGCGCCATCGAGCTGATGGGCGACAAGATCGCGGCCCGCGCGACGATGGAGAAGGCCGGCGTCCCCATCGTCCCCGGCACCAATACGGCCCTGCGCGACCCGCTCGAAGCCGCCAAAGTCGCCACCAAGATCGGCTTCCCCGTGATGATTAAGGCGGCGGGCGGGGGTGGCGGGCGCGGCATCCGTGTGGTCCAGAACGAGGAAGAGTTCCCCAAGATTCTCAAGACCGCCCAGCTTGAAGCCGAGTCCTCCTTCGGCAACGCCGACGTCTACATCGAGAAGTTCATCGAGACGTTCCGCCACATCGAGGTCCAGATCCTGGCCGACGAGCACGGCACCGTCCTCCACTTGGGCGAGCGCGACTGCTCGCTCCAGACCCAGCGCTACCAGAAGATGGTCGAGGAGGCCCCCGCGCCCCACCTCGACCCCGGCGTCCGCAAACGCATCTGCGACGCCGCCGTCAAGGCCGCGAAAGCGGCGGGCTACACCAGCGCCGGGACCGTCGAGTTCATCGTCGCCCCCGACGGCCACTTCTACTTCATGGAAATGAACACCCGCCTCCAGATCGAGCACCCCATCACCGAAATGGTGACGGGCGTGGACCTGGTCAAGTGGCAGATCAAGATCGCCCAGGGGGAAAAGCTCTCCTTCGGCCAGCGCGACGTCCAGTGGCGCGGCCACGCCATCGAGGTCCGCCTGACCGCCCGCGACCCCGCCCGCGACTTCGCGCCCTCGGCGGGCCGCATCACGTCCCTGCGCCTCCCCGGCGGCCTGGGCGTCCGAATCGACACCCACGTCTTCGCCGGCTACGACATCCCGCCCTACTACGACTCCATGATCGCCAAGATCATCGTCTGGGACGACACCCGCGATGCCGCCATCAACCGGATGCAGCGCGCCCTAGACGAAGTGGAGATCGGCGGCGTCAAGACCGACCTGGAATATCACAAGAAGATCCTCGCCAACGCTCTCTTCCGCAAAGGCGACCTCAACACCAAGTTCCTCCAGACCCATGTAGACTCGTAAAGGAGCGGTTCATCAGGTATGATTAACTCATGCCATTCGCGAACGCCGGAAGACATGAAGCGCCTCGACAGGCCGCAAAGAGGAAGCAGAACAATGGGTGACGATCAGCTAGGTGAGATTTCCGGCGTCGCTCTCGGCTCCGGCGATGGCCCCGACGTTCAAATTGACGACCTGAAAGCCTATATCCATGCCGCCGAAGAGGGCGGGTACTGGGCGGAAGTCCCCGCCCTGCCCGGCTGCATCACTGAGGGCGATACTCTGGATGAGGTCGTCGCCAACCTCAACGAAGCCATTACCGGCTGGCTCCAAGCGCAAACGCCTGAGTCGCTGGCGGCCCTGGGTGTTCGATACACGGTGATACCGAAGGCAAACCGCGTGCCGCTGTCCAGCCGCCTCCCGCTCGTGCGGACGTTTGAGTTCGCCGCATGAAGACGGTTTCGGGTTTGCAGTTCGCCAAAGCACTGGAACGCAAGGGGTGGAAGCTAGACCGGGTGAACGGTAGCCACCACATTTACAAGGCTGCCGGTGGCTTTGCCACAGTCTCGGTCCCCGTCCACGGCAACAGGGACATGAAGACAGGAACCTTGCGGGCGCTCCTGCGAGACAGCGGTTTGACCGAAGCGGATTTGTAAAGGCTTGTAACAGCATCTCCTTCTAGATAAGAAACAACAGCATGGTAACAAAAAGAAATCGTTGCTTCTGTTAAGTAATCGTGCAAATGTAATCCGGCATTTTCCTCAGCCCCGGAGGGGCTTTCTCCGAGTAGACCGGCCTTTCAAGGCCGGGTCAAAATGTGCGATTACTTTTGCGCTACTACTTAGAAGCCACAGCCATTCCTGATTAACCTCAACAGGCAAGTTTAACAGTAGCACCCACTTTGATAGTTTAAGATGCCTAAGCCCCGACGCCGACCGCCCCGGCAACTCTCCGACCTGCCGCGCCTCGTCGTCCCCGTCGGGGCGGGCGTGACTCTGCTCCTCAGCGCGTGGGGATTTGTCCACTTCACGCAGATCACGCTTTACAAGCAGGCCCACTTCGCGCCCGGCATGGAGCACCCCGACGACGGCTACGCCGCCGCATTCCTGTTCCTGGGCATGGCGGCGCTCGCCTTCCTGCTCCTGTCCCTGCGCGAGCCGCCGTCGATGCGCTGGCGCCGCCCCCGGCGGCGCACGGCCCGGAGAATCACGCGGCCCAAGCGGGTAAAACCGGCGCCCCGTTCGGGTACAATAACAGGACGATGACACCTGACGGCACCAACCCGCACCCGGAACACCAGCACACTCACGGCGAGAGCCGCAACACGCGCCGGGAGGCCCGCGAACTGGCCCTGCGGATGCTGTTCCAGCTCGACCTGGGCAAGCAGCCCGCGGACGAGGTGGTCCAGGCCGCCCTCGCCCAGTCCAAGCTGGAAGGCGCGAACCGCCTGTATGCCGAGGAGCTGGTGCGCGGCGCGCTGGACCATCTCGCCGAGATAGACGGACGCATCGCCGCCCTGACCCCCGACTGGACCCCCGACCGGCAGGCCGCCGTGGACCGCAACATCCTCCGGCTGGCCGCCTACGAGCTGTTGTACCGCCCCGACGCCCCCGTCGCCGCCGTCGTCAACGAGGCCGTCGAGCTGGCGAAAAAGTACAGCACGGCGGACTCGGGCCGCTTCGTCAACGGCGTCCTCGGCGCCCTCGCCCGCCAGCCGCGCGGCGGAAGCGAAGGAGGGGGCGGCGTGGAAACGGGCGGGGAG
>CAXTWM010000461.1:0-3240 GCA_964247915.1 uncultured Armatimonadales bacterium | reverse complement strand
TGCCTCCCCTGCCGCTGGCTCCCCGGCCCTACCAGAAGGACGCGCTGACGGCCTGGGGGCGGGCGCATGGGCGCGGCGTCGTCGTGCTGCCGACCGGGGCGGGCAAGACGGTCGTGGCCCTGATGACGATGGAGGCGATGCAGGTCACGACCCTGGTGGTCGTGCCGACCATTGACCTCATGCACCAGTGGCACGACGGGATTAAAGAGAAGTTCGGGCTGGACCCATCCCAGGTCGGCATGGTCGGCGGCGGGTTCAAGAACGCCCGGCCCATCACGGTCATCACCTACGACTCGGCGGCCATGCCCAAGCGCGACCTGTCCGACTACGGGCTGTTGATCTTCGATGAGGCCCACCACCTGCCGTCGGCCTCGTACCGGACCATCGCGACGCGGGCGGATGCGCCCTTCCGGTTGGGGCTGTCCGCGACCCTGGAGCGCTCGGACGGGCGGCACGACGACATCGCGCGTCTGGTGGGGCCGACGGTCTTCGAGCGGCAGCCCCAGACGCTGGCCCGCGACAAGCACATCGCCGACTACAAGGTCGAGCGCGTGTCCGTGGACCTGACTGACGACGAGCAGGCGCGCTACGACCAGCTCACGTCCGAGTTCTCGTGGTACATGGCCTCGAATCGAACGAAGCTGATGATGACCGGGGCGGCGAATCTTTTTGAAGCGCTCATCCGAAGCGCGGGCTACGACCCCGCCGCGCGTCAGGCCTTGCGCTCCCACCGGGAGGCGCGGATGCTGGCGATGAACGCCGAGCGCAAGATCCAGGCCGTCGAGACCCTGCTGACGCGGCACCAGGACGACAAGGTGATCATCTTTTCGGAGTGGAACGTCATCGTCAACGAGCTGTCCCGCCGCCTGTGCCTGCCCGCGATCACCTACCGCACCCATGCCGACGAGCGCCGGGACATCTTGGACAAGTTCCGCCAGCAGAAATACTCCAAACTGGTCACGGGCCGCGTCCTCAACGAAGGCGTGGACGTGCCCGATGCCAACGTCGCAGTCGTCGTTTCGGGGTCCAGCACCACGCGCGAGTACATCCAGCGACTAGGCCGCGTCCTGCGCCCCAAGCCCGGCCACGCCCACCTGTACGAGCTGGTGTCGCGCGGGACGAGCGAGGTGAAGACGGCCCGCAAGCGCAAGCCGGTGGAGAAGGCGGAGGCAACGTAAGGCTGCCCGAACAAGGTTGAGCGAACAAGGCCGAGGTCCGACCAGCGCCGTGGGATTGGAAATCCTCGGCTGTGGGGCGCGGACGCCCAATCTCCCCCTGCGGGGAGAGGGGACAGACGCACGACCGCATTTCCTTGTCCGCGCAGGCGGACACTGGGCCGCAGGCCCCACAGCCGAGGATTTCAATCCCACGGCGTACCCGCGCCGCATCACGCGCCCGCGCCGCATCAGGACTCTAAGGATCACACACATGGCCTTCCGCCAAGAAGACTTCAAGAAAACCAGCCGCAAGGGCAGCGGGGACGCCCCCGCGTCCGTCTACCCGCACCAACTGAAGGACAAGAAGACGCTGGCGCGTTTGGAGATCGCCATCCGCACCTTCGACGGTGCGGTGGGCAAGCGGCGGCGGGACATGGACGCGCAGGCGATGACGGACTTCTTCGGCGACCCACGCTTGGCGCGCGGCATCGTCGCCTGCCTGGGCCAGTTCTACCGCTACGAGACCCTGGACTTCGCCCAGGCCGTCGGGCGGGACGCGGCGGCCCGCCTGCGCGCCCAGAGCCTGACCCGGCCCGTGGACGTCCGGGCGGACACCTACGCCTGGGTCAACGAACACGCCGGGGGCTTCTTGACCGAGGCGGGCCGGGCCGAGGCGTATGAACGGCTCGGCGGACGTTTCTGCCTGTCCGCTCACCAGTGGGATACGCTGCTGCACGGGGACGCCGAGGACAACCAGGTCCTGTCCCGGCTCGGCGCGGTCCCCTCCCCCGCCGACATCGCCGCCCTGTATAACTTCCACTCGCTGGACACGGTCCTGCGCCGGGCGACGGCCATCACCCTGCACGGCCTGGCCCTGCCGGGGGGGGAGGCGTCCGACGTGCGCGCCCTCGCCAAATCTTTAGGCGCCCGCGCCGTGGTGTCGGGAGATGGCGGGACGGTGACGCTGACGGAGGAGGCCCCCCCCGCCCCCAATTCTGGGGGAGCCAGAGGAGACGGTTTTTCTCCTACCCCCCCAGAATTGGGGGCCGGGGGGCGGTCTTCCCTCTTCCCCCGCCGCGCGGGCCGGCTGGCCCGCTGCGTTCTGCACCTGGTCGCGGCGTATGCCACGCGGCAGACGACGGGCTGGGTGGACGCCAAGATCGGCGCGCGCCCGTTCCGGCTCGCCCTGGGCACGGACGCCCTGCGCGCGCTGGGGATGCCGCCCGAACTTCGTAGGGGCGAACCTTGTGTTCGCTCTTCCCCCGCCTTCCGGCGGCGGTTCGAGGCGGGCCTGGCGCTGCACAAGGAGCTGCTGAAGCGCCGGGCGCGCGGGGAGGCGGACGGCTGGCGGATCAAGCGGCTGCCCGACCCGCTGGTTTCAGCGACGGGCGTCCTGCTGCCGGACTTCACGCTGACGCGGGAGGGCAAGGCCGCACACCTGCTGCTGGGGGTCGAGGCGTCGGGAGCGTCGGACGAGTCCGCCCCCGTGCTGGCGTTCGCGCTGGGCCGCAAGGCGCTGGACGCCGGGGACGTGCTGGCGCGGGTAGACGCCGCCACGAACAGCCTGTTCGCGCTGGCACCCGCCGCGCCGCCCGCCGTCCCCGCCGATGTCCGCGCGCTGTGCGACCGGGCCGCCCGCGAGGGCCTGGTGCGTGCTTCGGACGCCCGCCGGACGCTGCACCTGCTGGACGAATCGCCCCTGATCGCCTGGGTGCGACAGTGCGAGGACCCGCGCGTCCGCTACGTCCCCGGCGTCGGCCTGTGCTCGCGGGAGATGGTGGCGGCAATTCAAGGGGACGGGCAGTTGAGCCTGGCATAAGAGAAGCCCAGCCCCAAGGCCGGGCCTACTCCCGGCTCCGCCGGTGGGCCGCCCCTTCGGGGCTGGGGAACAGACTGCCAATGTCGTGCGCTTAGTCAAAGCCCCGAAGGGGCGACCCTTCCGCATAGCCCGGCCCTATAGGGCCGGGCTTAACTCCGCTGGGCCATAGGGCCTCTCCGGCTCCCCAATATTGGGGCTTCCTCTTACTCCGTCACCTTCACCGCCACGCAGGTGAGCGGGGCGGGGCGGGGGGCGGGGGCGAAC
>CAXTWM010000460.1:0-3246 GCA_964247915.1 uncultured Armatimonadales bacterium | reverse complement strand
TGGGCGATCAGCCACTCCTGGCGCTTGCCGGTCTGGCCGTTCATCAGGCTCTGCTCGATGTAGTACAAAATGACGTGCCGCTCCAGCGGCGTCCGGTCCAGGTTCAGGTGCATGGCCCAGCCGACGTGGTTCGGGTAGCGGCTCCAGTCCACGCCGTACTTGGCGAACCAGACCTCCCCCATCATGGAGTGCCGCGCCTCGTCCCAGAGCTGCCGGCCCATATCCCGGTAGTACTCCCAGGGTTTGCCCTTCGTCTGGACGATGATGCTGGACATCATCTCGGGGACGTCCATCTCGTGGAACCGTTTGAACATCAGGGCCAGGTTGCGCTCGTCCCAGCCCGCCATCGGGTCTGAGTAGACATCGTTGGCGCGGTAGTGGAAGTTGTAGATCGCCCCGGAGCGCGCGTCCCTCTGAGGGTCCACATCCGGCACGAACTCGCCCACGGCGCGCGGCGCGGGCAATTCCAGACCCATGGGGACCGTGTCCCGCCCCGTGATGCCGCCCGCCGCTTGGAGATACGCCCGCAGATGCTCCTGCCATGCCACGGCAACGGCCTGATTTTCCTCCGCCTGGGTGAGAGCCGCCAACGCCCGCGCCCCCCACCCGATCATCTGCTCTTCTTCGGCCACGGCCTGACGCATCAGGCGCACGGTCGGGAAATCGAATAGCGGGTTGACGGCGGCCAGGTGCTCCTGATAGGCGGTCCGCAGGGCCGGGCGGATGACGCCGAAGACCCCCGCCAGCAGCTCGACCGTGTTCCGCGCCCGGAGCGCCTCGTTCATCAAGGCTTCCAGCGCGTCGTCGGGCGCTTCGTCCAGATACAGCGGCGGGCGGCGCAGTTCAGCCACGCGCGCCCGGAGCGCCTGGGAGTGCTCGCCGTCCAGGTACAGGTGCAGGCTGAGGGCACCCTTGACCTCCCACTCCGGCGTCGGGTTCATAAACGCGGCGCTGATCTCATACAGGCGGGCCTCGACGTAGTTGAGCCGCCGCATCCGGTCCACGTTCTCGTCCACGCCCAGCCCGACCCGCGCCGCCTCGTCATACGTCGCCAGCCCCGCCAGCGGCGGGACGCCGGGGTTCGTTTTCGCAGAACCCGCGTTGTTCGTTGTGGTCATCAGCGGCCTCACTTTTCCGTCAAGCGACCGGGCATGGCGCGGGCGCTTCCTGAGCGTAGCCGTCCATGATCATGGCGACCTGCTCTCCGGCGTCCAGCATCCCGAAATCCTTCGGATGCTGCTGCATCCAAGCGATGATCAAATCTTTTGCTTTTTCGCACTCTTCGGGCGACCTCGCCGATAAGACTTCATCGATGACCTGTTCTCTTTCCATCTGTGTACCTTCCGCCCTTCATCGGCTGAGTGCCCAAACAGCTTTGAGCAGGGCCACCCCAAATTCCTGCCGGTCTTGCTCATTAAGAAGTATGCCGCTCTGCTTCATCAAGGTAGCGCGGTCAGTCAGTGGCGTTGCGAGCAGTGTGCGGTAAAATCGTTGTGGGTCTTCGCCGAGACGAAGCCGAAGGTCTTCGAGAACAGCGATGTATTTGTTGTAAGGATGCGCCTGCTCAACAGCATTGACTGCCTTCTCGGACACTTCTATCTGTAAAGCAGTCAGGACCGCCGGACGGAGGAGGCGCTGCATCTGCTCGACAACTCCTTCCTCCCAACCAATTGTGTTCAGGTACGTCATGTGCGTATACTGAGGCGAAAACGTATGTAGAGCCTCATGGATGAGCGTCCGCCAGCGCAGGTTCAAATCGGCAAAAATTTTCTCACTCACGCCGATGCTGCCGTTGTAGCGAGCGGCACCAGCGAAAAACAAGCCACTCTCCAAAAGCGCCTCCCCGTTCCAGCGCGAAGGCCTGCCGAGAATGTCTTCCAGTGCTTGAACGGTCTGCCGCAGGTTAAGTTGTAGCTCGCCTTCCATAGCGTTCACACTTCCCTCAGAACACGATGACGCTTCGGAGCACGTCGCCGTGGTGCATGGCCTCGAAGGCTTCGTTGACGTCGTTGATCGTGATTCGGTCCGTGACCATCTCGTCGAGCTTCAGCTTGCCCTCCAGGTAAAGCTGGGCCAGCAAGGGGAAGTCATGGGACGGCAGGGCGTCGCCGCAGTGGCAGACGCGCAGGCCGGCCTTGTTCCAGTAAACGCCGGTCGCCATGTCGCCGAGGTTCAGCGTCACGGCGTCCTCCGCCGCTGGGAAGCCGATGGTGGTCGCCGTGCCGCCGTAGGAGAGCATCTTGACGGCCTGCTCGGTGCAGGCGGGGATGCCCGTCGCCTCGAAGGCGAACTCGACGCCGCCGTCCCAGCCGTCCTCGGTCAAGGCGCGCACCTGGGCCACGGGGTCGCCGTCGCTGGCGTTGACCGTGTGGGTCGCGCCGAACGCTCGGGCCTGGGCGAGCTTTTTGGCGTTGACATCCACGGCGATGATCTGCCGGGCGTGCTGCAAGCGCGCGCCCTGGATCACAGACAGGCCGACGCCGCCGCAGCCGATCACGGCGACACGCGAGCCGGCGAAAACGGGCGTCGTGTTCATTGCCGCGCCGACGCCGGTGACGACTCCGCAGGCGAGGAGGCACGCGCGGTCGAGCGGCATTTCCTTCGGCATCTTGATGGCGGCCTTGGCGTGGACCACGGTGTAGGTGGAGAACGTGCCGCAGCGGAGCACCTGCGAGCAGACCGCGCCGTCGCGCTTGCGGCGCAGGCGCAGGCCGGGACGCAGGGCGGCGTAGCAGTGGCGCGGGTCGCCGCGCCGACAGGCGGGGCACTGCTCGCAGGGGGCGCGGTAGGCGAGGACGACGGGATCGCCCTTTTCCAGACCCTGGACGCCCTCGCCGACGGCCTCGATAGTGCCCGCGCCCTCGTGCCCCAGCACGATGGGGAACGTCATGCCGTTGCCGTGCAGGTTCTTGACGGTCAGGTCGGTGTGGCAGACGCCGGACGCCGCCAGCTTGACCAGCACCTCGCCCGCGCCGGGGTCGTCTATCGTGATGTCTTCGACTTCAACGTCGCGTCCGTCTTCGTTGAGGACGGCGGCTTGTCCTTCGTAGGGCATGGGAGGTCTCCTGAAAGTAGCGCCTGAAAATGGCGGCGGCAAGGGCCAGCCTGCTGCCGTCTATTATAGACGAAAGGGGGGCGCGAGTCAAGGAAACCGGGCAGCGGAGCGCACCGGCGCTACGGCCTGCGGAGCTGTGCGTTCTTGGCAGGCGGGACGTTCGAGGGCGTGTTGGCGGCGGGGGCCAGGCG
>CAXTWM010000459.1:0-3248 GCA_964247915.1 uncultured Armatimonadales bacterium | reverse complement strand
CCCACCCACAGCCCCAGGTCGTTGGCGCGGCGGACGACTCGGTCCACATGGGCAAAATACGCCTCGTTCGGCTGGGCGGGGTCGTTGTCGTGCAGGGGCAGGTGGCCGATGGGGCCGGGCTGCTCAAACCCGTGTTCGGCGAGAAGCACGGCCTGGATGACCGTGAACCCCTGCGCGGCCCGCGTTTGCAGGTAGAAGTCCGCCTTCTCGGGCGTGAGCCGGTGGAACAGCTCCCAGGCGGTATCGGCGAGATAGAAGAACGGCGTCCCCCCGTCGTGGACGAGGAAACGCCGGTCGGGACTGACTTGGAGGGGCATGGGGTAAAGCCTCGCCCCCGACCCCCAATTCTGGGGGAGCCAGAGGTAGACATGGGCTATTTTGTCCCCCCAGGATTGGGCGCTAGGGGGCTTCTTCTGAGCTTTCTCAACAATGCTTACCGCGCAGGTGACAGCAGCCAGACGGTCACGCGGCGGCGTCCGACGTTCGACGCTTCCCGGAACGTGGTGTGGCCGAGGTCAATCCGGTGGCCCTTGATCGCGCCGCCCGTATCGCCCGCCACGGCGTAGCCGTAGCCCTCGATGTAGAGCTTGGAGCCGAGGGGGATCAGGCGCGGGTCCACGGCGACGACGCCGTAGCCCGCCCGCATCCCGGTCGCGCAGCGGCCCACGCTGCTGCCCTCATAGGGGGAGTAGCCCGTGGCGACCATGCTGAAACACTGCATCCGCCGGTAGGAGCCGGAGCGGGACGGCAGGGCGCGCGCCTCGCGGACGCGGATGCCGGCCAGCGTCTCCTGATCCTGCGGGGCGCGCGCGACGCGGGTGGCGACGAGGTTGCGGCTGGTGCGCTTGTCGTTGACGAAGCCGGCATTGTACGTCTTCGCGAGGACGCCGGGGACGCCGTGCTGGCCCGCCCGGACCTGGCCGGGGGCGACCTCACGGCTCATCTTGAACACGGTCTTGAAGGGGATCGGGGCGGTCTCGGTCTGGGTCTCGAAGTGGACGCGGGTGATGACGATGCGCTGGCCCGCCGCCAAGGGAGTCGAGGGGCGCGGGACGATGCGGTCATCCTTGCCGCAGGTGATGCCCGCCGCCGCCAGCGCGTCCCCGACGGTCCGCGCCCTGGTGTCGAGCGTCCGGGCGGGCCGGGCACCGTCCACAATGGTGACGGAAAGCGTATGGGTCAGGAGCGCGTCGGAAACGGGGGTGGGGTTCGTGCCGATCCCGGCAGTGGGAGCGGGGGTGTGGACGTCCTGCGCCAAGACCGCAAAGGGGCAGGAAAGCGCGGTCACCGAGAAAAGGGAAGCAACGGACAGATAGCCGATCGTGCGGGCTGTCTTCGAGTTTCGCAAATGGTCTCCTCCTGGGAGCTTTTGGGGTGTACGCGCGGAGTCGTTCGGTTGAGTTTCCGCGCGCCGTGCCGGGACGCCTGGGGGCGATGCCGACCTTTGCTGTTCTTCGAGGCTGGGACAGTATAACCCAAACCCCTAGCCCTGTCAAGGCGGCTTGTGACGGAATGTTCTATCGTTGCTAATTGTTGGCATGAAAACCCCCTAAAAATAGGGTAAAATTTGTTGACTTCGGGCCTATAATATGGTATATTAGAGTGATTTACGAACACATGTTTGACGCAATGGTATAGAGAGGAAACGACATTGGACAAAGAGAAAGCACTGGAACTGGCGCTGGCGCAGATCGACAAGCAGTTCGGCAAGGGCGCGATCATGCGGCTGGGGCAGGCCGAGAAGCTGGTGACGGAGGCCGTCCCGACCGGCTCCGTCGCCCTAGACATCGCGCTGGGCGTCGGGGGAATCCCCAAGGGGCGCATCACCGAGGTCTACGGCCCCGAGTCGTCGGGCAAGACGACGCTGGCCCTGCACCTGGTCGCCGAGTCGCAGAAGACGGGCGGCATCTGCGCGTATGTGGACGCCGAGCACGCCCTGGACCCCGAGTACGCCCGCAAGCTGGGCGTCAACATCGACAGCCTGCTCGTTTCCCAGCCCTCCACGGGCGAAGAAGCCCTGGAGATCACCGACGGCCTGGTCCGGTCCGGCGCGATCTCCCTGGTTGTCATCGACTCGGTCGCTGCGCTGGTCCCCAAGGCGGAGATCGAGGGCGAGATGGGCGACAGCCACATGGGCTTGCAGGCCCGCATGATGTCCCAGGCCATGCGGAAGCTGTCCGGCAGCGTTTCCAAGACCGGCTGCGTCATCATCTTCATCAACCAGCTCCGCGAAAAGATCGGCGTCATGTTCGGCAACCCCGAGACCACGCCGGGCGGCAAGGCCCTGAAGTTCTACGCCTCGGTGCGGCTGGACATCCGCCGCGTCGAGACGCTCAAGCAGGGCACGGACATGGTGGGCAACCGGGTCAAGGTCAAGGTGGTCAAGAACAAGGTCGCCCCGCCCTTCCGCCAGGCCGAGTTCGACATCATGTTCGGCACGGGGATCAGCCGCTCAGGAGGAATTCTGGACATGGCGATTGAACTAGGGCTGGCGAACAAGTCCGGCTCCTGGTTCACCTACGGCGACCAGCGCATCGGCCAGGGACGGGAGAACGCCAAGCAGTACCTGGAAGAGCACCCCGAGATCATGGCGGAGATGGAGTCGCGCATCCGCGACATCGCCGTCGGCCCCGTGGAAAGCCTGCCCGCCGCGATGGAAGCCGACGACGCCGAAGCTCTGGCGCTGGCGGTCTGACGCCTCGTGCCCCCGGCATGAACCGTCGGGGGCTTCCCCTTCTGAGTGACTGACTTGGTGTAAGGAGAACTGGAATGGCATTTGATTTCAAGAAGAGCCTCATCAAAGTGCAGGGGGGCCGGACGTACCTCCCGGTCTCGGCCCGCATCGTCTGGTTCCGCGAGGAGCACCCCGACTGGAGCATCGAGACGGAAGCCGTCGAGATCAACCACGAGAAGCAGTACGCCATCTTCCGCGCCCGCATCTGCGACGCCGACGGCAAGCTGATGGCGACGGGGACCAAGAAAGAGGATGTTAAGGGTTTCGGCGACTATATCGAAAAAGCCGAAACCGGGGCCGTTGGCCGCGCCCTCGCCCTGTGCGGGTTCGGGACGCAGTTCTCGCCCGAACTGGACGAATCCACGGGCGGGCGCTTCGCGGACAGCCCGCAGCCGATGGGCGGCGGGCGATTCGGTGGCGGCGGGAACTACGGGGGCAACGGTTGGGGCGGCAACTACGGCGGAGGAAATGGCGGCGGGTCTAACCGCTACGGCGGCCCCCCGCCCTCCGGCAA
>CAXTWM010000458.1:0-3249 GCA_964247915.1 uncultured Armatimonadales bacterium | reverse complement strand
TGCCCGACCCCACGCTGCCGAAAGCCCTGGAAGAAACCCGCGCCGAGGCCAAGCTCCCCCCGGACTTTGACGCCTTCTGGCGGGGCGTCCGGGCCGAACTCGCCGACGTGCCCCTGGAATGGGAGCGCCTGCCCCGAGCGGGCGGCGAGACCCCGACCCACACGATTGACTGGCTGCGCTTCTCGTCGCTGGATGACACCCTCGTCTACGGCTGGCTCGCCGTGCCCAAACACGGGCCGCCATCGGGCGGGCGCGGCTACCTGTGGCTGCCCGGCTACTCGCTGGGCAATCCGCCCCCCGGCCCCGAGGCCCTGTACCCGGACACCGTGACCCTCGGCCTGAACCTGCACGGGAACACCCCCGACACGCCCTACGCCCACCCCAGCCTGTCGGGGCAGGACTACATCACGTCCGGCATCGAGTCGCCCCAGACGTATATCTACCGCCCCCTCGTCGCCCACTGCCTGCGCGCCCTCGACGTCCTGGCCGGGCAGCCCGAAGTCAGCCCGGACCGCGTGGTGGTCGGCGGCATGAGCCAGGGCGGCGGCCTGGCCCTCGTGACCGCCGCCCTTTCGCCCCAGCCCCGGCTGTGCCTCGCCGACATGCCCTGGCTCGGCGCGCTCGACCTCGCCCTGTCCCTGCTCGACCGCGCCAAGTACAAGCGCACCCAGGCCGCCCGCTACCCCGACGCGCGCGGCCTGATCGCCGACCACGCCGAGGCCCACCCCGACCGGGCCGCCCAAATCTACCAAACCTACGCCTATTTCGATCCCCTGTCCCACGCCCCCGACATCGCCTGCCCCACCCAGGGCAGCGCCGGCGGGCGCGACCCGAGCTGCAAGCCGCCCACCGTCTACGCCGTCTTCAACGCCCTGCGCTGCCCCAAAGAAATGCTGTACCTCCCCCAGACCGGCCACGAGATCGTCCCCGCCATGCACGAGGCGCACCTCAAATGGGTACAACGAGTCTAAAGGGGACAGTTGACATGGCAGACAACATCGAAGACCAGCCCGTAGATAACATCGAAGAACATATCGCCGTGACCCAGCCCGACGCCTTCGCCCAGGCGACCGACGGCGAGAGCGTCACCACACGCCACCTCTTCGCCGACGGCGGCGACGGCAAGGAAAAGGAAGTCACCCTGCGGAGCCACCACGCCGGGGCCAGCAGCGAGGCCCCCGCCAATAGCGGCATCCCCAGCGCCGAAAAGCAGCACGGCGTCAAGGGCGAAGCCTTCGACCAGCAGACGGATCACACCCCGATGCCGGACCGCGTCCTGCCGCGCACCCAGAACCTGGAGCCGTAGGTGACGACCCTGCTTCTCGGACTGGACATCGGCGGCACCAAAAGCGCCGCCGTAGTCGGCGACCCTGACGGCAACGTCCTGGCCCGCGCCTCCGCCGCCACGCCGCAGGCCAGTTGGCAGGAGGCCGTCGCCCTGCTGTGTACCCTGTGCCGCTCGGTCTGCGGTGAGCAGGGCGTTCCCGTCTCCGAGATGGCCGCCCTGGGCGTCTCCTGCGGCGGCCCGCTGGATTCGGCCACCGGCACCGTCTACGCCCCGCCCAACCTACCCGCCTGGGAGGCCGTTCCGCTCCGCACGATCCTGGAAGCCGAGTTCGGCCTGCCGACCCGCCTGGAAAATGACGCCAACGCCACCGCCCTGGCCGAGCACCGCTGGGGCGCAGGGCAGGGCTGCCGGGACATGGCCTTCCTGACGATGGGGACGGGCATCGGCGCGGGCCTGATCCTGGACGGACAGCTCTACCGGGGGCGGCGCGACCTGGCCGGCGAGGTCGGCCACGCCGTCGTCCTGCCCGGCGGCCCCCTCTGCCCCTGCGGCAAGCGCGGCTGCCTGGAAGCGCTGGCTTCGGGCACCTCCCTCGCCCGCATGGGCCGCGAGCGGTATGGCGAGGACGGGCTGACCGCCCACGACGTCTGCGACCGCGCCCGCGCGGGCGACCCCGTTGCGCTGGGCGTGGTCGCCGACGTCGCCCTCTACATGGGCATCGGCCTCGCCAACCTCCTGCACACCCTCAATTTAGAGCGCATCGTGCTGGGGACGCTGGCCGTCCACGCCGCCGACCTGCTCCTGGACCCGATCCGCGCTTCGGCCCAGGCCCACTGCTGGCCGCGCGTCTGGGAGGGCGTCTCCATCCTCCCCGCCGCCCTGGGCGACGCCGCCCAGGACAAAGCCGCCCTCGCCGTCGCCCTGCTCTGAACCTCCCGTGTAAAGAATCCTACGAAGCCGCTTGACAGGACGCCCGACTAGTGTTATAATTGGGGCAACCCCGGACAATCTCCGGCTGCACATGGGACTCTCCGAAGGGAGCAAGCCCCGTGCAAAGAAAAGCCGTCCCGCGTCACCTCCGGTGACAGGCACGGCTTTTTCCTTGCGCCTCACGCCAACCCTAAAAGTTCTTGTGGAGGGCGTTCTTTCCTGAGAGGATGCGCGTCCGGGTGCGCCGCCAGCCGTCGTCCGTCTTGACCCAGTGTTCGCGGGCGGTGTCGTCGGCGGTGATTCGGGCGGCCCGGCCCGTCGTGGTGTTCGCGATGCTCAGGGCGACGTGTTCTTTCACGGTGACGGTCGCCTCGGCGTCCGTGCCCGTGAAGCTCAGAATGACGGTGCTGGCCTTGACCGTGTCCATCACTTCCAGCGCCTGTTCCAAGTCCTGCCGCCCTTCCGAGGGTTCGTGGGTGCGGCCCTTCTGGTCTATCACGGTGTAGTCGTCGCTGTCGTAAGCGTACACCCCGTCCACGTTCTTCCCCATCGCCGCCGCGTTGATCCTGTTGTAGATGGCCTGGATCTCGCGCCGTGCCGCCGGCCCCTGCGGCGACGGCTTGGCCGCCGCCCCGTGTGCGAGGCAAGCCGCAAGGCAAAACGCGAGGGGTGTAAACTTGTTCCGGGTCAGCATGGTCATCCTCCACCACACTCGTTCGGCAGGCAGGCTCAATTCTCCTCCCCGCCAGCCGCACCCGGACGGGCGGCGACCTCGAAGCGGTTGTCCCAGTAGCCGCGCCCCGTCCGCAGCCACTGGTAGGCCGACTCCAGCACATAGGCCGGCAGGAACAGCGGCCCCCACGCCCGACCCTGCCGGACGTGCGCCATCTCGTGGTCGTGCAGCAGGGGAATCAGCCGCGCGTCGGCGTACAGGACGATGTCCCCCAGCGTGATGGCCGCCGCCCAGCCGGCCCGACCCAGCAGGCCGATCAGCCAGCCGCCCGCGACCTCCCAGACGGCCTCATCGGGGC
>CAXTWM010000457.1:0-3298 GCA_964247915.1 uncultured Armatimonadales bacterium | reverse complement strand
GCCCCATCCCCCGCGCCGGCCAAAAGCGCGGACGCCGGCGATAAGACCTTCCCGGCGCAGCCCTCCGTGGCCGCCAAAGCGGCCTTCGCCACCGTAGCGGCCTCGGACAAGAGCGTCACCCAGGCGCTCGACGCCAAATCCCTGGCGGACGCCCTGAAGCTGGTCGGCAAGCCCGGCGCGTTCCAGGGGACCGTCAGCCAGGTCTACTCGCCGCGCTCCCACAACGTCGCCATCCTGGACTTCGCCCCCAACTACCACGACGCGCTCACGGCGACCGTCAGGCCGGACGCCTACACCAAGTTCCCCGACCTGAGCGGGCTGGTCGGCAAGCGCGTCCTCGTTTCCGGCAAGTTCAGCGCGAACTCGCACGGCGTCGCCCAGATCGAGATGACCGGCCCCGCCCAGGTGAAAGTCATCAAATAGCCGCTCTCCCACGCGGGAAAAGCTTGGAAGCCGCCGGAGACAGCCGCCCGCTGTCCCCGGCGGCTTTTTCATGTTCGGCCACCGTCGCCCTTAACGGAAATTTAACAAAAGCTTAATCTTCCCTTAACGGCGTTGAGAGTGCGTGGGCAGTAGAATAAGGAGGCTCTTGTATGATTTATATAAAAGCCTCTGCTGTAAGGAGTACTGCCATGCATCACCGCCGGAAGCCAGGCTCGGTTCAGGGTTTCACCCGAGCATTCACATTGATCGAACTGCTCGTCGTCATCGCCATCATCGCGATTCTCGCCGCCATCCTCTTCCCCGTCTTCCAGAAGGTGCGCGAGAACGGGCGGCGCACCGTCTGCCTGTCCAACTGCAAGCAGTTCGGGCTGGGCATCTTGCAGTACGTCCAGGACAACGAGGAGGCCCTGCCCATCGCCTTCAACCAGGACCACGCTTACGGACCCGCCGTGGCCCAGTACAACGCGACCGGCATCGGCGGCGCGGTCGGCGGGCAGGCCGGCGTCGCCGCCCAGATCCAGCCATACATCAAGAGCCAGGACGTCTTCCTTTGCCCGGACGACTCGGGCCTGGACCCCAGCGACGCGACCAATGTTGCGCCCGGCATCCCGCTCGCCGCCGCCTCCGCCCACTCCTACCGTGACGTCTTCGGCACGTCCTACAAGTTCACCAACCAGAACTTCTCGCACCCGTACCCGACCAAGGCGCAGACCGGCTATGCGACCGCGCTGGCCTGCGGCGCGGCGGGGGCGGGGAAGGACTGCGACTACTCCGCCCACGGCGAGGCGATTGACCAGACCGGGAGCTGGAACCCCGGCGCCGACCCCGGTGCCCCCGGCATCGCCACGCTGACGCTGGCCGCCTTCGCCCGCCCCGCCGACACGCGCATGTTCGCCGACTGGCAGAAGACGTTCGCGGACAAGCCCAGCGCCAAAAAGCTGTTCCACCCGGACGGCTGCGCCATCGCCTATGTGGACGGCCACGCCAAGTTCATCACCCGCTACAGCCAGTACCAGTCCGGCTGTGACGGCGTGGACTGGGCCTGGGACCAGGCCGGCTCCTGCAACACGCAGGGTCTCCAGCGCAAGCAGGACTAGGGGCGCGCGGTCTGCGGCGCTGAGTACCCAGGGCTGAACCCCTGGGCTTCGGGAATGCAAGCCCCCGCCTCTGCACTGGCAGACCCGGAGGGGCGCGGGCGCAATGCCGCTGGCATCATGCCCTTCGTTTCGCTCTTCATGCCCGCGAAGGCGGGGATTTGCTCTTCTAAAGCCCAGGGGTTCAGCCCTGGGTATCCCTCCCCGGCACCCCGGAAACAAAAATGACCAAACGAACTCTCCCCGCTCCCGCCGCCTTCGTCCTGGCTGCCCTGGTGGCCGCGCCCGTGGCGGCCTCCACCACCAAGCCCTTCGCGCCGATCCCGACGCCGGGGGCGAAGACACTGGCCGCGCCCACCGACCCGGACCACTTCACGTTCATCGTGGCGGGGGACAACCGCTCCACCGGGCACGGCTACCCGATGCCGCCTGCCTTCGACGAGATCTGCCGCGAGATCGGCTGGATTCATCCCGACTTCACCTTCTGGACCGGCGACGTGATCGAGGGCTATGGCGACACCGTCGCCGAGGCGGACGCCGAGTACGACACCTTCCTCCAGGGGGCGTCCCTGACCGGCGGGCCGATTTTCAACGCCCCCGGCAATCACGAATACAGCCTCGACGCCGCCCTGCTGCCCGTCTACCGAAAGCGCCTGGGGAGCCTGTACGGCTCGTTCGACTACGGCCACTCCCATTTCATCGCCCTGGACACCACCCCGGTCGGCGCGGACGGCACGGTCAAGGGCGGGACGATTGACGACGCCCAGTGGGCCTGGCTCCGGCGCGACCTGGAAGCCAACCGGGGCGCGAAGAACACCTTCGTCTTCATGCACCACTTCGTCTTCGGCCCGCCCGACCCGGACACGCCGGACTTGGACACCGGCTTTGTCACCACCGAAGAGCGCGACCGACTGCACGCCCTGATGGTCAGATACGGCGTCCGGGCCGTCTTTTGCAGCCACAACCACATCTACTGGCACGCCGTTAAAGACGGCGTGGACTACTTCATTTCGGGCGGCGCGGGCGCGCCGCTCGACGCCTCCCCCGAAAAGGGCGGCTACCTGCACTACGTCGTCGTGCGGGTGGACGGCGGCGGGATCACGACGCAGATCGAGCAGCCCTGGCACCTGGAAGTGGACTACCCCGACGGCGAGGCCGCCCACGGCCCCGCCAACCGCGTCTGGGTCGCCAACACCAACAACGACGACGTCCTGGCCCGCCACATCGTCCTGCGCGTCGCAGCTCCGCCCGCCGGCTCGGCGCTCGCGCTGACGGCGGGCGTGGCCTACAAGAACAAGGTCAAGCCGGGCGACGCGCGGATCGTCTCGCAAACTCCCGACGGCAAGGGCGGCGAGGAGGTGGTCGTGGAGGCGGCCCTGAAGCCGCACCGGACCACGGAAATTTCCGTGTCGCCCGCCGCGCCGAAAACGATAGGGAATCCGTAGAATCCATGCTACAATAACTGCAAACGGGCGGACGGGCGGGTGGGGAACCCTGCCTCGCCGCCCGTGTGTTATGACCGAGTTGCGCTCTTCTGCCCCCGGAATGAATTCCGGGTCTCCGGTAAAGCAAATGTCCGCCTTCGCGGACAGAAGACGGGGATCGGGGCAGGTCATTAGTCCTTACCCACGGACGGATGCAAGGCCAAAGACCTGGAATTCATTCCGGGGGCAAATGCGTGACATCAGTTATTGGCAGCCTGGAGAACATCACCCGTGTTGAAGTGGTCGCGCGTGCGGCTTTATCTTTCGATTCTGACC
>CAXTWM010000456.1:0-3344 GCA_964247915.1 uncultured Armatimonadales bacterium | reverse complement strand
CCCCCACCCCCGGTACTGCGTACCGACCCCTGCCCCCGCTAAGCGGGAGAGGGGTAACATTGCCTCTCCTTGCGACTCTCCTCTCCCGCTTGCGGCCCCTAGTCGCCAAGCCTCCGTAGCAGGGTGGAGGGAGGAACGGATGGCTGTCTGATGCCTCCAGACAGACGCTTAGGCGGCGACGGCGGGCGCGTCCTGCCTCTTGCGCGCCTACCAGATCGTCACGCCCCCGTTCCAGCGCGAGCGCAGACCGGTCAGCGCCTCCACCTCGGCGGTCACCCGGCATATCTCCTTTTTGACTCTCTCCTCCATCATCACTCCCTGCGACTCCTCTGGAGGCAGCATAGCGGGCGTCCCTGCCTCTTCCAACATCGTGTCGAGGCGCGTCCAGCAGCCAAATCGCTTCACTGCACGAAGCTACCGGTGGAACATCAACACCGGCCTGCCCTCTGAAGCATTGCTTGAGGCCGATAAGCTCGCCTTTGTAACATTCAGCGCAACTACTCGCACGAATGCCGTTATGGGAAAAGCCAATGCGGTGCCGTACTAGACTACTACAGTTCTGGTGCTGGCGGCCATATGTCTTTGGTGGGTGGTTTGGATTCCGGCGTGGACAAGGGCGACCGAGAGCGGGATGACCGGACGTACAGCAAACAAATGATAGCAAGAACTGCTACCACATTTACGCCTGTGAACCCAATCCCCTGCACCGCAGGCGACGGGTCGGTGGATACCATGAAACGAACCGGAAAATATAAACTGAAACCGACTTCCGGCCCATTTTGCACCGGGCGCAGGCCGAGTACCAATTGCACCCCGCAAAGGAATGAATAAACGAGGCTGTCTGTGGCAATTTGAAGCACCTGCAATGTTTGAATTGCCAAGGAGATAAGAACGCCGCCCGGCCTGTTTAGCGCAAGGAGCACCCCGCCAAAAACCGATGCCGCGAACAGTAGGAAAGTTACCAGGAAGAAGAAGCGGCTGGGACTGAGCAGCGTCCCAAACATGGTGTAGTAGAGTCCGAATAGGCCGCCAACTATTTGTAGAGTGGCGACGATCCAACGCCAGAAGCGCAACCAGAATGCAGCTAATTCAGGGGATACCTCTTCAACCGGTGGTGTATCCATTTTCTAGTTCCTTAACCCAGGGCTTATGGAATATCTAAACCTTAACAACGGACCTCTTGTATAAGCCTTCGGGCGAGGGGGCCCCGCCCTTATGCAAGAGGTTTAGTTGCTTTTCACGCTCCGCAGCTCTGCGTGCCGTTCATCGGGTCTTATGATAGGTCAAAACTCTTTAGCCCACCGGAACCACCGACGCCGAAACCGTTTCGCTCATGGCTGCGATTCTACCCGGTTTGTTTCCGTTCCTGGTTCGGCCATTTCCACGCGGGTTTCACGGGGCTGAACCCCCGTGCTTTGGTAAAGCAACTCCCCGCCTGCGCGGGCAGAAGGACACGAGGAAGCTCCATGCCTGCGGCATTGCGCCCGCGCCCCTCCGGGTCTGCCAGTGCAGAGGCGGGGGCTTGCACTTCAAAAGCCCAGGGGTTCAGCCCTGGGGCGACCCCCTCACCCCGGCATGAGCTGGTAGCCTTTGCCGGTCGCCAGGCCGACGAGGACCCAAGCCAGGGCGTTGGCGCAGTCGCCCAGGATGAGGCCCAGGAAGAAGGGGAGGGCCAGGCGGTAGCCGTGCATCCCGCCGTAGCGGACCAGGGGGGCTTTGAGCAGCCAGCCGAGGAACAGGGAGAACCACAGCTCGTACAGGGCGTAGGAGGCGGCGACCAAAAACCCCGCCGGGTGCAGGCCGAGCGCGGGCAGGTAGGCGCGGCACAGGAACAGGGCCAAGACGAAGGCGGCGCCCGCCGCCATCTCGGCCATGCCCCCGGCCTGGGGCGGGTGCGGGGCGTTGACCTGGGCGGCGGCCCAGGTGAACGAGACCTGGGGCGCGGACTTGTACATCCACGGGTTCTGGAGGGCCAGCGCGCCGCCGTGGGTGTAGGGCAGCCACAGGGAGACGACGCCCGACAGCAAGACGGCGCAGCCGACGCACCCCGCCAGCGCGCGGGTCAAGGACCGGGCGCTCAGGCCGGTCTCCCCCGCGCCTTTGAGGGAGTTCAAGAGCGGCGGCAGCATGAACTCGCGCGAGTCCTGCCAGCCGACGTGCTCGGTCAGCGAGGCCATGACCAGGGAGCGGGCGTCGAAGGCCGCCCCGCCGCCCAGCACGGTGAGGATCTGGGACGGCGCGAACGCCTGGGTGACGAACAGCAGGCCCGCCTGCGCGACCAGCCAGGAGAGCAGGACGAAGACCACCAGGCTGCCCGCCAGAATCCCCCCCGCCATGCCCGCCTGCATCCGCGCGGCCCCTGTCAGCCACGCGAACATCCCCGCGTAGCCGCCGACCAGCCCGAACAGGGCGAAGCGGTACGACAGCGGCTCCCGCGAGTCGTCCACGTCGGGCGCGTTGCGGACGGCCTTGCGCCAGACGTCGGCGAGGTGCCCGCGCATGGTCCACAGCGTCCAAAGCGTCAAGGCCAGCGCGCCGCCAGCTTCGGGATAGACCGTGTAGGCCGGCCCCATCGTGAAGCCGGTCCCCGTCCCGCCCATGTCCCAGGCGTACAGGACGCCGACCATGACCTCGGCCCGGAACAGCAGGTAGAACAGCCACAGGGACAGGCAGACCTCGCTGGACATGAGGTACGAGAAGCCGACCACGAGCGGCCAGACGAACAGGGCCGTGTCCCCCATGCCGTCCCACGGACGCCCGTGCAGATAATCCGTCGCGTGCCAGATCAGCGGGATGTCCGGGATCGCCGGGTAGAACTGGTGCAGCCCCTTGACCGTGTGCAGGATCGTGACCAGGCCGACCCCGACCCATAGCAGGGGCGCGCGCAGGAGGTCGTTGAACAATCGCCCCGGCGGGGGCGCGTCGGCCAGCAGGACGGGCAGTTTGACCAGGGGGAAGGCCAGCCGCTCGTGTTCGACCCAGGGGCGGCGGAGCAGCGTCGCCAGGCAGAAGTAGGACAGGAACAGGCAAAGAACGAACACGCTCCACCAGGCCAGCGGCACGGCCCACGCCCCCCAGGGGATCGGCTGGCCCCGGTGCAGGCCCTCGAAGAAGGTCCGCACGGCGTCGGGGTCGGACACAAATAGGTACGGGGGCAGATGCGCCAGGAACAGGCCCTCCCAGTGGTTGGTCCGGGTGGCGTAGTAGTGCGGCGCGACGATGTGGGGCAGCAGGTAGCGCATCAGGCCGCTGGACGGGATGCCCGCCGCAATAATAACCATCGCCCAGACGGTCAGGATTTCGCCGGGGGTGAACGGCTTGGGGAGCCGCACCCACCCCCGACC